>JAAYFN010000053.1 GCA_012728225.1 Campylobacter sp.
AAAAATCAATCATCATGATGGTGATGATCCACACATTTGGACTGATCCTGTTTTAGTTAAAATTCAAGCTAAAAATAAAACCGAAGCATTAAGTCAAAAATTCCCAAAAAACAGTGAACTATATGCTAGAAATTTAGAGAAATTTAGTAATATACTCGATGAGTTGGATGCGGATATCAAAAGTAGATTAAGTGGTCTTAAAAGCAATAAATTTGCGGTTTATCATCCATCTTGGGGATATTTTGCTGCTAGATATGGGTTAGAGCAAATTCCTATCGAGACCGAAGGCAAAGAGCCAAAACCAGCGGATTTGAAGCGATTGATTAAACAGATAAAAGATGAGAATATAAAAGTTGTCTTTGTCTCTCCTTGGGCTTCTAAAAAATCAGCTAAAGCTATAGCTGATCAGACAAACTCTGAAGTTGTAGAAGTAGATCATCTTTGTGAAGATTGGCTTAAGCAAAGCGAGGAGATAGTTAAAATTTTTGAAAAATATTTTAAATAATAGCTTTTTATAGGAGTTTTATGATAGAGGTTAGAAATTTAAATTTTGGGTATGATGAAAATTTAGTTTTAGAAGATATAAATTTTAGCTATAAAAGCAAGGACTTTTTAGCAATCATCGGCCCAAATGGAGGCGGAAAAAGCACACTACTTAAACTTATGCTTGGAATTTTAGAGCCTAAAAGTGGTGAAATTTCACTTCTTGGTAAAAATCCTAAAGAAGTATCAAAACAAGTTGGCTATGTTCCACAAGATATCCCTGTAAATAAAGCTTTTCCTATAAGTGCGCTAGAGGTTGTTCTTATGGGCATGGTAGATAAAAAAAGATTTGGATTTTATACTAAAAAAGACAAAGATGAAGCGATGAGCGCTCTTAAAACTGTTGGTATGATGGATTTTTATGATAGACGTATAAGTAATTTAAGTGGCGGGCAAAGACAGCGAGTTTATATAGCAAGAGCACTTTGCAGCAGTGCAAAGATACTTTTTTTGGATGAGCCAACAGCAAGCATCGATACAAGAGGGCAAGTTGAGATTTATGATTTACTCAAGGGTATAAATAAACAAGGTGTAGGAGTTGTTGTTATAAGTCATAATATAAACATAGCTGTTCACTACGCTACAAAAGTAGCATATGTTTCTAAAAATTTGATCATGCATGATATCGATATAGATGCAAAAGATAGCTTTTTAAACCATTTAGAAAAAAATCATCATCATTTTTGTGATGTTGAGCTTATCCTAAAGGAGTGTTCATGCAAGAAATTTTAAGTTATACATTTATGCAAAATGCTTTTTTGGGCGGAATTTTGGTTAGTATAGCGTGTGGGATAATCGGTTCGTTGGTAGTTATAAATCGCATGACTTTTATAGCTGGTGGTATATCACATAGTGCATATGGTGGTGTAGGTATGGCTATATTTTTTGGATTTTCACCGCTTCTTGGAGCTACAAGTTTTACTTTGTTAATAGCTTTTTTGATAGCCTTTATGACTTTAAAAGATAAAGAGCGTTTTGACTCTATTATAGGCGCTATGTGGGCATTTGGCATGGCTCTTGGAATTATTTTAATAGATCTAGCGCCTGGATATAGTGCAGATCTTATGAGCTATCTTTTTGGTTCTATTTTAACCATAGATGGCCAAACTATTAAATTTATTTCGTTTATTGATGTTTTGATAGTAGCTGTTGTGGTGCTTTTTTATAGGCAGTTTTGTGCTATAAGTTTTGATTTTGAGGTTGCAAGCTTAAGGGGTGTAAACTCAAGGCTTTTTTACTATTTACTTGTAGGATTAACTGCTCTTTGTGTGGTTGCTACGATACAAGTTGTAGGGCTTATCCTTGTTATAGCACTTATGACTATACCGCCATATATAGCTGAAGTTTTTAGTAAAAGACTTGGAGAGATGATGTTTGTCTCTTCTATCATCTCAGCTAGTTTTTGTATCTTAGGGTTGTTTATCAGTTATAAATTTAATCTTACAAGCGGCGCAACTATCATTATGGTAGCTTCAGTTTTTTTCTTTATCATTATGGTGTTTAAAAGAGTTTTATTTAGAGATACTTAGATTTTGTTTATTGGCTATTTTCATGATAAATTTCTAGTTTATAGACTCCATTTTTGATACGTTTTAGTATCTTCTTTTTTTCTAAGAGCTTAAAAATTTTAATCAATGTAGGTTTGCTTACGTTGGCAAGTTCGCAAATTTCAGCCATTGTTAAAGTTATAAAACCTCTTTTATCAGCTTTTTGACAAAGAAGTTCTACAACTATTACTAATTTCTCACCTAAAAGTGTTCTTAAAATTTCATCAACTAACGACAAAAACAGAGACCAGTGAATTTTGAACTATATCTTTAGAGGTGCTACCAAAAAGCAGAGTTCTAAAGATACCTTTTGAGTATGAGCCAAGTACATAGATATCAAGTTCATGCTCTCTTCTATATTTTATAATTTCATCAGCAGCATTTCCACTTAATATAACAAAAGTAGCATTTTCGCCATTTAGAATTTCCTTAGCGTCTGCTAAAATTTTGGATGCTTTTTCAGTGTTATCGTTTACGTTTGCTATATGATACTCTAAATTTTCACCAAAAATTTTACTGTTTTTAAGTGTGTTTAGTGCCTTGTTAGCGTTTTCGCTTCCATCGTAAGCTACCATGACTGATTTAGGCGCTTTAAATTCACTTTTTACAAAAAGTATCGGAATTTTAGTCTCTCTAACTAATGCTATGATATTATTTTCTATCTCTTCACTCTCATCTTTGACTGCTGAAACTATTAAAAATGCATCTTCGTAATTTATAAGAATGTCGATAAGATCGCCACTTTCAAGATCTGTAGTGGTTTTTACACCTGAATTTTCAGCCTGTTTAAGTGCCGCACTTAAAATTTTCTCTGATTCATCAATTTGATCTTTTGTAGGTTTTAACTCTTCAAGATCGCACGCCATCTCGCTTCCTACCACGAGTCCGCCAGCTGCTAAGCCCATAAAATTTGGAGTAAAAAGTGGGGTTTTTATAACTCTTAGAAAAACAACATCTTTACTTAAATTTTTTGCGATACTTAGCCCGTGGTCTATAACGGATCTGTTTAGAGGGTTTTTATCTACGCATATGATTATTTTACTCATAATTAGCTCCTTTATAAAGTTAACTATTATAACAAAATTTTACTCGTCTGTCATCATTTTGGATTGATAAGATGTAATTAACGGATCTATTATCTCATCAAATAGACCCCCAGCCATAATTGCATCTAGTCTGTAAAGTGTTAAATTTATGCGGTGATCTGAAATTCTGTTTTGAGGATAATTGTAAGTTCTAATCCTCCCACTTCTATCTCCAGTCCCAACTTGCTCTTTTCGTTCAATGCGCTCTTTTTCTAAGCGCTCTTGCTCTTGTATATCAAAAAGTCTTGCTTTTAAAACTTTTAAGGCCGCATCTTTGTTTTTGTGTTGGCTTTTACCGTCTTGATTTGTGACAACGATTCCTGTTGGAAGGTGAGTTATCCTAACAGCACTATCTGTTGTATTTACAGACTGCCCGCCATGCCCTGAACTACGCATAACATCTATTTTGAGGTCATTCATATTTAGTTCTATATCACCATCCTCAGCTTCAGGCATAATAGCAACTGTAATAGCTGATGTGTGAACTCTACCCTGACTTTCAGTTTCAGGAACTCTTTGAACTCTGTGAGTTCCTCCTTCAAATTTCAGGCGTGAATAAGCTCCTTTGCCTTTAATAAGAAGGATTATCTCTTTATAACCACCAGCTGAACCCTCACTTTGTGAAACTATCTCAACCTTATAGTTTCTAAGTTCTGCATACCTCATATATGCGCCAGCTAAGTTACCAGCAAAAAGAGCGGCCTCATCGCCACCTGTGCCAGCTCTTATCTCTAGAAATATGTTTTTTTCGTCATTTGGATCTTTTGGAATAAGGAGAATTTTGATCTCATTTATAAGCTCTTCTTTTCTACTTTCTAAATTTTTAAGCTCTTCTTTTGCGAGTTCGCCAAGTTCTTCATCGTAGATTAAAGTGCTGTTTTCTTTGATATTTTTCTCTATCTCAAAGTACTCTTTTGCGGCGTTGTTTATCTCTTCTAAGTTGCTTTGCTCTTTTGAAAGCTCAGTCATCTTAGATATATCACTAATAACTTCAGGACTAATGAGTTGCTTGCTTATCTGAGCATATCTCTCTACAAAAGGCCTAAGTTTATTGGTTAGCAAATTTACTCTGCTTTAGTTTCTATCGAATTTACTGCTTTTGCAAGACGGCTTACTTTTCTTGATGCACTCTCTTTTTTAAGTGCTCCACGACTTACATAACTATGAATTCCTTTGTTTGCTGCTTTTAGTGCAACTTCTGCTGCTTCTTTATCGCCCGCTTCAATAGCTTCTCTTACCGCTTTTGTGAGATTTTTAACTCTTGTGCGGTAAAATCTATTTCTCTCTGTTCTTTTTATCGTCTGCCTAGCTCTTTTAGCAGCTGATTTATGGTTTGCCATATTTTCACCTTTTTTATAAATAGTTTAAGAGGGTGATTATACAGAAGTTTATTTTAAAATTAGCTGAATTTAAGTATAATTTAACCTAAATTTACTCTTTAGTATTTGTTTGCTAAAATACGCTAAAATTTGCAAATCTATACAAGGATTATTATGAAATATTTTGGAACTGATGGGGTTAGGGGAAAAGCAGGCAAAGAGCTAACAGCCGAGCTTGCCATACGTATTGCGATGGCAGCTGGAATTTATTTTAGAAAAACTTCGCAAACAAATATGATTTTAGTGGGAAAAGATACAAGAAGAAGTGGCTATATGATAGAAACTGCTATAGTCGCAGGACTTACAAGTATAGGATATAATGTCCGTCAAATAGGCCCTATGCCAACTCCTGCTGTAGCATTTTTGACCGAAGATATGAGATGTGATGCTGGGATAATGATAAGCGCATCGCATAATGCTTACTATGATAATGGTATAAAATTTTTCGACTCTAAAGGTTTTAAGCTTGATGAGAGTGAAGAGGCAAAGATTGAGGAAATTTTATACGATGAAGATCTTATCAATCAAGCAAGAAAACAGTATATGGATATAGGCGCTGCTAAACGTGTAGATGATGTGATAGGACGTTATATCGTTCATATAAAAAATTCATTCCCTAAAAGTGAGAATTTACGCTCTTTAAGGGTTGTGTTAGATACAGCAAATGGAGCTAGCTACAAAGTGGCACCAACTGTTTTTAAAGAGTTGGGCGCAGATGTTTTTGTAATCCACGATAAGCCAAATGGTCAAAATATAAATAATGATTGTGGCGCACTTCATCCTGAAGATCTAGCAAATGAGGTTAAAAAACTTAGAGCTGACGTTGGATTTGCATTTGATGGGGATGCTGATAGACTTACTGTGGTTGATGAGAATGGTCAGGTGATAAATGGTGATGCACTTTTAGGAATTTTAGCGATATATCTGAAAAAAAATAATAAATTATCTAAAAATAAAATTGTTGCTACTGTGATGAGTAATCAAGGTCTTGAGGATATGCTTAAAAGTCATGATATTGAACTTTTAAGAAGTAAAGTTGGAGATAAATATGTTCTTGAAACAATGAGAGAGCATGAGTTAAATTTTGGTGGAGAGCAAAGCGGGCATATCATTTTTGCTGATTATGCAAAAACAGGCGACGGCATCACTAGCGCATTGCAGTTTAGTGCGTGCATGTTGGCTGAGAAAAAAACCGCGAGTGAGCTAGCCTTAAAGTTAAAGTCATATCCACAAATTTTAAAAAATTTAAAAATCTTAGAGAAAAAAGAACTCTCCAAAATAGAGGGGTTAAAAGAGTTTGAAAATAGCCTTAAAGATGACAATATTCGCTCACTTTTTAGATACTCAGGAACCGAAAAAGTTATAAGACTTCTTTTAGAGGGCGAAGATGAAAATTTGTTATCAAAGAGAATGCAAGAGACAGAAGAATTTTTTAAAAAAGCTTTAAATGGTTAAATTTTGGTTTAAATTTTTAGCAGTTTTTGCTTTTGTGATAGTAACAGATCAAGCTATAAAGCAACTATTTTTGAATGGATTTGGATGGGAGGGTGAGTATTTGAGTCTTGTCCTTACCTATAATACAGGTGTTGCATTTTCAATGTTTTCATTTTTGGGCCAGTATTTAAAAGGAGTTGGAGTTTTGATACTAGGAGGACTTTTTATCTATTTACTTTATGAAAAAACTCTGCTAAAAGCTCATTGGCTTGCATTTGCTTTACTTTTAGGTGGAGGCATGTCAAATTTAATAGATCGTTTTTTGCATCCTGGGGTTGTTGATTATGTTTTTTGGCACAAATGGTTTGAATTTGCGGTATTTAACTTCGCTGATGTGATGATAAATTTAGCAGTTGCTATAATATTTATCCAGGTTTTATGTAGCTATTTAAAGAGGAGAAAGATATGAAAAAAGCTTTAAGTGCTTATACTCTTTTGTTTATTTTTGCTCCTATTGGAGGCGGAGTTCATAGAATTTATTGTGGCAATATAAAAAGTGGTCTTGTACAGATCGTGCTTTTTTGGGGCGGTAAATTTATAGCTTTGATAAGTGGCGCTATCTTTATTTTATTTATTTGGGCTTTATGGTGGATCATGGATTTAATCATTTTAGTTGATATGGTTGAGGATGCAAATGAGCAGTCTAAATTCCAAAACCAACTTATAGAAGTTAAAAATCTTAAAGCTATAAATGAACTATATTTTGAGTATAAAGA
>JAAYFN010000054.1 GCA_012728225.1 Campylobacter sp.
ATATACAGACAATGACTTATCTAAAATCATATTAATAAGCACTTTTTTAATTTTTTAATTATTAAATTTGCTATGCTATATTTATTTATGTCTTAAAGTTAATTCATTTTTGCGATAGATGAAATTAAGTTGAAGATTTTTTTACCAGAAACGTGTATGACCAAAATTCAGGATAAAAAGGAAGTCGATTTTTTAGTTCATTATAAAAAAATATATTCAATTCTTCGGGATGAGTGGGATACTAAAAAAACAGGATTGCTTAAAAAGGTTCTTTTGAATTATGTAAACTCCTATGATAAAGACACTCGTGAAGATATTATAAATGAACTTTGGGCGGATATTAGAACTATTCTGATAGTTATTGATGAGATTGGACTTAAACAGTCGTCTGTATGCGCTGTGTTGCTTGTTCATCCTGTGTTAAATGGTGGTTATTCTGTTGAAAAAGCTAAAACCGACTTTGGTAATGATACTTCTGTAATACTCAATGGACTACTAAAAATCAGTGAATTCAGTGATAAAAAATCAGCTGTTGAGTCGGAAAATTATGTAAAACTATTGCTATCAATTGCAGAAGACATTAGGGTTGTATTTATAATGATAGCTCAGCATCTTAGGATGATGAGAGAGGTAAAGTCGTCAACAAGTTCAGAGAAGCTTGATTTGTCGGTAGAATCAACCTACCTTTATGCACCACTGGCACACAGATTAGGTTTTTATACAATAAAATCGGAGCTCGAAGATCTATCATTAAAATATACCGACAGAGAAACTTATGATTTTATTGCGGGAAAACTTAATGAAACAAAACGATCGAGAGATAAATATATTCAGGAATTTATTGAGCCTGTAAAAGAGCGGTTGAATAACACAGAGTTTAAATATGATATAAAGGGTCGCACAAAATCTATCAATTCAATTTTTAATAAACTTAAAAAACAAAAAATTGAGTTCGAAAACATATATGATCTTTTCGCAATTCGTATAATACTGGATGCTCCTTTAGAGTTAGAAAAAGCTCAGTGTTGGCAGGTTTATTCCATAATAACAGATATGTATCAACCTAATCCTAAGAGGCTTAAGGACTGGCTATCAATACCAAAAAGCAATGGTTATGAGTCGCTTCATATAACTGTTATGGGACCGGAGTCTAAATGGGTTGAAGTTCAGATACGTTCTAAGCGGATGGATGATATTGCTGAGCGTGGACTGGCGGCTCACTGGAAATATAAAGGTTTAAAGGGAGAATCGGGTCTCGAAGGTTGGCTTAAATCACTTAGAGAATCGCTTGATGATAAAGAGACAAACCTGTCTCAGAAATTGTCTGATTTTAAACTCGATTTGTATGATGAGGAGATTTTTGTTTTTACACCAAAAGGCGATCTGTTTAAGCTGCCAAAAGGGGCAACAGTATTAGACTTCGCATTTTCGATACATTCAAAGCTTGGAGCTACTTGTATGTCAGGAAGGGTAAATGGTAAAAATGTACCCATAAAACATGTGCTCAAAAGTGGCGATCAGGTTGAAATTAATACATCATCGCATCAAACGCCCAAACAAGATTGGCTTAATAGTGTGGTGACATCTAAAGCAAAGACAAAGATACGTCAGTTACTCAAAGAGGAGGCAAGTAAACAGGTTGATATAGCCAAGGAAACTCTTTCGCGTAGGATGAAAAACCGGAAGATTGAGCTGGAAGATTCTTATCTGATGCAATTGATAAAAAAGCTTAGATATAAGACGGTTACGGATTTTTATATAGATATTGCAAATGGTAAAAATGATATCAACTGGGTGATTGACCGGTATCTTGAGATTGAAAGCAAGAGCAACGAGGTTAAGGACTCACATTCAACCGTTAGTGCAGGGGAGTTTACCTTAAAAAAGTCTGAGATTGAGCACACAAGTGGGGATGAACTGATTATTGATCAAAACCTTACGGGAGTCGATTATAAGCTGGCTAAATGTTGCAATCCAATATATGGGGATGATATTTTTGGTTTTGTATCTTCTCAGGGTATAAAAATTCATAGAATAAATTGTCCTAATGCACATGACCTTTTTTCACGTTTTGGGTACAGGGTGTTAAAAGCTCGCTGGTCGGGTAAAACCAGTTCTTCAAGCTATACCATTA
>JAAYFN010000055.1 GCA_012728225.1 Campylobacter sp.
TAATACGACATGGTATAGGCACTGGAAAGTTAGCTAGTGTAGTTAAAGAATTTTTAATTACGCATCCAAATGTGGTAGAATTTCGTGATGGATTGCCAAATGAAGGTGGTTTTGGCTCAAAAGTTGTAAGGTTGTAGAAGAGATGTTAGAGTCGTTTATAAGCGGAATTTTACTAGGTCTTGGTGCTGCTGTGCCCATAGGTCCACTTAATATCTTAATAATGTCATATGCATTTCATAGCTACTCAAAAGCACTAGCTTTGGGTCTTGGCGCTATGGCAACGGATGTTTTTTATCTAACACTTCTTAGTTTTGGTGTTTTACATATCTTTAACACACCAACTATAATGACTGTTATAAGCATCTTTGGAGCGTGTTTTTTAACTTATATGGCGGTTGGGATTATAAGAGGAGCAAATCAAGAGGTTAAAACTCAAAAAGTTGAGCTTGGTGGGCATTTTAGGATATTTGTAAAGGGGTGTTTAATAAATTTAACCAACCCTTATATTATAGTTTTTTGGTTTAGCATGGCTACAATCGTGGCAAGTGGAAATAATAATTTTCTTATAACGGCTCTAGGTCTTATAGTAGGAATCGTATCATGGATACTTAGCTTTCCTTTTCTTATCTATAAGAGCCGAAACAAGCTAAGTTCTAAATTTGTAAAAATTTTATCTTATTCTTCAGCGGCTATACTTCTGTTTTTTGCAGCTAGACTTATTTTTAGTATTATTTCAAGAGATATTATTTTTTAAATAAAGTGGTATAATAGCTTAAAAAGTAAAGGAGAAAAGATGAAAGTTATAAGCACAAACAAAGCACCAGGGGCTATTGGACCATATTCACAAGCCATAGAAGCAAATGGTTTTTTATTTATCTCAGGACAAATTCCATTTACAGCAGATGGCAAGTTGGCAGGAGAAGATATCAAGAGCCAAACTAAGCAAGTTTTAGCAAATTTAGAAGCTATTTTAAGTCAAGCAGGACTTGGTTTTAAAGATGCTGTTAAAACGACTATTTTCTTAAGCGATATGGGAGATTTTGATGTTGTTAATGAAGTTTATGGCGCTAAATTTAGTGAGCATAAACCTGCTAGAAGTACAATAGAGGTTTCAAAATTACCAAAAAATGTAAAAGTCGAGATAGAGCTTATAGCTAAAGTTTAGCCAAAGCATATAACCTTTCTTAAAATTTCATGCAGATAACAGATAGGCTAAAAAAAGCTTTTTGTTATCTAGCTATGTTTATAAAGTTTTGATTGTACTAGTTTATAAAATTATTTTAGAGGTTTTTGTCTTTATTAAATTTTTTAATCTCGCTCTGTTTTGTGCTTTTAAGCATAATATATATCACTATATAAGTATAAATATTTAGTTGAACTTTTGCTGTTTTAAGGTGATATTTAAATTTTCTAAGCTATAATGCTAACTATTATGAGATATTTATTTAGACTTTTATTACTTCTTAACTTAATCTTAACTTTATCTACAGCGGAGAATTTTAGCGATTTTAGTGCTAAGGATTTAGATGAATGCAATCAAACCATACATATTGCTTTAAATGTTAGTGGCAAAGAGCTAATGTATTGCAGTTTAGGCGAACTTGCGCATCATGCTATGAGTGAAGATCTGCTTTTTAGTAGTATAAAAGTAAAAGAGCTGATAAGTGGCGAGTTTGTAGATGCAAATTTAGTACATTATGTTTTAGATGGTGATGAAATTTATGCATTTAACAAAGAAGAAGACGCTTTGAGAGTTAGTTCAAATTTAATGAGTTTAAATGATGCATTTGACGTAGCTTATGAGTTAGAGAGTTCTAAAATTTTATCTTTAAAGTATAAAAATTTGAAGAAATTTTATCCTATGGGAGAGAGAATTTATAAAACTTTTTGCCCTAAAATTTCCACATCTAAATTCGCTTATATAAGTGATCTTAAAAGAGAGGTTTTTAGAGTTTGCACCGATGAAAATGGCAAAATTTTAGATGATAGAAAAGCTAGTTTAGTTACAAATTTTTTATGGGCAAATTTAAGTGGTGAGGCTATAAAATTTAGTGCAAAAGATGATGAAAAATGCCCAGTTTGTGGCATGTTTGTCTATAAGTATCCACGTTGGGCAGTTGTTTTTGGAGAGCTTGATAGTAAAAAGCGTTTAGTTTTTGATGGGGTAAAAGATGCTATGAAATTTTACTTCAACTCAGGGCGTTATGCTAATTTAGATTTTAAATTCGAAAAAGGATATGTGACGGATTATTATACAGGCAATATGATAGATATAAAAGAGGCATTTTTTGTTTTAGGCAGTGATGTTTTAGGGCCGATGGGTTATGAGCTTGTGCCATTTTCTAACCTAGATACAGCTACGGAGTTTAAATTGGAGCATAGAGGACGAGATATCTATACTTTTGATCAGATAGATGAGTGTGTGATGCTGCTTTTAGAGGGTAAAAATTGTGAATAGTAAAAGATCTAAATTTTATATATTTTCTCTTTTTTCTCTTTTAGTTTTAGTTTTTGAGATAGTTTATTTTGACACTAAGGAGTATAATATTGAAAGCAAAGATAAAATAGTAAAGTTTACAAGCATGACTAATTTTGCGTTTAATACTCAAACTCCACACCAAAGACACCCTTATGCTCATGGTATAAATCAAGCTTATAGCACTCATCCTGCTTTTAGGCAAAGAGATAGAGCTGATTTATAAACTCAAATTTAGTAGATATAAATTTAGAAGGACAAAGATGAGAAGTATATTTGACTATACACTTTCAAGTATTACAAGATATGGGTATAAAAATTTGGCCCTTATATGTATATTTAGTTTTTTAGTTTTTCTTTTAAGTTCGGGTATGATGATAGCAAATTCTCTAAATTTAGAGTATAAAACTATAAGTAAAAATTTTCCTGAGATTATCGTTCAAAAAAGTATAGGTGGGCGAAATGCTCTTATAAATAGTAGTGATATGGATAAATTTTGGGAGTATCCAAGCATATCAAGTATAGAAGGCAGAGTTTGGGGACAGTATTATTTCGAACGAAATGGAGTTTATCTTACTCTTTTTGGCGTTAAGTCATTTAATGACTACTACCAAGATGAGATAAAAGTTATTGCTGAAACTTTTCCTGAGAACAAAAATTTAATGATAGCTTCACCTGAAGTTTTGGATTTTTTTGAAGATGATATCAATACGTACGGAGGAGTTCCTTTTTTTACTTATGATGGCAGAATGATAAAAGTTGGAGTTGGAGGAGAGTTTAAATTTAAAAATAGTCTTGAAAATGGAGATTTAATTCTCTTAGATGAAAATGTAACTCGTCAAATTTTAGGAATTCCAGAGCCTTTTTTTACTGATTTTGTTGTAAGAGTGCCAAATAGTGAAGAAAGCGAACTTACAGCAGGTAAAATTCATCTAAGTGATCCAAGCCTTAAAGTTACAACTAAATATAAAATGCTTCAAGACTATCAGCTACTTTATGACTATAAAAGTGGATGGTTTTTACTACTTTTAATGGTTGCGTTTGTTGCTTATGCTATCATTTTATATGATAAAGCTAGTGGACTAAGAAGTGAAGAAAGACGAGAAATAGGTATACTCAAAGCGATCGGATGGGAAATTTCGCATATCATAAGATATAAGCTTACCGAGGCCGTTATCATGTCAGTTATGGCATTTTTAATAGGTGTAATTGTCGCGATATTTTATGTTTACGGTTTAGGTGCGCCTATACTTATCTCTGTTTTTAGTGGAAATGATCCTTTTAAATTTACACATGAACTTATGTTTAGTGTTGATTTTAAACTTATGTCACTTCTGTTTTTTACCACTGTGCCACTATATATAGCAGTTTGTATTATTCCAGCGTGGAAAGTTGCGTCATCTGATGCGGGCGAAATATTAAGGTAGGTTAAATGATAAAAATAAATGGTGTTTCTAAGCTTTTTAATGAGGGTAAATCAAGTGAATTTAAAGCTTTAGAAGATATAAATTTCAACATAAAAAGAGGCGAAACATTTTTTTTAAAAGGCATAAGCGGGAGTGGCAAAAGTACACTTTTAGGACTTATCGCAGGACTTTATAAACCAACAAAAGGGAGTATAATAGTCGATGGTGTAGATATAACTCAGCTTTCTATTAAATTTGCTTCAAAATTTAGACGTGAAAATTTGGGCATAATATTTCAAAACTTTAACCTTATACCGACTTTAAGTGTGTTAGATAACATTCTTATCCCAACTTTACCTGAACGCAAAGATGCTAGGGAATTTGGACGTGAACTTTTAAACAAATTTCATTTAAGTAGCAAAGAGAAAACTTTGGTTAAGAGTTTAAGTGGTGGCGAACAGCAAAGAGTTGCTATCATAAGAGCTCTTATAAATGACCCTAAAATCATTCTTGCAGATGAACCTACTGCAAATTTAGATGCAGCTTTAAGTAAAGAGCTTCTTGTATATTTTAAAGAGATGAAAGGGCGAACGATAGTGATATCAACACATGATCCATTTTTGTTAGAAAGTGGGATAGCAGATGAGTTTTATGATCTGAGAAAAGAGCATAAATGAGTTATGTTTTAACACTTTTTATAGTTGAGATAGCGCTTTTGTTGCTTGGGGCAGTTGGATTTGTTTTTGCTATAAATATAGCTAGAAGATATGACAAAAATTTAGCTACAACAGAGCAATTTAATTTGGCTAAAAATGGTTATCTTGTATCAACTATCATAGCTTTTATGCTTGTAGTTAAACTTCCTCTTTTTTTGTATTTTATATGGACTATGGATATGATGAGTAGCTTTGTTCCAGGTGCGATGTGTTCAGCTGGTATAGTAAGTGCTACGAATTATGGTGTGCCGATGTTTTTTTTAAAGATTATAATTCTTTTTTTACTTTGCGGATGGTTGCTTATACATTATGAAGACTCTAAAACTCTAGATTCTAAATTTTTAAGGCTAAAATTTAGACTTTTTATACCGCTTTTTTTGCTTTTAATTCTTGAGTTTGTTTTGGAATTTATGCATTTTAAAGGGATTTCGCTTGATAGGCCGGTAGATTGTTGTAGCAATCTTTTCTCAAACGTAATAACACAAGAGAGTAAATTTTGGCAAAGTGATAAATTTATAGTTACTCTTTTTTACACTCTTTTTATAGGGGTTATTTTATCAGCTTGGTTTAAAAAAGATCTATTTTTATCTATTTTTTCACCTTTATTTATGGTGTTAACGTGGCAAGCATTGATACGATTTTTTTCAACTTATGTTTATGAATTACCTACTCATAAATGTCCGTATTGCTTGCTTCAAGCGGATTATGGGTATATAGGATATCTTATATATATACTTATATTTTTAGGTACGCTTCCTGGATTTTTTATATTAATTTTAAAGATGTTAGGTTCAGAGCAAAAGGCATTTTTTTATAAACTTTCTATATCGTCAAATTTGGCTCTATGCATTATTTTAAGTAGTTATCCAGTTAGTTATTATATTAAAAATGGTGTTTTTTTATAGGGATTAGCGTTAGGGCGGGTATTTCCGCCCTAAATTTAGTATTTAGCTAGAGGCTCGCCACTTTCTATCGCGTCACCAACTTTTACGAAAACTTCATTTATAATGCCATCTTTTTTTGCTGTTATTTCTATCTCCATTTTCATAGCTTCAAGCACAATGATAGGTTGACCTTGCTTAACTTTTTCACCTGCTTTAATTAGTATTTTATATACATTTCCTGAAATCTCAGAAAGTATATCATCTTCTGAGACAGCTCTTTTGTTTGTAGTATCCTCATCTGCTTTAAAAACATCCACAACTTCGATATGTGCATCATGACCATAAGCGACTGAGGTGTTGTATTTTATGCCATTTACAACTATAGTATAATCACCTTGTTTAGTAGAAGTTTTGTTGAGATTAACACCTTTTCTTATCTTAACTTCACCGTGTCCTTTTAGAAATTTTATACCTCTATCTTTGCAGGCTAGCATGATGAAAATATTTTCATCACTTGTCTCTATGCCCTCTTTTTCTAGTATGCTTTTAGCAAATTCTATACTTTTACTGTGATCTTCATCTGCTATTTCAATGGCTGTACGAGTAGTCGGGTTAAGTCCGAGTTGCTTTTTAGCTAAAGCTATAACTTCTTCATAAGCTTTTACAGGTGTTTTGCCAAAGTAGCCAAGAACCATTTTTCCGTATCCTTCTGCTATCTTTTGCCATGGGCCAAACATAACGTTGTTAAAAGCTTGTTGGAAGTAAAACTGACTAACAGGAGTTACGCTCGTGCCATAACCTCCTTTTTCTACAACTTCACGCATAGCTTTAATTACTTCAGGGAATTTATCTAAGATGTTATTGTCTCTCATCATCTGAGTATTTGCAGTAAGCGCTCCACCTGGCATAGGTGAAAATGGGATAATAGGGCTTACTTCAGTTGCTTCAGGTGGTATAAAATAATCTTTTAAGCATTCAGATAAAACTTCTTCATATTTTAAAATTTTCTCAGGGTTAAGCCCTCCAAGGTCGTAGTTTTCACCTTTTGTAGCATGTAAAAGAGTTAATATATCAGGTTGGCTTGTGCCACCACTTACAGGATATGCTGCTAGATCTATACCATCAGCTCCAGCTTCAAGAGCAGCTAAATAACATGCTACGCTAACTCCAGCAGTTTCATGAGTATGAAGTCTAATATGGGTGTTTGCTGGTAAGATTTTACGTGCTTTTTTGATAGTTTCATAAACTTTTTTAGGACTGCTTGTTCCGCTGGCATCTTTAAAACATACACTATCAAAAGGTATTTCATTATCTAGAATTTTCTTTAAAACTCCTTCGTAAAATTCTGCATCATGAGCTCCTTTACAGCCTGGTGGCAGATCCATCATGGTTACAACTACTTCATGTTTTAAACCGTGGCGAACTAAGCTTTCACCGCTGTAACGTAAGTTTTCTACATCGTTTAAAGCATCAAAATTTCTAACAGTTGTTGTGCCATGTTTTTTAAAGAGCTTGGAGTGTAAATCGATCATCTCTTTGCTTCCTGTATCAAGAGTTACTGTATTTACGCCACGGCAAAGAGTTTGTAGATTTGCATCAACGCCAACTATTTCGCGAAAGTTATCCATCATGTCAAAAGCGTTCTCATTTAGGTAGAAAAAAAGACTTTGAAATCTAGCACCTCCACCAAATTCAAAATGAGTGATACCAGCTTCTTTTGCTGCAGCAACAGCAGGTAGGAAGTCATTCATTAAAACTCTAGCTCCAAAGACACTTTGAAAACCATCTCTGAAAGTTGTATCCATTACGTCTATAAATTTTTTAGCCATTTTTTATCCTTTGAGTATGAATTTTATCAAATTTATACATTAAATTAGCTGAAAATTTATTTAATACGTTTAGGTGTTACGAATTTATACAAATTTTTAGTTGCATTAGGTTATACTTAACCAAATAATAGAATTTAGGAGAGGTAAGATGCAAGAGAAACATTATGAAGTTATCGTTATAGGGGCAGGTATAAGTGGGTGCGCTCTTACTTATATGTTGGCTAGATATACTGATATTAAAAATATCGCTTTGGTTGCAAAATATGCAGGTTTTTCTACACTAAATTCAAAATCAACCTCAAATTCTCAGACCATTCATTGTGGTGATATCGAAACAAACTATACTTATGAAAAAGCAGCTATAGTAAAGCAAAGCGCTGATATGGTGGTAAATTATTGTATTAGAAATGGGTATATTGATAAATTTATATTTCCGACTCAAAAGATAGCTATGGGTGTTGGAGATAAAGAAGTTGATGAGATAAAAGAGCGTTTTAGTAAATTTAGATCACTATTTCCTTATCTTGAACTTTATGATAAACATGCATTAAAAGAGATAGAGCCAAGAGTTGTTTTTGATGAAAATGCAAAACCTCGTCCTGAAAATATTGTAGCTATGGGGATTAAAGAGGGTGTTTATACGAGTATTGATTATGGTGCGATGAGTGTTAGTTTGGTGGAAAATGCCAAAAAAGAGAGTAAAATTTGTGATACTTATCTAAATTCTGAAGTTATTAGCATCGAGCAAGTAGGAGATAAATTTTTTCTTGAAACTAAAAACAAAATTTCACTTAGTGCGGATTATGTAGTGGTAAATGCAGGTGCACACTCTTTATGGTTAGCACATAAAATGGGATATGGCAAACATTTAAGCTCAATATGTGTTGCGGGAAGTTTTTATATGTCAAAAGAGAAGATATTAAACGGTAAAGTATATATGGTCCAAAATCCAAAACTTCCATTTGCAGCCCTTCATGGAGATCCTGACCTTGAAGCAGGCGGTATGACCAGGTTTGGGCCGACTGCTTTAGTAATGCCAAAATTAGAGAGATATAAAGGGCTTAAAAGCGTTTCCGAGTTTTTTACTACTTTAAATTTTGATAAAGATGTTTTTATGTTTTCTAAAAAGGTACTTAGCGATAAAACTATGAGAGATTATATCTTTAGAAATTTGCTTTTTGAAATTCCTATATACAACAAAAAACTTTTTGTTAAAGATGCTAAAAAGATAGTTCCATCACTAAAAACAGAAGATATATATTATGCTAAAGGTTTTGGCGGTATTAGGCCACAAGCTATCGATAAAAATAAAAAAGAGTTACTTTTTGGCGAGACAAGCATCAGAACAGATGAAGGTGTAGTTTTTAACATGACTCCAAGTCCAGGAGCAACAAGTTGTCTTGGAAATGCTAAAGAAGATGCTTTATTAGCTTGTAAGTTTTTAGGTAAAAATTTTAATGATGCTAAATTTACTTTGGAGCTTTGTTGATGAATGAGCTTGATTTTTATGCTAAGGTAGAGGAAATTTTAGGTTTTGATGAGGCTAAATATGAGTTGTATAAGATTTTTTTAACTGAAATTTCTAATCTTGAGTTTAGTGGTTTTGATGCACTTGATTATGGGTGTGGGAGTGGGGAGTTTGCTAAGCTTTTAACGCAACATTTTAACGTAAAATGTATAGATAAAAGTAAAGAGATGGTTAAAATTTGCACTTCTAAAGGACTTGATGCATACACAAAAAGGCTAGATGAGATTAACTATAAATTCGATCTTATTACCTCAAGCTTTGATGTGCTTAACTATATGGATAAATTTGAACTTGCAGAGTTTCTTAAAAGTGCAGAAGCTAGGTTAAAAGAGGGTGGGTATTTAATGTTTGATCTAAATACACTATATGGATTTAAGAGCATAGCACAAGGTTTGCTCCATGAAGTAGATGAGGAAGATCACTTGATAGTTGATGCAAATTTTAAAGATGATGTTTTGACTACACAGATGATATATTTTTCTAAAAATGGTGATATGTTTTCTAAATTTGATGGTATTATAACTCAGTACTATCATGATGAGATGGGATTTGATAGATTAGAAAATTTGACATTAGTTAAAAGGGTGGATATAAATTTATATAGTGATGAAGAGGCTGATAAGGTACTTTTAATTTTTCAAAAAGTACCTAAAAAACAATAAATTGTTGGTAAAATACCTTATATTTAAAGGAGAAAAAATGGGAAAGAGAACTAAAATCTTAGCTACAATGGGTCCAGCAAGCGATGATATAGAGATTATTGAAGATCTTGTTAGATCTGGGGTTAATGCATTTCGTATGAACTTTAGTCATGGTGATCACGCTTATCATAAAGCTAACTTAGAAAAGATTAAAGAAGTTGAAAAAAAGCTTAAAAGGCGAGTAGGTATATTTCAAGATATAAGTGGTCCAAAAGTTCGAGTAGGAAAGCTTGAATATATATTTAGACTCAATGCTGGTGATAAACTTATCTTTATAAAAGATGAAATTTTAGGAACTAAAAAAGATGATAAAACTTATGAACTTTGTATCAATCACCCTGAAATTTTATCTCTTATGAAAGAGGGTGAGTTTATATATCTTTGTGATGGCGCGATAAGGGCTAAAGTAGTAAGTACAAGCGGAGAAAAAGTAGAAGCTGTACTTGAAAATAGCGGAATTCTTACTTCCAATAAAGGCGTAAATTTCCCAAATACAAGGATAGATATCGATGTTATCACTGAAAAAGATAGACTTGATTTGGAGTGGGGCGCTAAAAACGGAGTTCATTTTGTAGCAGTATCTTTTGTACAGACTGCAAGTGATGTTTTAAGAGTTAAGAGGATTTTAGAAGATCTTGGAAGTAGTGCCAGGGTGTTTGCTAAAATTGAAAAATTTGATGCGGTATAAAATATAGATGATATCATAGAAGCAAGTGATGGTATTATGGTAGCAAGAGGTGATCTTGGTATAGAGGTTCCTTACTATGAAGTGCCTAATATTCAAAAAATGATTATCAAAAAAGCAAATGCAAAAGCTCGCCCGGTGATAACTGCAACTCAGATGATGCTTTCTATGACTGAGAACGAAAGGGCAACTAGAGCTGAGATAAGTGATGTGGCAAATGCAGTACTTGATGGTACGGATGTAGTTATGTTAAGCGAAGAGAGTGCAGTAGGCAAACATCCTGTTGAAGTTGTTAAAGCTATGAGTAATACGATCAAAGAGATAGAAAAAATTTATCCATGCAATAGAAATTTAGATAACTTTGATGAAACTGATATGATAGCAAATAGTTCAGTTACTTTAGCTACAGATATCAAAGCAGCAGGAATTTTATCCATCACAGGTTCTGGTCGTTCAGCTATAAAAATGGCTAGAAATCGCCCATCTATGTGGATTTACGGTATAGCACATGATGAAGCAACAGCGCATTTTTTAACGCTTGTTTGGGGAGTTAAACCGATAATGGTAAAACCTAAGTTAAATGTTGATTCACTTATTGCTGAGACGATAGTTGAGGCATATGATGAAGGATATGTGGATGAGAACTCAACTTATATCATGACAGCGGGCTTTCCAACGGGAATCGCAGGAAGTACTAACTATATAAGAATTATCAAAAAAGAGCAGATTGATTACTATAAAGAGATAGTTAAAAACAGCTAGTTTAAACTAGCTGTTTTAAATTTAGTTTTATCATATAAAAAGATGAGAAAAGAGCAGTTAAAACGACATCTAGAAATTATGGTAGCATGTATTGAAATTTCATTAGGCTAAAGATAGGAATGTATCTGATTATAAAATTTAACTAACTAAATAAAAGCTTTTGGGTTAAATTTCACGTTTGTCGCTTATAGCTTTTATAAGAGATAGTGTATCAATGTTGTCTAAGCTTACTCCAGTAGGAATTCCTTGAGCTATTTTACTAAATATTATCTTGCTGTTTTTGAATTTGTCTTCGATATAAAGCATGATCCCGTCACTGTTTATGCTTGGAGTAAGTGCAAAAAGTATCTCTTTCGTATCGTTTATATCTGTAAATTTTATAAGTTTTTCAACTGTAGAATTATCAATTTCATCAAGAACAAAATATAGTCCTTTATACGCTCCACTTTTTTCAAGTATAAAGATATCTTTTGGGTTTTCTATGATGCAAAGAGTATCTTTTTGTCTTGATGAGTCAACACAAATTTCACAAATTTCATCTTCACTGATAGCTCCACAATTATTGCAACGTTTTAAATTTTTTACAGCATCTTCTATGGAATGAGCTAAATTCAAACCAGCAAATGAGTTTTCTATACTAGCAAAATAAGCATATTTTAAGGCTGACTTTTTGCCAACACCGGGGAGTTTTTCAAAAGCTTCAACAAGCTCGTCAAATTTTGATATCATCGTTTCTTAAAAAGCCCTTTTTTAGATGTTGGAAGTTCACAGCTTGTAGCACTAACTTTGTTAAAAATAATACAAAAATGGTGATGTTCTTCACTATAATAGTAGTCAAGATAAAACTTATGCATTTGGCAAATTCTATCTATAATATAGAGCCCAAGTCCCATTCCAGTAGTTTTTTCATCTTTACTTCTAACAAAAGCTTGTTTGTAATGGTCTATATTTATAGGAAGAGGTTTACCTCTATTTGATACTACTATTTGCTCTTTTGAGCAGATTATATTTACTTTTTTATCACTTGAATATTTAAGTGCGTTATCTATAAGATTTTTAATGGCAAGAGTAAACATTTGAAAATCAACTGTTAGTATAACATCGTCTAGATACTCTATACTTACATGTTCATCCCACTCATCAAGCATAAGCATATCACGAGCTTGTTCAACTAAAAGACTAAAATGATACTCTTCAAAATTTATAGTGTATGATTTAGATAAAAGTTGCTCTGTTTTAGCAAATTCGTTTATAAGAATTTCAAGACGCTCAAAGATATTTACAAGACGTTTTCTCTGTGTCTCATCCTCAACCATCTCTGAAACGATACGTCCTTTGCCTATAGGAGTTTTTAGTTCGTGCATAATAGTTCTTAAAAATAGTTGACGCGAACGAACAAGCTCTTTTATTTTAATAACAGCTTTATCAAATTCTCTAGCTACTTCAGCTATCTCATCATCACCTTCAACGTTTAAAGTTGCTGTTTCTAAATTTCCCGTAGCAAATTTCTTGATGTTGTTGTTGAGCTTTTTAAGAGGTAGTAAACTTTTCATAACTGAAAAATATAGAGAAGCTAAAAGTGCTAATGTGATAAAAAATCCTATCCATAGAGGGTCATTTATGTTTTTAGTGCCAGAGCTTTCAAGTAAAGCATTTACATTTGTACTATTAATATGTAAATATAATCCATTTTGATATTGAAGTGAGGTTAATTCACCAAGTGGAGTAGATCTTGAAAGTAGGATTTGTCCGCTTGATAGTACATTTGATGCTAAATTTCTATCTTCAACTATATACATATTGAAGTTACTAAAGTACTGTTTAGTATCTTGTGGAGTCATACCACGGTCATAGAGGGCTAAAAGATAGTTTATAGAATTTGCTTGTGATAACTTCATCCTATCAAGAGCACTTGATAGTTGAATTTTACCAAAAGTGGCAAAAAGCAGACAAACAAGTACAAAAACTATGACAAAGACAACGCTTATTTTAGTACTTAGCGAATATCTCATCCGAGTAGTTTATATCCTATGCCACGAACTGAAAATATGTGCGTAGGAGCTTTAGAGTTATCGCCTATTTTAGCTCTTAATCGTCCGATTATAACATCTAAACTTTTTGAGTCTTTATCTTTTAAGCTTTTGCAGTGATATACAAGTTGCTCTCTTGATACGGAGAAACTGTGTTGCTTTATAAGATACTCTAAAATTTCATACTCAGCAGGAGTTAGTGTTAAAGGTTCGCTATGAAAGTAAATCTCATGTCTTCTTTCATCAACTCTAAACGCACTATCAATGACCTCTTCTTGAGCTTCAGCAGTTTTTTTATATCTTCTAATAAGACTCATTATCCTAGCGTGCATCTCTTTTGGATCGTATGGTTTTGGCATATAATCATCAGCGCCTATTTGAAGACCAACAACTTTATCAGCCACATCGCTTCTTGCTGAACTTATAATGATAGGAATATCATATTTTTCTCTTATCTCTTTACATACCTCAAGCCCATCCATTCCGGGAAGAGTTAGATCAAGTATAAGTAAATCATAGTTTTTAATCCCTGCACTTAAACCCAGATAAGGATCTTCATAGTTAGTTATTTTGATATTATATTTAAGCAGATACTCAGATAAAATTTGAGCAAATTCACCATCATCTTCTATCATTAAAACATTTATCATGTATCATCCTTTTTGATTTTTGTTAGCATTATACCGAAATTTAATAAAACTTTAGCCACATTTTAATATATTTAGATAGAATTCAAAGTTAAGATAAATTTATGGAGATATTGTATTGAGTGATTATTATGAAATTTTAGGTGTTTCAGTAGATGCGAGCAATGAGGAAATAAAGAGCTCTTTTAGAAAACTGGCTTTAAAGTATCATCCAGATAGAAATCAAGGTGATAAAGATGCTGAGCAGAAATTTAAAGAGATAAATGAGGCTTATCAATGTTTAAGTGATGAAGAAAAACGCATGATGTATGATAAGTATGGTAAAGATGGTCTAAATATGAACGGAGGCTTTAGAGGCGGGTTTAACGGCTTTGAAGATGTGGATTTAGGTGATATATTTAGCTCATTTTTTGGAGATGGTTTTGGTGGTCAGAGAAAATATAGAGAAA
>JAAYFN010000056.1 GCA_012728225.1 Campylobacter sp.
AGAAAAAAATGGATATTTTGATTCAAAAACTAGTGAAGAACTTATAGAGGCTTTTAGTTTTTTACTAACTCTTAGGTTAGAGTCAGGACTTAAGAGATTTGATGGTAAAAATGAGAATATGATCGAACCTAAAAGTTTGTCAAAATTTCAGCGAGATCTTCTTCGTGATACTTTAAAGCTAGTAAGTAAACTTAAAGATAACGTATCTCATCATTTTAAATTGAGTATTTTATGACTTTTAGCTTAGAGTGGCGTAGAATTTTTAATAAATTTAGACTTAAAAATAGAGAATTCGAGTTTATGTTTAAGCCTTATAATGGTGATGAGATAGTTAGTTTTGACTGTGAAACAACAGGGCTTGATACCAAAAATGATGAGATAGTTTCCATCGGCGCTGTTATTATAAAAGGAGATAAAATTTTAACTTCAAAAAAGTTTGAAATTTATCTAAAACCACAAAAGGAACTAAAAGCTAAAAGTGTTACAGTTCACCATTTAAGAGCTTGTGATATAAAAGATGGATATACTCAAGCTAAGGGTGTAAGCGAGTTTTTAAATTTTATAGAAAACAAAACTTTACTTGGGTATTACGCGGAGTTTGATGTAGCTATGATAAACCGAGTTTTCAAAGAAATTTCTGGCACAAAACTACCCAACAAAGTTATAGAAATTTCAGCTCTTTATCACGATAAAAAACAGAAGTTGATACCAGATAGTTTTGTAAATCTCTCATATGATGCGATTTTAAAAGATCTTGATTTGCCATATTTATCAAGACATAGCGCGTTAAATGACGCTATTATGGATGCTCTTATCTATATAAAATTAAAAAACAGTTTATAAATTTTATACATTATTAATCAAAAAACATAACCTTTAACAAGATATATAATTTTATCGAGATTTAACAGATGATAAAAGATGTTTTGTAAGCTTAACAGGTGAGCATTGTAGTGACTTATCTCTTATAGCAAAATGTTTTTTGGATAAGTTAAAAGATATGTTGTGCTAGCTTTTAACTATGAGTTTTTGATATTTATAGTTAAAATAGTGTACTAGAATTTAGGTATCATAGAATCAAAAAATTTTAAAAGATGGTGCGGATGAAAGGACTTGAACCTTCACGCCGTAAAGCACTAGATCCTAAGTCTAGCGTGTCTGCCAATTTCACCACATCCGCACAAATTATAATTTTAAGGTATTTTAACCTTAAAATGGTACGCCCAAAAGGATTCGAACCTTTGGCCTACGCCTTAGAAGGGCGTTGCTCTATCCAGCTGAGCTATGGACGCTCAAAATTCACTCCCAATCGTTGATGGTACGCCCGAAAGGAATCGAACCTTCAACCTACAGATCCGAAGTCTGTTGCTCTATCCAATTGAGCTACGAGCGCAACAGCCTAAATGGGGTGAGTGATGGGAATCGAACCCACGACCCTCAGAGCCACAACCTGATGCTCTAACCAACTGAGCTACACTCACCATAATGGTCGGGGCGAAAGGATTCGAACCTTCGGCCCCTTGGTCCCAAACCAAGTGCGCTACCAGACTGCGCTACGCCCCGTCTTCTGGATACTTTTTAAAAGTGAAAATGAATTATACATGATTTTCAACTCTTTGTCAAGAAAATAATAAATTTAAGCTAAATTTTATAAAAGTCAGTGCTAGTAAGATTTAATTCAAGCAGAATTTTAAAATTCTGCTTGAAAATTTATAAAGTTATATAGAATTTATGGCTTGTAAAATTTCTCTAGCATTTTCACTATAATCAGTTGCTATAGCTCTTTGTAAAATAGGGCCGATCTGTATGTAGCTACTTATACCTGTACCAAAAAATGTTAGCTCTCCAAAATGTCTAGGAGCAGTTGAGATATTTTGTTTGTAGATTTCTCTACCGTTTTTATAGATTGCAAGATTTAGTGAGTAACTTACATATGGTTTAGCATCAACATCAAAGCCATCCGCACTATAAAATCCATATGAGAAATGACCTATTTCAGGCATTATGATTAGATCTGAGGTAGCCAAAACCGCACTATCATGAGTTATTTGCACATCTTTTAGATAGTTTCTAAAAAACCTATTTGTCCCTTCAGCCGTATATTGACCTAGATCTATATTTAGGTTGTCTTCACCAAGTCTTGTGGATGATTTAAAGCTTTGATTTCCCATAAGACTTTTATTGATATAGATATAAGCTTTTTGAAGAGGTTGATTTACTACAAGAGTAGAATCTACACTAGAAACTTCCAAATTTCTGCTATACTCAGCTGTTTGGGAGCATCCTGTTACAAAAAGTAGCACACTAAGTGTGATTATAATTTTTTTCATTTTAATCCTTTGATTTAACTATGCACCATTTTAGCATGAAAAATTAAATTTTAGTAAAATTAAACTTATGAGCACAATTATCAAATTTATCAAATTTAAAGGTAGTTTTGATTAAAATAAACGATATTTAAACAAAATTCGAGGTAAAAATGTCACATATGTACTTTGAGCACCCATATTTTGGTGCTTTTTTTATGCTCATCTTTGCGTTTGGTGCGTTTTGCATTATTACAGAATTAGCTAAATTTATAGGAGATAAATTTGCTAATAAAGATGGTGAGTTGCTTAAAAATACACTTTATGAAAGCGGTCCTGAAGCCGTTAAACAGCCAAATCGCATTAACTCACATTTCTATTTGATTGCTCTACTTTTTGTGCTTTTTGATGTTGAGATAATACTTATGTTTCCTTGGGCTGTAAATTTTCGCTTTTTAGGATTTTTTGGCTTTGTAGAGATGGTGCTTTTTATAGCTTTTCTTGCACTCGGATTTATTTATGCATGGTATAAGGGGGCATTAGAGTGGCATTCCATAAGATAGATTATAGTAAAGATAACGGACTTCCTATAGTCCTTACGACAGTTGATAAATTAGTTCAGTGGGGTCGAAGTAACTCGCTTTGGGCGGCCAATTATGGTCTTGCATGTTGTGCTATTGAGATGATGGCAACTGGAGCGGGTAGATATGATTATGATAGATTTGGAACTATTTTTAGAGCTAGTATTAAACAAGCTGAAGTCATGGTTATAGCAGGAACGCTTTGTAAAAAACATGCTGAGTTTACAAGAAGACTTTATGACTCTATGCCTGAGCCTAAATGGGTTATAAGTATGGGAAGTTGTGCCAATACGGGCGGTATGTTTAACACTTATTCAACAGTTCAAGGAGTTGATCGTATTATCCCAGTTGATATTTATCTTCCAGGTTGTGCTCCTCGTCCAGAAACTCTTCAATACGCTTTAATGATACTTCAAAAAAAGATTCGCCGTGAGACTCCAAGGCGCAGACAAAAACCAAAGAGGTTAGTATGAGAGATTTTAAAAATTTAAAAGGTACCAGCAAAAAAGATTACTATCAAGATCGTTTTTACACGCCTAAAGAGAGTAAAAAATTTCCAGTTCAAGGAACGGAATTTGAAGCTGAGCTTGATGTATTAAAAGATATAGAAATTTTAGACTCTTATGTGGAATTTGAAACCCTTGTAGTCTATATAGATAAAGAGCAAAATTTAAAAGCTCTAAAAGCTCTAAAAGATTTTGGATATGAAGTTTTAACAGAGATGAGTGGTATTGACTTTGAAGATGAAAAAGGTGGAATAGAGATCTTTTACCAGCTTTTAAGTATAGAGCATAAAAGGCGAACTAGATTAAAGTGTTTTGTTAAAGATGGTGAGTTTTTAGAAAGTTCTTGCAAGTTATATAAAAGTGCAAGATGGGCTGAGCGTGAGCTGTATGATATGCTTGGAGTTTTGATATCAAACCATCCAAATTTAAAACGTATCTTAATGCCTGATGATTGGTATGGTCACCCACTTCGTAAAAGCTACCCGCTTGAAGGAGATGAGAGAGCTAAATGGTATGAGATAGATAAAATTTATGGACGTGAATATAGAGAAAAATTTGGCGAAGAAAATCGCGATCCTGCTTTTGTAGATAGTAAAGATACATTTAACTTTTCAAGACTTTATCATGAGACAAATTATGGTGAAGATAGACCTGAGAAACCACACTTGCAAGAAGCTCAAGAAGATGACGGTGTAGTGCTTGTCAAAAAGGTAAAAAGAGATAAATTTAAAAGTATAAAATTTAAGGATAGAAAATGACCCAAACTCCTACAAAGCTAAGACCGTTTTTTGAAAATATAGAGTTTGAAAAACATGGTGCGAATATGG
>JAAYFN010000057.1 GCA_012728225.1 Campylobacter sp.
ATCAAGTATATTTGTAACTTTCTCGCCATCAGCTTTTGAAATTCCGCTCCACCCAGCACTTAAAAATCTATCTGGGCTTTGTGGATTTTTAGCTACTTCATTAGCTGAGTTTAAATTTCCACTTTTTACACCTGAAAAATCACTATAAACACTATATCTCCATGATGTTCCACTATAACTACCTATATTATTAACATCTGCATTATTAAACTCAATTGTCCATCTATCTTTGAACCAAGTTGAATCATCTGGATTAAACTTATCATCATTCATAGCTAAATGTTGAGTATAGCGAATATGACCAACAATCTGATTTGATGCTTCAAAAAGAGTGTTTCTATCGAAATTAGGTATAACTATAACCGACAATATACCGACTACTATAACTACAACTATCAACTCTAACATTGTAAAAGCTCTTATAAATTTATACATAAATTAGCCTTTGGTATAAACTTTGATTTGTATTATAGCATAATTATTGAGATTTTAAAAAATATAAAATTTAACAATTACATTTTTATATTTTTTAATCTCAATTACATTTTTTATTGCACCTATAGGTTCTTGACTTAAAATATCCCTTCCTCCGCTATTAATACCATAAAATTTTAACCTAATCCTAAGTTCATCGTCAAGAGTTATTATGTTTGTTATACCAAGAGATTTAAGCTCATTTGAAAGATCTTTAGCAATATCAAATTCATATATGAAATGATCTTGCGGGTTGTTTTTAAAAATAGTTGGATAAAAAATTTGATTATTAATAAGTAAAAAAGAGTGAAAAAAAAGCCCGATCAACAAAACAACAGCTAAAACATTATGTTTTTTTCTAAATTCTGGAAGTCTAACTCTTTGAGAGTTGAAAAAAACTCTAACTAAAATAGGTATTGATATCACAACATAAGGCAAAAATTTCTCTATCTCAAATCTCTGTCTAAAAGATAGAAGTAAACTGATGCAAAATGCAGTTATTACAACAAACCAAAGTAAAGTTTTTCTCTCCTTTACCCAAATTCTATATATGACATAAACAAAAAACAGAAATATAAGCGGTGAAAAAACAGCAGCATAAATTCCAACAGCATCTAAAAAATACCCTTTTGGTTTGCCATGTATATCATAAGTATAAAAAACTAAAGCTATTAAAAATAGTCCGAAAGATAAAATTGAAAGCTTTTGATTTTTTATATAAATAGCATAAAAAAATACTCCCAAATAAAGCACTCCAAAAGATATATCAATTAAAAGAGTAAAAGAAAGTAAAAAAGCAGCTAAAGAGTAGTAGCCCTTTTCATATAAATACAAAAATAAAAGAGTAAAAAACAGTATCACTCCTGCCACATTGACAAGCAAAGCGCTCACCATTACACCAGGTAAAAACATATATATAGCCACACATAAAAGTCTATCTCCTTTTCGTTTAAGAAGAAGTTTTGAGTACCTATACATAAGTATACAGTTTATAAAATGAAGTAGTAAAAAGGGCAAACGAACAGCTAAGTCATTTTGACCAAAAATTTGACACGATAAGTTAGCAAGCACGCCGGCAAGATCTTCGTTGTTAAAGAAAATTTCAGCCTCATAGTAACTTATACTTAAATTTGAAATAGCAAAAAACAAGCAAATCAAATTTAGCACAAACAACAGTGCAAATAGAAAATTTTCATCTTTTAAAATTTGCACACAAAATCCTTGCTAGTAGTAAAGATAAGATGATAAACCCAGATAAGAAAATTAAGAAATTTCTCCACCCATATATACTATAAAAAGAGCTTAAAGAAAAACTTCCCAAAGCTCCGCCAAGATAATAAACGCTTACATACAAACCATTTGCTATGCCTTTATAACTCTCATTTATACGATTTATATATCCAGACGCGATACTATGAGCAATAAAATTTCCAAGGCAAATAACAAGCATAGCCATAAAAATAGTCGTTAAATTTGTGCTATTTAACAAAATAAGACCTAACAAAAGTATAAACGAGCCTGCAAACATAGCTTTTGGTGCATTGCCAAAAAAATGAACTATTATTTTAGAGTTAAATGATACAAAAACTCCAATAAAATACCCTATATACATAAGTCCTGTCTTTGAGCCACTATAACTATCGTCTAAACTTGCCATTTCAAATGGTAAAAAATTCAAAATAGCACTAAAAGAGAAAAATAAACAAAATATAAAAGCTACTATAAGAGCATTTTCTCTAATTTTAATAATTCTTATAATATCACTAACGCGTATTTTAGAGTTGTTTAAGCTAACTTCACCTGAAATTTTAGTAAGAAAAAAAGAGCAAATAAGCAAAATCACACCAAGGATAATGAAAAATATACGCCAAGAACCAAAAATATCATAACTAAGACCAGATAAAAACCTTCCTATAAATCCACCTAAAATAGTTATCCCAACATACGCTCCTATCGCACTTCCAACTCTATCTTTTCGTGAAGAGATCGAAATATAACTCATAATCCCTATAAGTGCGGCTGGAGCGATAAGCCCTTGAAATGACCGAATAACTAAAAGAGTGTGATAACTACTATTTAAAGCAAATAAAATTTCAAGTACACCAAAACCCAAAAAAACAAATATAAGAATTTTCTTAATGCTAAATTTCTCTAATATATATCCATAAACAATACTAGCAACCGCCAAAGGTATAAGTATAGAAGTAGTAAATAAACTAGCTTGAAATTTAGTTATACCAAGCAACTCTTCAAAAACAGGCTGAAGAGGCTGAACTCCATACATTACGCAAAGCGTAAGCCCTGCACATAGATACATCATATAAAGTTCAGCTTTTTTACTCATTGATTTTAACCTAAAGTTCTATATCCCAAAAAAACTCTATCCAATCAGTTGCCTCTTTGATGGTAAAGTCAGGTATAACTAATGCATGTGGTTTATAAAAAATAGTGGCAACTTTAAATTCTGCTTTTGGGTATTTCTCTCTTAAAACTCGTAAAATTTCAACCATACTCTCGCCACTGTCTACAATGTCATCAATTAATAAAATTTTTCTATATTTTGATAAATTTGGCACATTAAAAATATCAATAGTATCAAGCTTTTGTTCATCATTATAATGAATTGAGTTAAGAGTAAAGAGATTTCTACTTTTAAGCGCTATAGCCATAAAATGACCTAGAGTAAGCCCACCTCTTGCTATAGCTACAAGTGCATCAGGACTATATCTATCAGCAACTATCTTTGATATCTCTTTAACATCTTTTTCAAACTCACCATAGCTATAAAATGTCATATATCACCTCACCAAAAAAGATACTAAGCTTATCACCGCAAGCACAACAATACCTACATTTATATAACTAAACTCGCGCCTTATAAGTCTAACAAAAAAGTAAGCTATAAAACCAAACGCAAGACCTGTAGTAATAGAGTATGTAAGAGGCATAAGC
>JAAYFN010000058.1 GCA_012728225.1 Campylobacter sp.
CCTCATCAAAACCTAAAAGCAAACTATCTGAAATAAATTTATCAAGCTTGATAAGAGCTTCGTCAACTCTCAAACCGTGCAAATCAAGCATTATACTAGCATTTTGAGGTCTGCTTATATCTATTTTGATATTTTGTTTTTTATCAGTTTGAGGTAAATAACTTGGCTTAAGCAAATTTAAACCTACTCTAAGCTTTAATCCATCACTTATGATTGTAGCTTCTTTTTTACTTATCCCAACTATCTCGCCTTTTATGTTGCCGTATTTAGCATAATCTCCAACTTTAAATTCATAAGAAGATGAGCGTTTTTCTGGTTTTTTAACCGCCTTTACAAGCTCATTTGCTCTGTTGATACTTCTTTGTTTATCTTTAGTATCTTTTAAATTTATACCTCTCTTTGCTTCACTTATAGCCTCATAATACTCCATTTCAAGGCGTCTGGTAGTACTTTCAAGCTCTGCATCTACTTTTGCTTTTTGATCTTTTAAACTCTCTAAAAGCTTATCAAGTTTATAATCTTTTTGAGTTGTTTGAGATATTTTTTCTCTAAGCTCTAACTCTAAATTTAGAGTTTTTGTAATAGCTTCATTTAAATTTTCTTTATCTACACCGTAAACTTCTTTAGCTTTAGCTACTAAATTTGGTGGAATTTTATACCTAATAGCTGTCTCAAAAGCATAACTTTTACCAATAGTTCCTTCTAAAAACTCAAATTTTGGAACCCCTTGCTTTTCATCATAAAGTGCTGCTACAAGCTCAACTTCCTCATTTTTAGATAAAAGCATAGCAAGGCGTTTATGATGAGTTGTTATCACTATTTTTGTATCGCCTTTTAAAAGTTGCTCTATCATCACCGAATAAAGGCTTGCAGCCTCTTCAAAGTCTGTGCCAAGTTCTATCTCATCAACGCCTAAAAGAAGCTCTTTTCGTCCAAAAAGCTTACTAAAACTAAGCATTCTACCTGCAAATGTCGAGATATCATTTTTAGCATCTTGAGGATCTTCCATGATAAGCTCAAATTCTTTAAAAGTTCCGATTTTGCTATCTTTAGCATCTATTTTCATAGGCAAAAGATACCTTGAAAGTAGAGCTACACTTAAAATACTTTTAAGAAGCATACTTTTTCCGCCCGCATTTACACCTGTGATAAGTAAAACTTTTTTACTGAAATTTAGACTTTCTGGTTTTGGTTTTTTTAGAGCTGGGTGAGCAAAATCTTTGATAATAATGTCTTTTGAGCTGTCATTTAAAACAAAGTCAAGATCAGCGCTTTTGGCTAAAAACGCTCTTGCAAGTAAGTTATCTAGCCTATCAAAAGCTCTATTTATAAATTTTAAAAACTGCAAATTTTTGTTAAAAACAGAGCTTATCTCTTTGCAATACTCATAAACAATCTCTTCAGTTTTGCTTAAAATTTCACTCTGCTCACTTTTAAGTTTTGATATAGAATTTGGAGTTATATAAAAATACCCACCACTACTCCTTCCTACAACTTGACCTTTTAAAGCGTGATTAAAACCGCCTCTTACAAGCAAAGTTTCACTTTCATTTATGTAGTGAATTTGTGTATCAACCAAATAAGGAGCTAAATTTTTAGAATAAAGGAGCTTTTTAAGTTCTGAGTTTATAGCATCTTTTTTTATACGATAAGCCTCTTTTAAACTATAAAACCTCTCATCAACTTCATCTTTAAGCCTTCCTTCATCATCAAAATAGTTTGAAATTTTAGTTATAATACTAGGAATTTCTATCTTAATAAGCCAAGAGCAAAAAGTTCCTTCAAACTCAAAACGCTTGATATAGTTGAAGTAGTTAATTATCTTAGAAAACTCATAAATTTCACTTATATGCAAAACTGCAAATTTAGACAGTCTCATAAGAGGATCATCTAAATTTTGGATATTTTTAGGTGGGTCGATCTCAAATTTAGATAGTTCCAAAATTTGCTCATAATTAACCTTATTATCACCATCTAAAAAGAGCTCTTTTGGACGAGCTAAGAAACTCTCAAACCTCTCTAAATACTCACCTAAATCAACTCTTTTAAATAATTCTTTCATAATCTTATTTGACTATCTTGCAATTTTTAGCATCAAATTTTAGCCCTTTAAATTCGCTTAAAACGTCATCCTTAGCTAAAAATATAGAAGTATGTTCTAAATATATAAAGTTTGTGTTATTTACATCAACACCATTGCATTTTAAATTATCACCTCGGTTAAAGTGCGTTGATATGGCGTTTATGTTTGCGCTATATCTATCAAACCTACTTTCATAAAGATGAAATATAAGCGAAACTACTACTAAAATTCCCAACACTCCAAATTTCATCTTTTTAGTGAGCTTTTCATTATCTATCGCAAAAAGTATAATTATAAAAAGAATAAAAACTATAGGTATTATAACTCTCAAATTTTACCCCTTATCTGCAAGCTTATATCACCTGCCCCAAAACCTATAACAATACCATCATCAAGGATATGTTTAACCCCGTAAATATCAGTAAACTCAACACTTTTCTCATCACTTTTTATACGCTCTGTAAAAAGCGGGTAAAGCTCCTTAAATTCAGCTTTTAAATCCAGCCCATTATCACTCTCACCTGCACTATAAACAGGCATTATCACAAGCTCATCAGCATCTTTAAAACACTTTTTAAAGCCCTCTAAATTTGCTTGGAGTCTAGTGTATCTATGTGGCTGAAATATCGCTGTGATCTTATCAACACCTAGAAGTTTTGCATACTCTCTAGCGCTTTTTAGAGTTGCTTTAATCTCTGTTGGATGATGAGCATAGTCGTCTATCAAAACAAAATCTTTACTAGCTGTAAGTATATCAAAACGCCTTCTTATGCCTTTATACTCTAGCAAATTTCGTCTAACTTCTTCTAAGCCAACTTCACAATTGGCAGCCAAAACTGCAAGACTTGCATCTATTGCGATATGTTCGCCTATACCAAAAACTTCAAAACGACCTAAATTTTTAAGATTAAAACTCATATATGGCTCGTAACTTCTAAGAACCAACCTAACATCGGTTATATCTTTGCTTGGAAACAACTTTATACACTCTTTTTTGATACTGCCTAAAAACTCATCTTCAGCATTTATAACGCAAATTTCAGCTCTTTCTAAAAAACCACGATAAGCTGCGTAAAATTTATCGATATCAAAATCATAATGCTCCATATGTTCAGGTTCTGCATTTGTAACAACTGCTAGATATGGGTTTGAGTTTAAAAAACTACTATCGCTCTCATCAGCCTCAAATATCACTTTTTTGCTCTCAAAATACTTCATATTTGAACCAAAAACTTTGGATATAGCTCCTATGATAACACTTCCATCTATTAAGCTAGCTAACATAGCTGCAGTGGTGCTTTTGCCATGTGCTCCAGCTACACTAAAAACCTTTTTGTCTTTTAGCACTAAAGGCAAAGCCTCTTTTCTAGAAAGACATTTAATACCTTTTTTACGAGCTTGAACAAGCTCTACATTGTCGCTTTTTATGGCAGCTGAGTATATAACTAAATCCTGATCTTTAATAGCTTCTTTACAGTGCGGAGTCATCACGCTCATACCTTCAGCTCTTAACTCTTTGACAGTATCGCTATCTTTGATATCTGATCCTGAAATTTCAAAATTTTGCTCTTTTAAGAACCTTGCAATTGCAGAAATTCCAATACCACCTATGCCTATAAAATGAACTTTTTTCAAATTTATCCTTCAAACTTTTTTGAAATTTATTGTAGCAAAAACTATTTAAGATTTGTATTATAAGTTAAATTTGCTAACTTTAAGCTCGCCACTTGTGATATCAAGATAGTAAAGCATATCTTTTTTCACAGGTAGCCCAGCTAAATACCTAATCGCTAAATTTGCCTCAAAACTAGCCGCAAACATTACGATAGGTGCGACTAAACCTTCAATCTTTACACCATCTTTAACTAAAGGCTTAAAATTTGCCTCTTTAAAAAAACAAATTTGAGAGTAAAAAGCTTGCACAGACGCGTATATCCAAGGAGTTTTTACACTTTTTGCATACTCATCAATCTCAACTCTTGTAGAGAAGTTATCAGTTGCGTCTAAGATAAGATCAAATTTGGTACTATTTTGATCGATAAACTCTGCAAATTTCATCTTATAAGGCGTGACTTTAACTCCTTTATAGCGACTTTGAACTACACTTTTAAATACATCAGCTTTAAATTTTCCCTCATCTTTTAAAGTAAAGAGAATTTGTCTGTGGATATTGTCAACTGAAACTATATCAAAATCTACAACATCGATATATCCTATCCCACTTGCTCCTAAAGCAAAAGCTAAACTACTTCCAAGCCCCCCACTACCGATGATAAGAACTCTTTTATCCTTTAAACTTTCTTGTGTCTTATCACCCCAAAGTTCAATTTGCCTACAAAAATACTCGCTCATATAAGATCTTTGTCTTTTAAAATTTCTCTAAATTTCCAAAGTTTTCGCTCATCTTTTAACTCCTTTTTTGACAACTCAAAAAGAAGTACTCCCTCATCTCTGTCAAGTCTACTACTTATCTCTCCATTTGGTGATATTGCAAAACTATCACCATAAAAATCCCACACTTCATCATTTGAAATTTTAGTTTTACCTATACGGTTCGCCCTTAAAACGTAACATAAATTTGTAAAAGCTCTCATGCTTAAAAGATTTTCCCAACGCTTACTTGACTCAAAAGCTGAAGATGTTGGCACTAAAACCACATCAACTTTTGATCTAATCATATAATCCCAACTTAAATCAAAATGAGTTTCAAGTCCGCACATAACGCCAACTTTAAAACGCTCATAGTTAAAAGTAAGAAATTTAAGCTTATCAGAGTTATTTTTAAAAAAACTTTTTTCATCCCAATGATTGTAGTTTATAAGAAAATTTTGTTCAACAAAACGGCTACTTTTAGGACTAAATTTCATAACCCCTTTAACATATCCACTATTTTTTTGAACTATAAAAGGCGCTATTATATCTATATCATATCTTCTGGCTAACTGTTTAAAAAGTGATTTTTTATGTAAAATTTGCTCATTTATCATCGCTTTTGGCATCTTAACAAGATCAGTAAAAAAGCTATTTAAAACATACTCGCCAAGCAAAACCAAACTAGCTCCGCTATCTTTAACTGCTTTTATATAGTAATCTATCCTAGCTTCGCTCATAGAAAGCGTTGGAAGCTGGATAATAGCTACCTTACTCACCAGATACCTCAACTATCTCAAGTTTTGCATCATCAAGCTGTTTTTTAGCTTCATTAAACAACTTTATAGCGTCTTTATAAATTTTAACACTATCATTTAAGTTTAAATTTTCATCTTTTAACTTCTCAAGAAGTAAATTTAGTCTCTCAACTTTACTCTCAAAATTCTCTATCTCTTCTGCCATTCTAAAGCCCTTTTTACATAAAAATCAAATTTATGCGTCTCAACTAAAAACGCATCATGCCCATAATCACTATCAATATCGTAGTATTGTGTCATATCTTTTCGTCCTAACTCTAGCAAAATATCATAAATTTCACCCATTTCACTTGATCTAAATAGCACATCTCCACGAAAAGATATAAGCGTAAGATGAGCTTGTATGTTAGATAAAGCATCTTTTAAATCATCACAGTGACGAGTACAATCAAAGATATTCATCATTTTTACGATATATAAATAACAAAGTGGATCAAAACGTTTGGCGAAATTTTGAGCATTATACTCCATATATCTATCGACTTGGAAACGTCCTTTAAGCTCATAAAGACCATCTGTTGGAACGTACTGTCTGCCAAATTTATCATCTGTTGAATCAGGACTTAAAAAGCTTATATGTCCTGCCATCCTACCAACTTCTAGTCCTACAAGCCCATGAGTTTTAACTAAGTTTTTATCATAGTTGCCGTTATCAAAGTGTACATCATTTACTATACCATGTATCGCTATACGGTTAAACGCTATCGCCCATGCATGAGTTGCATATGTTGATGCTAACATGATAATCCTATCGCTAAATTTTGGATGTTCTATCGCAAAACAAAGTGCTTGCATACCACCTAAACTACCACCTATAACAGCGTGAGCTTTTTTGATACCAAGACGATCAAATAGCTTCATTTGAGCATTTACGATATCACTTACAGTCAAAACTGGAAATTTTAAACGGTATTCATACCCTGAACTTTCATCTACATCAAGTGGACAAGTTGAACCAAATGGCGAAGCTAAGATATTTACACATATAACAAAATACTTATCAGTATCGATACCTTTTTTACTTCCTATCATAGAGTCCCACCAGCCACTTTTAGTCTCACCTTCATATCTACCTGCTGCGTGGTGACTTCCTGTTAGTGCATGACAAACAACAACTACATTACTTTTATCAGAATTTAATCTGCCATAAGTTTCATATCTGAGTTTAAAGCTATTTAAAATCCGTCCACTCTCTAAGTGAAGCGGTTCGTTAAAATACTCAGTATTTGTCTTCATAAATTCTACTAATGAACTCTATAATTTGGTGCTTCTTTAGTAATGATAACATCATGTACATGACTCTCTTTAAGTCCTGCTGAAGTTATCTCTACAAACTCGGCCTTTTCCTGAAAAGTCTCTATATCCTTACTGCCACAATACCCCATAGAGCTTTTTAACCCACCAACTAGTTGAAATACTATATTTTTAAGAGTTCCTGCATATGGAACACGTCCTTCTATACCTTCAGGAACTAACTTATCAGCTGCTGTGCCTTCTTGAAAATATCGATCTGCACTGCCTCTTAACATAGCTCCAAGTGAACCCATACCACGATAAAGTTTATACTGCCTTCCTTGATAAGTTATAAGATCTCCTGGACTTTCATCACAACCTGCTAAAATACTTCCTGCCATTATAGAGCTTGCTCCTGCAGCTATCGCTTTTGCTATGTCACCTGAGTATTTTATACCGCCATCTGCGATAACTGGGATACCATACCTTTTAGCCTCTTTAGCACAATCATTAATAGCTGTTATCTGAGGTACTCCAACTCCTGAAACTATCCTAGTTGTACATATACTTCCAGGCCCTATACCAACCTTTATAGCGTCTGCTCCAGCCATAGCAAGATCTTTTATGCTTGCTGGATTTGCTACGTTTCCAACTATAACATCTATATCAAATGTGCTTTTAATTTCTCTTAATGTATCTATAATGTTTTTAGAATGCCCATGAGCTGAGTCTAACACTAAAGCATCAACTCCTACTTTTATAAGAGCTTCTGCTCTTTCTATATGTCCTACTCCAATAGCAGCTGCTGCCAAAAGACGTCCATATTTATCTTTGTTAGAATTTGGATACTCTATACGTTTTTTAAGATCTTTTATGGTGATAAGACCATCTAAACGACCATGTTCATCAACTATCGGAAGTTTTTCAACTTTATTTTTCTTAAAGATCTCTTCTGCATCATCAAGAGTACAGCCCTTTGGAGCTGTAATAAGTGGAGCTTTGGTCATTTTATCACTAACTTTTGCTGAAAAATCACTCTCAAATCTAAGATCACGATTAGTTAAAATTCCCAAAAGAAGACGATTTTCATCTATAACGGGAACACCTGAAATTCTGTATTCAGCCATAATCTCAAGAGCTTGTGAAACAGTTGCATCTGGAGAGATAAATATAGGATCTATTATAACTCCACTCTCACTTTTTTTAACTCTCTTAACCATACGAACTTGTGTATCTATGTCCATATTTTTGTGTATTACGCCAATACCTCCAAGGCGTGCCATCATGATAGCAGCTCTATACTCAGTAACTGTATCCATAGCTGCACTTATTATAGGGATATTTAAATTTAAATTTTTAGTAAATTTAGTTTTTAAATCTACATCTTTTGGTACAATTTCTGAATACTGTGGCACTAAAAGCACATCTTCAAATGTTAGGGCTTTTTTAACTACATTCATTATCTCTCCTTTGCTATATTTTCTACTACAAGTCCTGCCTCTAGGACATCTCTATCATGATACGACCTACCGATAAGTTGAGCACTTATATTTAGATTGTTAGCATCTTTTAATATCGGTACCGTTATGGCAGGAAGTCCTGCTAAGTTAACACCAACTGTATACAAATCTCCCAAATACACACTTAATGGATCACCTATTTGTCCAAATTTATATGCTGTAGTTGGAGTAGCTGGAGTAAGGATAATATCAGCATCTTTAAATATCTCTTCATACTCTTTTTTGATAAAATTTCTAGCTTTTTGAGCTTTAACATAGTAAGCATCATAGTAGCCACTACTTAAAACAAAAGCTCCTAAAAGTAAGCGTCTTTTAACCTCTTCGCCAAACCCTTCGCTCCTTGTCTTAATATACATCTCATTTAGATCTTTTGTATTGGCACGCTTACCATATCTAACACCATCAAAGCGACTTAAATTTGCACTTGCCTCTGCGTTTGCTATGATATAATAAGACGCTATATCTATCTTCGCGCTCGTAAGCTCTTTAGTAACTATAGTATGACCTGCTGCTTTTAGTTTGTCTACTAAATTTAGCAAAGCATCTTTGCTCTCTTTACTAGCTTCATTTATGTAGTTTTCTACAACTGCTATGGTAAATTTCCTGCTCTTATCTAAATTTTCACTACTTTCATAGTTGCCATTATAACTCATGCTATCTTTCTCATCATAACCTTTTATAATGTCATAAAGTATAGCAGCATCTTCAACATTTCTAGTTATAGGCCCTATCTGATCTAAACTACTTGAATAAGCTCCAAGTCCATATCTACTAATCCTACCATAAGTTGGTTTAAACCCAACGCACCCACAAAATGCTGCTGGTTGTCTTATGCTTCCTCCTGTATCGCTTCCTAAAGCTGCAACTGCTAGCCCAGACGCAACTGCTGCTGCACTTCCACCACTACTTCCACCTGGAACGTAAGCATGATTTAACGGATTTAAAGTTTTACCATAACAAGAAGTTTCCGTAGTCGAACCAATAGCAAACTCATCCATGTTAGTCCTGCCAAATGGTGAAATTACTGCTGTTTTTAACTTCGTAATAACAGTTGCATCATATGGTGATACATAACCTTCTAAAATTTTAGATGCACACGTGACACTCCAACCTTTTACTTGTATATTATCTTTTATAGCAAGCGGGACTCCCTCCTCTGCACTCTTGCTTAAACTCTCTCCTGTTAATTGCTCAACGTAAGCTCCTAAAAAACGTTCTTTAAAAATACGCTCTTCTAGCTCGGTTCTTAGCTCTAAAATTTCAGAATTTGAGAGCTTTAAAGCATCTTTTAAGCTTATCACATTTTCTCCTTGTATCTGTTTACAAAATATATTCCAACTGCCACTATGGCTACTAAAACAACTGCTGAAGCAACTACTACACTAAATGGTATAGGCGCATTAAGCATTTAAAACCTTCATGCATCTTGGGCAGACATCTCCCTCTTTGTTCGCTTGATAACTCCAGCATCTAGGGCATTTAAATCTATCCGTTCTAACTAATCTAAACAATTCATCATCAACTATGAACTCAGCTAAACTCTCACTATCGCTTACACTCCTAACATCACTTACCATAAACCAGTCCATTATCTCATCCATATCGTGTGATAGAATTTCAGTTGAAGTTGTCTCAAGCACTAACTCAAGAGTTGATTTGATAATTTTCTCTTTTTTAAGCGCATCGATACTTTCAAAAAATTTTTCTCTTGAACTCATAAAAATTTTATTTTCTAAATCACTTTCATAATCAAACTCTAACCCCTTATAAACAAGATCGAAAGCATCTTTTGCTCCATCTTTAACGATTTTTGGAGCATACTCCATAACCTCATCAACTGTATAAGTTAAAGTTGGCGCGATAAGTGGTAAAAGCTCTCTTAAGATGATAACCATCACACTTTGAGCACTTATCCTGCGAGACTCATTTAAATCATCGCAATACAAACGATCTTTACAAACATCAAGATATATACCGCTTAGATCTGCACTTAGGAAATTTAGCAAAGAGTTAAATCCTTTAGAAAAATCACACTCTTTAAAAGCTTTACTTGCTTCTTTAAAAGCTATGCTAGCACGGTTTAATATCCACTTATCAAGAGTGGTAAAATTTCTAGTTTCTACCTCTTTTAGATCACTTACATTAGCTAGCAAAAACCTTATAGTGTTCCTAACTTTACGATATTGCTCACTAACTTGTTTTAGTATCCCATCACTTATCTTCAAATCACTTGAATAATCACTTAAGCCGACCCAAAGTCTTAAAATTTCAGTGCCGTATTTTTTAGCTACCTCATCAGGAGCTATAACATTTCCTACTGATTTACTCATCTTTTGCCCATTTGCATCGACTGTAAACCCATGAGTTAAGATACTCTTAAAAGGTGCTTTTTCATCAGCTGCACAACTTACTAAAAGTGAACTTTGAAACCATCCGCGATGCTGATCACTTCCTTCTAGATAGACATCTGCAGGATAATTCCCAGCATCATACTCGCCACTTGCTAACACAGCTTGCCAAGTTGAACCACTATCAAACCAAACATCTAAAATATCCATCACTTTTTCTAAATTCTCAGCTTTATAGTTTGAATTTGCCGGTAAAAGCTCTGAAATTTCTAGATCCCACCATACATCTGTTCCTTTTGCTTCAAAAATAGTCGCAATATGGTTTAAAACATCTTCATCAAAAATAGGCTCTTTTGTAACTTTATCTCTAAAAAAAGCTATTGGAACTCCCCAGTCTCTTTGTCTAGATATACACCAATCAGGGCGGTTTTCTATCATACTTCTAAGTCTATTTTCACCACTTGCAGGATAAAATTTAACATTTTTTATCTCACCTAATGCAAGCTCTCTTAAAGTTTTTCCTCCGCTTAACTTTGGCATATCCATTGCTATAAACCACTGTTTTGTTGCTCTGTATATAACAGGCTTATGAGTTCTCCAACAAAATGGATAAGAGTGAGTAAATTTACTAACGTCTAAGACATTTGTTCCTAAAATTTCTATAATCTTCTCATTTGCTTTAAAGATATGCATACCTATAAATTCATCTACAACATCATCTCTAAGTAGTTTTTTACTCTTTAAAGTTAAGTCAAATTTACCCTCTTCGTCAACTGGCATTATAACTTCTATGCCGTATTTAAGACTGACAAAATAATCATCCTCTCCATGTCCTGGCGCAGTATGGACCAAACCTGTTCCGCCATCCATTAAAACATGATCGCCTAAGATAAACTCTGATTTGCGGTCATTTAGTGGATTTATGGCATGAAGATTTTCTATATCACTTCCCATAAATTCCTTTAAAATTTTACCGTTTGTAAAGCCTTTTTCTACCATAACTCTAAGCAAAGGCTTAGCAAATATCAATTTTTCAGAAGTCACAACATATGTTTCACTTCTACTAAGACTAATAGCTTGATTTGCAGGAAGTGTCCAAGGTGTAGTTGTCCATATAACTGCTCTAGCGCCCTCTATCTCAAGCTTATCACTAGCATTTTTATCAAGTAAAAAGCTCACATATAAAGAGTAGTCTTCCTTATCTTGATACTCAACTTCTGCTTCAGCTAAAGCAGATTTTGCAGCCCAGCTCCAAAAAACAGGTTTACTTCTTTCAATTAAAAGTCCTTTTTTAGCTATCTTACAAAGTGTTTTATAAATATCTGCTTCAAATTTAAACTTCATAGTTAAGTATGGATCTTCCCAATCACCAAGAATTCCCATAGTTTTAAACTCATCTCTTTGAATATCTATAAATTTAGATGCATGAGCTCTGCAAAGCTCTCTTATTTTGCTAGTTGAGATATTGTTTTTTTTATCTCCAAGAGCAAGCTCAACTTGTTGTTCGATAGGAAGTCCATGACAATCCCAACCCGGAGTATAACGAACTCCTTCACCAAAAAAATAGTGAGTTTTAATAATGATATCTTTAAGTATTTTATTAAGTGCATGCCCTATATGAAGATGTCCATTTGCGTATGGAGGTCCATCATGAAGAGTAAAATCAACACTATCGCGTTTCATTTTTTCATAAATATTGCGTTTGTCCCAACTCTTATAACGATCAAGCTCTTTAGTTGGTAGATCTCCACGCATCGGAAAATCTGTTTTTGGTAAGAAAAGTGTATCTTTGTAATCCATTAAAATGCCTTATATGATTAAATTTTCAAATTTTACCCTTTATGTGCTGAAATTTCGGTAAAAGTAGTAAAAATTTGTACTCATATGTTATAATTTATAAAATAAACAGGAGAAAAATATGCAAGAACTTATAGTTATCGTAGGAGCTGATTTAGCTATAAATAGGCCTTTTCTTGAGTATATTTTTAGAAATTATGAGGAGAATTTTGGTACTATTGCTGATATTAAATTTCTAAATAAAAAAGATAGCGAAATATTTAAAATTGTTGAAAATTTAAGTATTTATTATGATAAAATCACAATTTATGCAAGTGATGAAAACTACTCTTTAATGGCTAAAATTTTAGCTACTCTTACAGGAGATATGCTTGAGGTTAAAAACTCAACTCTTGTTCCAACTTTAACAAAAGATAGTAAAAATGGGAGTTTTGTTATAAATTTAAACAAAGCAGAGATAAATTTACTCCTAGCAAATCCTCTAGAAAAACTTCCTCAACTACTTACCCAAAGAAATTCAAATTTTGTATCATTTTTTATATATGGGTTTGAACCTAAGAGTGCAAAAGAAGTTTTTGATGAGTTGAGTTCTAAATTTGAGATAGATATCACACTTAGTATATACTCAAAATTTATACTTAAAGCTAGTATACAAAAACGTAAATTTGGAGATATAGCTGGATTTATACACGAATCAACCGAACTATTTAACAATAAACTTATATTTGAACCAAGTCTAGCAAAATTTGTAGTTACAGCGTTAAAAGAACGAAATCAAAAAGTCACATTTGCTGAGAGCTGTACTTCAGGATTAATAGCCTCTAAAATAGGCGAGATAAGTGGAGCTAGTGATGTATTTGATGGCTCACTTATAACCTATTCAAATCATATAAAACATATCTGGCTTAATGTAGAAGAAGAGGTACTTAATAAACATGGAGCAGTAAGTAAAGAGGTAGTTGATGAGATGCTAAGTGGAGCTTTAAATAAATCAGGAGCAGACTACGCACTTGCAGTAAGTGGCATAGCTGGGCCAACAGGAGGAAGTGAGGAAAAGCCTGTAGGAACGGTATATATAGGAGCTAGCTCTGCTAAAAAAGAGAGTTTAGTAAAGAGGTTTAGTTTTAATGGTGATAGAGATTATATAAGAACTGAAAGCGTAAATGTAGCTTTTAGCTTACTTTTTGAAGTTGGAGGATTTTTTAGATGAAAAAAGTAATAGGTATATTGTTAATGGTAAATTTGACGTGGGGATTTTGGGGCTTTGAAAGCTTTGATAAACTCGATAGCACAGAGGCAAATCAAACCGTCGATGAGTTATCTTTTAGAAGTAAGATAATACTTGGATTAATGAGTGCTTTTATGCGCGAAAGCGAACCTATGTTTAAAGAACTTGAAGAAAATTTAACTAAAAGCTTCACTGATATAAACTCAAGTATGGAGCAATTTGGATATCAAATTAGTATCCTAACAAAAGAGCTTGTAAACTCTTTAAATGATGCAAACTCAACAAATAGATCTATTTTAAACTACGAACAAAGTAGCATTAATAAAGCTAAAAACGATATGAAAAGCATCATATCTCTTAATGAAGAGCTTATAGAATTTGCTGAAATTTCTAGAGATGGTGATAAATTTGAAGTTGATATCTACGGCTTAAAAGAGATAAACAGAGCTGAATTTAGCGTCTTAGCTAACGATAGTGCAGATATCATAAGACAAAATCATAATATCGATGAGAAAGTTAGGGTTTATTATTTTAGCAATACTGTAAAATACAGCGGGCTTTTTTAAATCTACTACTCTCTTGCATCAGCTAAAACCAAAGCAAAAAGAGTATTTATCCCGCTTTTTTTACAAACGCTATATGCCTGACTTAAAGTAGTACCCGTAGTGATGATATCATCAACTAAAATGATAGGTTTATCAATCTTTTTAGTAAGTTTAAAATTTCGTTTATGTTTTTGGCGATAAGTTAAACTTTTTCCGCTATAGCTTACTTTTGATGTGGCTTTAAGTGTGTTATAACTTGGTCTTATGAAGTTATTTTTTAAAGAGCGGGCAAGAATAGCAGTGTGAGAATATCCAAAATTTACAGCATCATCTATCGGTACAGCTAAAATTTCGCTTCCTAAATTTTGCTCTTTAGCAAATTTTTTAAAGCTTAAATTTGCTAAAGCTTTATAGATAAAAAGTCCGTGTAGATGGTGTTTGCTTAAAAGAAGATGTTTGATATCTGAGTAGTTGTAGAAGTAGTAGACATTAAGATTGTCTACTACTCGCTTGCCTAAAGTAAATTGGCTTAAAATATCTTTGCAATTTTTACAAATAGTACC
>JAAYFN010000059.1 GCA_012728225.1 Campylobacter sp.
ATCGCTCAAAAAGTAAATTATAAGGTATAGGATCTATATCTGTGATCTTAAGAACGTAAGCACATAAACTTCCCGCTGCTGATCCACGTCCTGGGCCAACAGGGATATCTGATCTTTTTGCCCAATCAATAAAGTCATAAACTATAAGCATATACCCTGAAAAACCCATATCTTTGATGATATTTAGCTCTTTATCAAGCCTTTTGTAATACTCTTCATGCTTATTAATATCTATAAATTTAAGCCTTTGTTTAAGTCCTAACTCAGATACATATCTACATATAAAATCATCATTTAGCGTGCTGTATTCTTCATCAGGCTCTGGAAGAGTTATACCATACTTTTGTGCATACTCTCTAGCAAATTTGAAATTTGGAGGCGTTGGGTCACCAAGCTTAAGCTCTAAGTTGCACTTATCAGTTATCTCAGCACTTGCATCTATTACATCAGGTATATCAGCAAAAATTCGCCTCATATCTGCATCGTCTTTAACATATAACTCTTTCATAGAGTGCCTCATTCTATCTGGGTCATCAAGGTTTTTAGCCATAGCTATACACATAAAAACCTCATGTGCTTCGGCTCTATTTTTGTATGGATAGTGGGCGTCATTTGTCGCTACAACTTTAATACCAGTCTCTTTAGAAATTCTTAAAATTTCTTTATCTATATTAAACTGATGATCTATACCATGTCTCATTATCTCAAGATAAAAATCATCCCCAAAGATATCTTTATACTCTAAAGCTACCTCTTTAGCGCGCTCATATCCTTTAGCTCCTCTTTTTAAATTTCGCTCACTTAAATTTAAGTGAAAATTTACTTCGCCTTGAAGACAAGCTGATGAACAAATAAGCCCTTGACTATGCTCTCTTAATAGCTTTTTGTTTATCCTAGGACTATAATAAAATCCCTTTAAATACGCCATAGAGCTTAAATACATAAGGTTTTTATATCCGGTTTCATTTTTTGCTAACAAAACTAAGTGAAAACGATTTCTATCGCTTTTATCTGATATATCTTCATGATTATGGATATATGCTTCCATTCCGATGATGGGTTTAATACCATTTTTTATCATTGTTTTATAAAAATCAATAGCACCAAATAGATTGCCATGATCTGTTATAGCTACAGATTTTGTGCCACGCTCTTTTAAGATAGAAGCTAACTCGTTTATTTTATTTGCGCCATCAAGTAAAGAGTATTCGGTATGAAGATGAAGATGTGTAAATTGACTCATAATTACCCTTATATTTTTATAATAATTCTACCCTTTTAGACTAAAAATGAGCTAAATTTAAAAATCTCATAGATCTAAATTTGAAGGCTATACCTACTAAGCAGTATTTTACTTATTTAAACAAAAGCCCCTCTTTTAGCTCCTGAAATTTTGTCTTACCCTCTAAAATTTTAACAAGATTTAGAGCAAATTCCATAGCGGTTGCTGGTCCGCGTGATGTGATGATATTTTGATCTATAACAACATTTTGATCATCTTTATATCCGCTTTGAGCTACTTGTGACTCAAATCCTGGATAACAAGTATAGCTATCTTTTAAAACTCCTGCTGTACTAAGCCCCCATGGTGCGGCACATATCGCAGCTAACCATTTATCTTTTTTATCAAATTCTCTTAAAACTTCACCAAGCTCTTTGCTTCGTGCTAAATGCTTAGCTCCTGGAAGTCCGCCCGGAAGAGCGATCATATCGTAATTACTAAAATCAACTTCATCAAAAACCTCATCAGCTACAATCTCTATACCGTGAGCACCTTTTAACATTTTTTTATTTAAACCAATAAATTTTGCATCAATATCTGCTCTTCTTAACACATCAACTATGGTTATAGCCTCTATCTCTTCAAAGCCTTCTGCAAGCATGACAGCTACTTTTTTCATATCATCTCCTTTAGTTAAATTTGCTTCATTATATCAAAATTAATATAGTTTATTTATACTACTAGGAATTTTAAATGAAAGGACAAAAATGCATGTAAAGATTACTTACTGCACTTCTTGAGGCTATAGAGCAGAAGCTTTCCGTGTGAAAGAAGAGATAGAAAATGCTTTTAATAGCGCTGAAGTTGATCTCATAAGAGGAAGTGGTGGGAATTTTATAGTTGAAGTCAACGAAGAGGTTATTTTTTCTAAAAATGAACTTAGACCTTCGAGATTTCCAGAAGATGGTGAAATACTCTTACTTATTGAAAATTCTAAACTATCATAAACTATCCTAGGTCAAATTTAAATTTGACCTAGCTAAAATTTAGATCTATTTGTTAGTACGTTCTAAATATTCGCCTCTAACTGTATCTACGCGTATGATTTCGCCTTCTAAAACGTGAAAAGGGATCTGTACAACTGCGCCTGTTTCTAGTGTAGCTGGCTTTTTATTTGAGCCTTGAGTATCTCCTCTGAAATTTGGTGCTGTTTCAATGATTTTGAGCTCAACAACTGCTGGAACTTCGATACCGATAGGCATACCATTATAAAAAAGCACATCTACCATCATTCCATCAAGTATCCACTTTTTAACATCTCCAACATCTTCATAATTTATAGCTACTTGTTCATAAGTTTGAGTATCCATAAACTGGCAAAATTCGCCATCATCATAGAG
>JAAYFN010000060.1 GCA_012728225.1 Campylobacter sp.
GTTATACCCATAGATCTAGCTGAGCCAGCTATAATTCTAGAAGCTTGCTCTCTATCAGTAGTATTTAAGTCAGCAATTTTTTTATCAACTATCTCTAAAATTTGATCCTTGCTTAGTTTAGCAATTTTATTTTTAAGAGGGTTGTCTGAACCTTTATTGATACCTGCTGCCTTTTTAATAAGATCTGTAGCAGGTGGTTGTTTAGTAATAAAAGTAAAACTTTTATCAGCATAAACAGTGATAACAACAGGGATATTAAAACCTGCCATATCTTTAGTTTTTTCATTAAAAGCTTTGCAAAATTCCATTATATTTACACCATGTTGACCAAGAGCTGGACCAACAGGAGGACTTGGATTTGCCTTAGCTGCTGCTATTTGCAATTTTATCTGACCTGTAACTTTTTTAGCCATAAATTATCTCCTTAAATGATTTTTTCAACTTGTGAGTATAAAATTTCAACTGGAGTGCTTCTGCCAAAGATTGAAACATTTAATCTTAGCGTTCCATGAACCATATCATACTCTTCTACCGTGCCATTAAAGTTAGCAAAAGGACCTTCAATAACCCTAACAACCTCTCCTTCTTCAAAGAAAATTTTAGGTCGTGGTGCTTCTCTTTTGTTAACTTTATCCAAAATAAGCTCAACATCACTCTCGCCTAGAGGAGCTGGCTTTTTTGCTTCACCTATAAAACGGCTAACTTTAGGAAGACTTTGAATTTTATGCCAAAGTGCTGTATCTAAATCAAGTTTTGCAAAGCAATATCCTGGATATAGACTCCTCTCTTTTATGTTTTGTTTGCCATTTTTTATCTCTATAACGTCTTCAGTTGGAACGACAACTTGTTCTATCTCATCGTGCAAACCTTGTGTTTGAGCTAAATTTTCAATAGACGCCTTAACACTCATCTCTGAACCAGCATAAGTTTGAATAGCATACCATTTATGAGCCATATCTATCCTTATACTATCTTAGAGAGTGTGAAAGACATGATTAAATCCACTAGAGCTAAAAAAAGCGCGACAGCTGCTACAACTACAACAACTGCCAAAAAAGCTTTTTTTATCTGATCTTTAGTTGGAAATATAACCTTATCAAGCTCTATTTTTGAATCTAATATATAACTCTTAATCTTGTTCATTTTTAAACCTTATAGTGGCAGGGCAAGAGGGACTCGAACCCCCAACAGTCGGATTTGGAATCCGGTGCTCTACCATTGGAGCTATTGCCCTAAATTTTAGCCTTTTAACTTTACTTCTTTATGAATAGTATGTTTTCTAAGTCTTGGGCAGTACTTCTTAAGTTCTAACTTCTCTGTAGTATTTTTACTATTTTTATAAGTGCTGTAGTTGATATCGCCACTCTCTGCACATTTTAATCCTACTTTAACTCTCATATTTTATCCTCAAATTTAGGCGGAAATTCCGCCTAATATATTTATCCTAGTATCTTAGATACAACACCTGAACCTACAGTTTTACCACCTTCACGGATAGCAAATCTTGTTCCTTGCTCAAGTGCAACTGGGTAGATAAGATCAACTGTTATTTTAACGTTATCACCTGGCATAACCATTTCAGTTCCTTCAGGAAGTGTAATAGAACCAGTAACATCTGTTGTTCTTACGTAAAATTGTGGTCTATAATTGTTAAAAAATGGAGTATGTCTACCACCCTCTTCTTTTGCTAAAATATAAACTTCAGCTTCAAATTTTTGATGTGGTGTTATAGAGCCTGGCTTACAAAGAACCATACCTCTTTCAACATCCTCTTTTTTAGTACCTCTAAGTAAAACACCTACGTTATCGCCAGCTTCACCTTGTTCCATATCTTTTCTAAACATCTCAACACCTGTAACAGTTGTTGTTTGAGTTGGTTTGATACCTACTATCTCAATAGTTTCACCTACCTTAACAGTACCTTTTTCGATTCTGCCTGTTACAACTGTACCACGACCTGAAATTGAGAAAACATCTTCTATTGGCATAAGAAGTGGTTTATCTGTATCTCTTTGTGGAGTTGGGATATATTCATCAACTGTTTTCATAAGGTTGACGATTTTTTCTGACCATGGTCCATCTACGCCAGCTTTTGCCTCTTCAAGTGCTTGAAGTGCTGAGCCTATAGTTATCGGAGTGTCATCACCTGGGAAATCATACTCACTAAGAAGCTCTCTAACTTCCATCTCAACTAACTCTAAAAGCTCTTCATCATCGACCATATCTGCCTTGTTTAGAAAAACAACTATATATGGAACACCGATTTGACGAGAAAGAAGAATATGCTCTCTAGTTTGTGGCATTGGGCCATCTGCTGCTGAACATACAAGAATAGCTCCGTCCATCTGTGCAGCACCTGTAATCATATTTTTAACATAATCGGCGTGACCTGGGCAGTCAACGTGAGCATAGTGTCTATTCTCAGTTTCGTACTCTATATGAGAAGTAGCGATAGTAATACCTCTATCTTTTTCTTCTGGAGCATTATCGATATTATCATAATCTCTAAGCTCAGCAAGTCCTTTTCTTGACAAAACTGCAGAAATAGCAGCTGTCAAAGTTGTCTTACCATGATCGACGTGACCAATAGTACCAATGTTAACATGTGGCTTATTTCGGTTAAATTTTTCCTTAGCCATCTTTTCCTCCATTAAAATGATATCTTACTTTAAACTAGTTTGTGCTCTTGTTGCTCTAATTTGATGGAGCTCATAGTGGGAATTGAACCCACGACCTCTTCCTTACCAAGGAAGTGCTCTACCTCTGAGCCATATGAGCAAAAACTCATGGCAAAGTAGTGCGACATTGTATCATAACACAAACAACAAAATGGAATTTAGCTAGTAACTGTATAAATATAATATTTACAGCTCCCAGTTTCATTACCAAAATGGAGCGGGAAACGAGGCTCGAACTCGCGACCCTCAGCTTGGAAGGCTGATGCTCTAGCCAACTGAGCTACTCCCGCACAAATAAATGGTGGTGAGACGTGGATTCGAACCACGGAAGGCGAAGCCAGCAGATTTACAGTCTGCCCTCGTTGGCCACTTGAGTATCTCACCCAAACTATATCTGGTCAAACACTGTTGTTTAAAAAATGGAGCTGGTGAACGGACTTGAACCGCCGACCTACTGCTTACAAGGCAGTAGCTCTACCAACTGAGCTACACCAGCACTCATTTTAAATTTGATAAGCCGAAATTATATCCTAAAATAAATATGATGTCAAGCATATTTATAAATTTATAAAAATTAAATTAAATTTAGGTCCTAGAGTAACTCTAAGACCTAAATTTTTAATATAATCCTGAAACTTTTTCTGTAAGATCGATAGCTATATTTTTAACCTGTGTATAATGCTCTAGTATCATTTTGTGAGTTTCTCTACCTATACCCGAACTTTTATATCCTCCAAATGGCAAACCTGCTGGAATTTGATTGTAACAATTTATCCAAACTCTACCTGTCTCCATAGCTCTTGCTGTTCTTAAAGCTCTAGTGATATCTTTTGTAAAAATACCACCACCTAAGCCATACTCACTATCATTTACCATCTTTATAAGCTCATCTTCGCTTTTAAATTTTATAACAACACCAACTGGCCCAAAAATTTCCTCTTGTGCTACCCTCATATCATTTGTAACATCAACTAAAAGAGTTGGCTCTATAAAATTTTCACCAATTGATGAACGTTTACCGCCAACTGCAACTCTTGCGCCCTCTTTTTTACCTATTTCCACATACTCTAAAATTTTATCAGCTTGTTTTTTGTTGATTTGAGCTCCCATTTGAGTATTTGGGTCTAATGGATCTCCAACTTTAATTTTACTAAAACGCTTTACTGCCTCTTTCATAAAATCATCATATATACTCTCTTGAACAAAAATTCTACTTCCTGCACAGCATACTTGACCTTGATTAAACAAAATTCCCATCTGAACACCATCTAAGGCTTTTTCAAAATCAGCATCATCATATATGATATTTGCACTCTTTCCACCTAACTCAAGCGTACTTGGGATGATTCTTTGTGCAGCTGCAATCCCTACACCTCTACCAACTTCAGTTGAACCTGTAAACGCTAACTTATCTAAACCAGTGTGCTGAGTGATAAATTCTCCTGACTTACTACCTCTTCCTGTGATAATATTTATAACGCCTTTTGGAAGAACATTTTGGATAAGTCTCATAAGCTCTAACATACTAAGACTAGTTTCTGAAGATGGTTTAAACACACTAGTATCGCCCGCTGCTATAAGTGGTGCTAATTTCCAAGCTCCCATTAAAAATGGAAAATTCCAAGGAACTATTTGACCAACTACGCCTATAGGCTCTCTTAATACAATAGATAAAAGCTCTTCATTTATAACATTTGCACTTCCTTCTTCACCTTGTATAACTCCAGCAAAATACCTAAAGTGATCAGCTGAATATGGAATATCAACTCCTAAAGTTTCACGAATTGGCTTTCCATTGTCCATGCTTTCGATTCTAGCAAGATGCTCTTTGTTTTCATCTATAATGTCTGCTATTTTAAGTAAAAGCTCTGAACGTTCGTTTACTGTTGTATGTCTAAAGCTTTCAAAAGCTTTTCTTGCTGCTTTTACCGCCTTATCAACATCTTCTTTTGTAGCATCTGTGATAGTTGCTAACTTCTCCCCAGTAGCAGGATTAAAAGTATCCATAGTTCCACTGCCTGTGGATTTTACAAACTCACCATCTATAAAAAGATCATATTTTGAAAGTAACTTTGACATTTTGTCTCCTTTTATTTTAATTTATTTTAATATGTATAATAACAAATTAAATTAAACAAAGAACCTTTTATTGATAACAGTTATTAAATACTACAATACTGAGGCTATTAACTCGATAGGATTGATACAGCGCTGATCTGAGTTATGAATATGCAAAGCGTTATTTAACTGCATACGACACGCACTACACTCAGCTCCTACAAACTCAGCTTTTGTATCCTCTATCATAGGAACTTTTTGCTGTCCGCTTGCTTTACTTAGATAGTAACGGTTTGTCTGCATAGTAACACCACCAAATCCACAACATTGATTAGGGTCACTCATCTCAGTTATAGTAAAATTTTGACTTAATAAATTTCGTGGCTCTTTATATACACCTTGCATCTTCCTAGCATGACAAGGATCGTGATATGTAATGCTTAAATTTGATCTGTTTTTAGTCGCTAAAATCTCTTTTAAATTTGTAAATTTATCTAAATACTCAGTAGCTAGATAAATTCTTTTGCTTATTTTAACAGCTCTTTCTTGCCACTCTTTTTCATCATTAAAAAGATGTTCGTAATCAACTTTTATCATGCCTGAACATGTCGCCTCTGGAATTATAATAGCCTCAACACTTTCTAGCATCTTCTCAAAATATGCTATGTTAAATTTGGCATTTTTCTTAGTAGTTTTAGTATCTCCTGTAAAATACATAGCAGCGCCACAGCATGCTTGTTTTTTCATCAAATGAGCATTTATTTTAAGCTCTTTAAAAATTTTAAGCAATCCTTCGCCGATGCCTGTATATGCGTAATTACCCATACATCCTATGAAAATTCCCACAGTTTTATCACCGCCATTATCTATAAACTCAGGATGAGAATTCATAAAGCTTTTCTTGCCTATTGTAGGAAGTAGCCTGGTTTTATCAATCATCTTAACAAGCGGAATGTTAAACCTAAGTCTCATAGAATTTGAAAATCTCTCTTTGTTTATCTTAAAACCACAACTTTGAAAAACATATCCGAATTTAGCAAGGATATCTATAACTTTACGGTGAGATAAGAGCCAAAAAACAACTCTTTTATACCAAGATATACCGTATTTGTTAGCTATATCAACACGAACTCTCTCGATAGCTGTATCAGTTCGTATCGCAGCTGGGCATACGCTTACGCAATTTGTACACAAAAAACAACTCTCAAATATCTCTTTTACCTGTTTATCAAGATCTAATTCATCTCTCTCATAAGTACTTAAAAGATGCAAAAAACCTCTTGGGCTTGTAGTTTCATCTGAGTTTATACTATATATAGTACAAACCGGTATACATTTTCCACACTTAACACACTCATCTGTGATAGTCAAAATACTACTCATACTGTTTTTGAAAACCTCTTGCTTCCATCATTTACTATATACTTATCAAAACACATAGCTATATTTCTTATAAGAAGTGTGCCTGTTGGAGTGACCTCTATCTTTTTAGATGAAATTTCAACAAACTCACTTAACTCTTCAAGTTTTTTTAACCCATCTTTAAAATGCTCTTTAAAATTTATCCCAAATTCCTGCTCTATATTTGCTATATCAAGAGTAAAATTACTCATCAAATCCATTATAACCTTTTTTCTAAGAGCATCCTCTTCTGAAAGTTTAACACCTTTAAAATATGGCAAAACACCATTATCAATAGCCTTTTCATAATTATCAAGATCCTTGAAATTTTGAGCATAATGCCGAGCGCCTTCGCCTATACTTGTAACTCCAACACCAACTAAATCCGCTCCGCCTTTTGTAGTATAACCTTGAAAATTTCTATGAAGAGAACCATTTTCTAAAGCTTTAAAAAGCTCATCTTCAGGCTTAGCATAGTGATCCATGCCTATCATTTTATATCCATTTGAAGTTAAATAATCATGAGTATACTTTAAAATTTCAAGTTTAAATTTTGCCTCTGGAAGGGTGTCTTCATCTATCTTTCTCATCGTATTTTTAATCCACGGAACATGAGCATAGTTAAAGATAGCAAAACGATCCATATCAAGAGTTAAAGCTAGCCTTAAAGTCTCTTTAAAACTATCAATACTTTGAAAAGGAAGACCATAGATAAGATCCATATTTATGGAGTCTATCCCTCTTGCTCTTGCCATGTCAACAGCATTTTTTGTCTGTTCATAGGGTTGAATTCTATGGATAGCTTTTTGAACTTTTGGATTAAAATCTTGAACTCCAAAACTAACTCTGTTAAAACCATGTCCAACTAAAACATCAAGTTGTTTGTCAGTTATATATCTAGGATCTATCTCACAACTTATCTCAGCATCTACACTAAAATTTTTAAAATGCGACTTTATACTTTTTATAATCCTATCTAGTTGTTTATCATCATAAAAAGTAGGAGTTCCTCCACCAAAATGCATCTGAGTTACTACTCTGTTTGTATCTAAAATTCCACTTAAAATTTCAAGCTCTTTTTCTAGATAATCTAAGTATCTATCCATCTTTTCGGGCTTACTTGTATATATAACGTTACAACCACAAAAGTAACATGCTGACCTACAAAATGGGAAGTGAAAATATAGCGACAATGGTTTGTCACTACTACTACTTTTTAGAGCATTTATATACTCATCATAGTTAAATTTATCGCTAAATTCCAAAGCTGTTGGATAGCTTGTATATCTTGGTCCTGGCTTAGAATACTTTGCATATGCATCAAAATCTATCTTCATACTTGCTCTCTTTTAACTCTACTTAAATCAATAAATAAATTTGGATGATCTTGTTTAACTCTATCAACAACTTTATTTAAATCAATACTTAAAGTTGTGTTTTCTGGGTTTTGTATAGCGATACGCTTAATCTCATCCATACATACAGTCCAAACATCTCCAAAATCGATTGGAAGATGCTGAGCTATACTTTTTTCTAGCCTAAGATCAAAATTTTCACGTGCCAAATCTCTATATGATTCTATAAATTTTGTAAGAGATTTTATCGAAACCATGGTATGTAAATTTTGATCTGAATCAATACCAAACCATGGCTCTTGACTATTCCATGATCCACTTTTAAGACTTAAAAGCTTTTTATCATCACTGTCAATTATCTCAAAAATAGTCTTTTCATCTCCATCATCACCTAAAATTTCATAAATTTCTTCTATTTTATCATTTATATTTTCATTCATCTCTTCTCCTATCTAACCATACCATTATGCCTTTTTGTGCATGCAAGCGGTTTTCAGCCTCACTAAAAATCTCATGGCTATGCTTTTCAAATAACTCTTCACTCATCTCATAACCTCTATAAGCTGGCAAACAGTGTAAAAATATAGCTTTAGAATTTGCTAATTTCATCAAATTCTCATCTATCGTAAAATCTGCAAAATCCTTAACTCTTCTAGCTTTTTCTTCTTCTTGACCCATAGATATCCATGTATCAGTTGCTACAACATTTACCCCTTCTATGGCTTCTTTTGGATCATTGGTAAGTAAAATTTTAGCTCCGCTTATAAGTGCATTTTGTTTAGCAACTTCTAAAGCTTGTTTACTAGGTTCATATCCTTTTGGAGTGGCGACTCTTATCTCAAAACCAAGCTTACTTGCAAGCATAAGCCATGAGTTTGTCATGTTGTTCCCATCTCCTATATATGCGACGGTATCACCACTTGCAAATTCCAACATCGTCATATAATCAGCCATTAGCTGAATAGGATGTGCTTCGTCACTTAACCCATTTATGACAGGAATTCCGCTATATTTAGCTAGCTCTTCAAGATCGCTTTGTTTATATACTCTTGCCATTATCATATCAACCATACGCCCTAAAACACGTGCTGTGTCTTTGATTGGTTCACCTCTGCCAATCTGAATATCTCGACTACTTAAAAATAACCCCTTCCCGCCTAATTGATGAATTCCAACCTCAAAACTAACTCTTGTTCTAGTTGAGCTTTTTTCAAATATCATAGCTAAAGTTTTATCCTTCATATAAGGTTTTAACTCGCCTTTTTTAGTTTCAGCTTTGATATCTATCCCTAAATTTATAATCTCTAAAATTTCATCTTTTGTAAAGTCATTAAGAGTTAAAAAATGTCTCATCCGCGCCCCTTTAGGATCTTAGCCATCTCTTTAGCGTGATATGTGATGATAAGATCAGCACCTGCTCTTTTTATACTAAGCAAAGTCTCCTCCATCACTCTTTCATAGTCAATAATTCCTGCTTTTTTGCCTGCATGAAGCAGAGCATACTCACCACTAACATTATAAGCACAAATCGGTAAAAGTGTATTTTGCCTTAAATCGCGGATGATATCAAGATACGCAAGAGCTGGCTTTATCATTAAAATATCAGCACCTTGAGCCTCATCTTCTAAACTCTCAGCTAAAGCTTCTCGACGATTGGCTGGATCCATCTGATAAGTACTTCTATCACCAAAACTAGGACTACTCTCAGCCACATCTCTAAACGGTCCATAATAAGCACTTGAAAATTTTGTAGAATATGCCATAATAGGGATATCGCTATACCCATTTTCATCAAGTGCTTCTCTTAATGTCTCTATAATACCATCCATCATTCCACTTGGAGCTATCATATCGGCTCCATTTTTAGCATGGATAAGTGCTTGCTTGGCTGAAATTTCTAAAGTTGCATCATTGTCAACTGTTTCATGATCTAAAATTCCACAATGTCCGTGATCTGTATATTCACAAAAGCAAAGATCTGTGATAACATAAAGCTTTGGATAACTATTTTTAATAGCCCTGATCGCTTTTGCTATAATTCCTTCTTGGCTTAAAGCATCACTTCCTATGCTATCTTTAACGCTTGGAATTCCAAAAAGTAAAATCGCCTTTATACCTAAATTTTGTATCTCTTCGCACTCTTTTAGAATTTCATCTATACTTAACTGAAAAACACCCGGCATTGAAGGAGTCTCTTTTCTAAAACCTTCACCTTCAACAACAAAAAGCGGATATATCAAATCATCGATACTAAGGGTTGTTTCTTTAAGCAAAGCCCTTATACTTTTATATTTTCTAAGTCTTCTATATCTTTTGAACATAAATTTATCCTTATAGTTTTAATTACACATTTTATCATAATTAGCGTAAATTCTTTATAAAGTTTGCTAATTGTAAATTTAATTTTACAACAGTATCTTTCTGTAAATTTTAAATGTATTAAATAAAGCACTACAATTTTTGATATAATGATTTCAAAAATTTCAAGGTAAATATATGAATGTTAAAATTTCAGATATTGCAAATTTACCTACCTCTTTTGGTATGTTTAAGGTGCAAGTCTTTGAGGAGGAGTATAAAGATCACTTTGTACTCTTTAATGAACCTCTTGGTGAGGTGGTAAATGTGCGTATACACTCAGAATGTATCACTGGAGATACGATGGGAAGTCTAAAGTGTGACTGTGGACAGCAACTTCACATGAGTCTTAAATATATAGCCAAACACGGTGGTATGGTGCTTTATCTAAGACAAGAAGGGCGAAATATAGGACTTTTAAACAAAATAAATGCTTATGCTTTGCAAGATAAAGGACTTAATACCATAGAGGCAAATAATCAACTAGGGTTTAAAGCAGATGAGCGAACTTATGAGATAGTCGACCTTATACTTAAACACTTTAATATAGACAAAATAAATTTACTTACCAACAATCCTGATAAATTAAAAGGGTTAAAAAGAGTTAAGATAAAAGATAGAATTCCTATCGAAATAACACCAAATGAGTTTAACAAAGAGTATTTAAGAGTTAAAAAAGAGCAAATGGGGCATATGCTTAATGAAGTTTGATAAGAGTTTTAATGATAAATTTGGTGATAAAATAACAAAATACAAAGAAATTTTAACCAAATTTAACTCTATCCATGATCTAACAAACTATGAAGATATAATGCCTGCTATAAAAGATAGCTTTGATGGAGCTGAATTTATAGATAGTTATCCTAAGGTAGCGATAGATATAGGCAGTGGAGCTGGGTTTCCTGGGCTTTTTTTGGCTATGGAATTTAATGAGTGCGAGTGGCATCTCTTTGAGCCAAATTTTAAAAGTTCTAGTTTTTTATCATATATCAAGCTTGATTTGAAACTTAAAAATGTCACAATTCATCATGAAAAAATAGAAAATGCTTCTAAATTTAGAGCTGATCTGATCACATCAAGAGCTGTTATGAAAACAGATAAACTGCTTGAAATTTCTAAAGATTTTTATGATGAAGATACAGAATTTTTACTATACAAAGGTAGTAGTGTAGAAAATGAATTGGCCGGGTTAAATGCTAAAATTCATACACGAAACAATAGACGATATGTACATTTAAAGGGGATA
>JAAYFN010000061.1 GCA_012728225.1 Campylobacter sp.
AATTTAGCCTCTATATAGCCTACTGACAGTTAAAACACTCCATACTTCTATCCATAGCCGCTTTTTCCGCTGCTATGGTATCAGGGCTTTCACTTCTTAGATAGTAGGTTGATTTAACGCCTAGTTTCCAAGCGAGAGTATAAATTTGATTTAACGTGCCACCGGTTGCTTTATCAAGAGTTATGAAGATATTTAAACTTTGGCCTTGATCTATCCATTTTTGTCTTACAGCAGCAGCTTTTATTAAAAGACGTTGATCTAGCTCATAGGCAGGTACATAATACTGCCAATTATCAATATTTAAATTTGGAACGACAACTGGTATCATACCACTAAGATTTTGTTCAAACCATTTTCTTTTATAAACAGGTTCAATAGTTTGAGTTGTTCCAACTAAGATACTAATACTAGAAGTTGGTGCTATTGCCATGAGATAACCATTTCTCATGCCATCTTTCTTAACTTTTGTTTTAAGACTATCCCAGTCGCATACAGCATCATCAAAGAGCAAGCCTCTATCAACTAGTTTTTTAGCCTCTTCATTTGCCGTATCTATAGGAAAAATTCCTTGCGACCATTTTGATCCTTCAAAATCAGCATATTTGCCCTTTTCAAGAGCTAAATTTGAGCTGCTATAAATAGCTTGATAGCTGATATTTTCCATAACTTTATCTATAAGTTCAAAGTGTTCATAGCTTCCCCAGTAAATGCCCTTTATCGCAAGCATTTCACTTTCTCCCATTACCCCAAGCCCAATAGATCGGCTTTTAAGGTTGGTTTGTTTAACTTTAACGTGAGGATAGAAGTTAAGATCTATGACATTATCAAGCATTCTTACTGCGATAGGTACAACACGTTTGATATCCTCTTTTGTATTTATTTTACTAAGATTTATACTAGCTAAATTACATACTGCTGTTAAACCTTCTAAAGACTCTTTTTCTACAATAAAGACTTTTTTGCCTTTAAAAGTGTCAAGTGAGGTGATTTTTTTGGCTTTTTTACTAACTCCAGCATCTGTAATTATCTCATCATCTTCTTCATATAGCTCTATACTGTTATCTTCATAAATAACTTTAACCTTATAGTGGTTAGGCTCAGTGTTTTGAAAAATTTCAGTACATAAATTTGAACTTCTTATAATTCCTTTGTGAGAGTTAGGATTTCTCTTATTTGCACTATCTTTAAATCCAAGAAATGGCATACCCTCTTCAAAATAACTAGTAAGTATTTTTTTCCAAAGATCTTTTGCTAAAATGCTATTTTTAGCAATATTTGGATCTTTTTCATATTCTTGATATCTTTTATCAAATTCTTTATCATATAGATCAGGCAAGTCAGGAGTGTCAGCAGGATCAAAAAGAGTCCATCTTTCGTTATTTTCAACGCGTCTCATAAATAGATCATTTATCCATACTGCAGGAAAGATTTCATGTGTTCTACGGCGCTCTTCACCGCTGTTTTTACGAAGATCTAAAAAGTCATCTATATCCATATGCCATGGTTCGATATATACAGCTATAGCACCTTTTCTAGTGCCTAGTTGATCAACTGCAACAGCTATATCGTTTGTGATTTTAAGAAAGGGTATAATGCCTCCAGCAGCGTTTTTATGTCCATCTATAGATCCACCCATAGATCTTACTTTCGACCAGTCCCACCCTATACCGCCGCCAAATTTAGATAATAACGCCATCTCTTTATAGCTATCAAAAATCCCTTCGATATTATCAGGTGTTGAACCTACATAGCAAGATGATAGTTGGTGGCGAGTAGTGCGGGCGTTTGATAGTGTTGGAGTTGCTAACATCAACTCAAATTTACTTATTAAGTCATAAAATTTCTTAGCCCAAGTTTGAGAGTCGAGTTCATTTTGAGCTAAAAACATTGCTATAGCCATAAACATATGTTGAGGAAGTTCTACAGGAGCACCAGTTTTATCTTTTATAAGATATCTATCATAGAGTGTTTTAACACCTAAATAGTTAAACTGCAAATCACGCTCAGGTTTGATATATGAGTTTAGATCTTCAAGGTCAAATTTCTCCTTAAGTCCTAAAACTATACGCCCTGACTTTTCGCCACGCTGAAAATACTCACTAAGTGTGTTATATCCACTATATCCTGTAACTTTGTGATATAGATCAAACAAAAAGAGTCTTGCAGCGACAAAAGTCCAGTTTGGACGGTCTACATCTATCTTATCAACCGCTGTTTTTATAAGAGTTTGTTGGATCTCTTCAGTAGTTATCATATCTCTAAATTGAATTTTAGCATCAACTTCAAGCTCGCTTAAACTGACATTTTCAAGCCCTTCAACAGCTTTGCTTGTGTATTTTTTGATTTTACTTATATCAAGCTCTTCAGTTCGCCCACTTCGTTTTATTACTTTCATCTATATCCTTAAATGTCATTATTTTATTATATTAGCCAATAATTTCAAATATTTTTTAAGCAAAATAGCTAAAATTTGGATTACACTATTTATTAAATTTTTAACTTTTATTTTGTTAACTATTTAGCTATATAGTTTAAGATTTCTAATATATCTTTATAAACTCCTATATTTTAGTTTTATAAAATCACTGTACCTACAATTGCTATCAAGCAGTGTATAGTCTTTAAGATCAACAACTTTTTCAAGCATATCATTGGCTAGTTTGATCACAAATTTCAAAGTGCTCTTTTGATAAATGGCTTTGTCTACTCACCAAAAACTCTTTTGAAAATTTTATCTATATTTTTTGTATAGTATTCGTAGTTAAAACACTCTTCTATCTCCTTTGAACTTAAGGCTTTAGAGAGATCTTCATCTTTTAGTAAATTTTCTAAAAAGAGACTTTGGTTATTTTCGTTTATTGCAGCTTTTCCAATGCCAAGATCAGCCCAAACTTTCATAGCGTTTCTTTGAACGATTTTATATGCATCTTCACGGCTAATACCTTTTTTTGGAAGTTCTAGTAAAACTCGCTGTGAAAAGACAAGACCACCTGTTAAATTTAGGTTTTTCATCATATTTTCAGGATAAACTAGAAGTTTTTCTATAAGTCCACTTAAGCGGTTTAACATAAAATCAGCAGTTATAAACAAATCAGGTAGTATAAAACGTTCAACTGAACTATGACTGATATCTCTTTCATGCCATAAAGCAACATTTTCCATAGCTGGAGTTACATAGCTTCTAAGCACTCTGCAAAGTCCAGTAACATTTTCACTCAAAACAGGGTTTCTTTTGTGTGGCATTGCTGAGCTTCCTTTTTGACCAGGACTAAAATACTCCTCAGCTTCATAAACTTCTGTTCTTTGAAAGTGGCGGATAGCAATAGCAATCTTTTCACAAGTTGCAGCAAGCAAGGCGATAGCATTTACAACTTGAGCATATCTATCTCTTTGTATGACTTGGTTTGATACAGGAGCGGGCTTTAGCTTTAAATTTTCACAAACTAACTCTTCAAGCTCAAGTGGAGCATGGGCGAAATTTCCCATCGCACCGCTTATTTTTCCAACACTTATGGTTTTTTTAGCATGTTTAATAAGTTCGAGTGAGCGTTCTATCTCATCATACCATATAGCGATAACTAGTCCAAAAGTTATAGGCTCGCCGTGGATTCCATGACTTCTGCCGACCATTAAAGTCTGTTTGTGCTCATTAGCGCGCGTTTTAACAGCACTTTTAAGCCTTTCTACATCTTCTATGATAAGATCTAAACTATCTCTCATTTGTAGCGCCATAGCTGTATCTATGCAGTCACTTGAGGTCATGCCGTAGTGAACGAAACGACTCTCTTCGCCAAGACTCTCACTTAAGCTTGTTAAAAAGGCTATCATATCGTGTTTTGTGGTTAACTCTATCTCGTCGATCCTGTTTATGTTAAACTTTGCGTTTTTACAAATTTTATCACAATCGCTATTGCTGATAAGGCCAAGTTTATTCCATGCTTTAACTGCTGCTTTTTCAACCTCTAGCCATGAGTTATATTTTGCCTCTGTGCTCCATTTGTTTTTCATCTCTTCTCTAGCGTATCTTTCTACCATATTTAACCCTTTTTTAATGAATTTTTCTGTAAAGTTGTATGAGATATTTTAACACAAAAAGGGTAAAAGTTGCCTTATATTAAAGAGAAAATAGCGACAGTTTCTAACAAAAAAACTTATCAAATTTTACTATCTTTGGGATATTGTATGAAAAATGCTCAGAGCTTAATAGATAGAGGAAGAGTCTTTGATGATGAAGGAGTGTTGGCAAAAAATCAGCTTGTTAGTGGTGATGTTTATTTAGTCAAATTTAAACCTGAGCCAAAAGGGTTAAAACCGATATTTGAAGATGAAAATTTTGCTGTATATGATAAACCAAGTGGTGTGCTAACTCACCCTAATGGTAGGGATTGTATTTATAGTATGAGTGATGAGATCGTGGCAAAATTTGGAAAAAGTGCGAAAGTTGCTCATAGACTCGATAAAGAAACTAGTGGAGTTTTGTTAGTTGCTAAAGATATTGCTATAGAAAAAGAGATAAAAACAAAATTTGAAAAAGGTGAAATTTCAAAGTTATATCTAGCTATGGCTGAAGGGATAATAGATAGAAATTTCAGCGTAAATGAAGCTTTAGCGTTAAAAAATGGAGCTAAAATTTTAAAAAATAAAATTTATGTTGATGAGAGTGGCAAGAGATCTAAAACGAATTTTGAAGTTGTTGAAAATTATGACAATTTTAATGCAACTTTATTGAGATGTATACCTTTAACAGGGCGTCAACATCAGATAAGAGTTCATATGTTTCACGTGAAACATAAAATATTAGGTGACCCACTTTATGGCGTTAGTGATGAGTTTGCGTGTAGATTTTTAGATGGAAAAGTGGATATAAATGAGCGTTTAATCCAAAGTGGAGCATCTAGACTAATGCTTCATTCCCAAAATTTAACTTTTAAATTTAGAGGTAAAAATTATAATATAAATTCTGAATTTAAGGCAAAAAATGAATTTGAAATAGAGTTAAAAAACTCTATTTCTTATCGTCATCATTAGATATAACTTTTATCATATATACCATAGCAATTCCAACGACTATTATTAAAAATACTATCTGTGCTATATCAAGTTTTGTCATTTTGTTCCCTTTCTCTTAATTGTCCGCAAGCTGCACTTATATCAAGACCTTTTGATTCGCGTACTGTGCATATTATACCTTTATTTTGCAGGTAGTCTCTAAAATTTTCCATATTTTCTTTTTTAGGGCGTTTAAATTCACTGCCTTCATGTGGGTTAAAGTAGATTAGGTTTACCTTTGACTTTATACCATTTAGTAATTTTATCAGTGTTTTAGCATCTTTTTGTGAGTCATTTATCTGGTCTATCATGAGATACTCAAACATGACTCTTTTGCGCAAATCTATAGGAAAATTTCTAACTGCATCTATGATAGAAGAGATATTGTAAGCTTTATTTATAGGCATAAGAGTATTGCGAAGTTCGTCGTTTACAGCATGGAGTGATATCGCTAGCAAGACACCTAAATCCATTTTGCCAAGTTTTTTTATCTCTGAACTTAGTCCACTTGTCGATATAGTTATCCTTCGTGGGGAAATATCCAAACCATCATTATCTGTAAAAATTTTAATAGATTTAGTTACATTTTCAAGGTTATTAAGAGGTTCACCCATACCCATGAATACGATATTTACACGTCTATTTTGTGCTAAATCATTCTCTTTTTTAAGATATAAAACTTGTCCAACTATCTCTCCTGGAGTTAAATTTCTAACAAAACCACCTTTTGCTGTTAAGCAAAAAGCACATCCCATTTTACAGCCTACTTGTGAACTAACGCAAATTGTGTATCTGGCATGTTTTATTATATCTCCATTTTTATCTTTAATTTCCTCCTTCATCGGAAGCAAAACAGTTTCTATTGTTTTGTGATCTTTTAAAGAAAATAGATATTTTATACTACCATCTTGACTTTTTTCGCTTTTTACTTTTTTAAGAGGATCAAGATAGAAATTTTGATTTAAGTTTTCTCTTAAATCCTCTGGTAAATTCAACATCTCATCAAAAGAATTTATATATTTTTTATATATCCATTCATAAATTTGTTTAGCTCTAAAATTTGGTTGAATTTCCTTTTTTATATCATATTTTGTCAAATCCAATATATTTTTCATATAATTTTATTATCTTTTAAGTAGTTTATCAGCTTTTTTTTAGCAAAAATATGATTTTTAAGAAAGTCTAAATGTGCGTTTTCATCACAAAAATTTGTTGCACAGAAAATCCCATAAGCAGAAATATTGAATTTCTTAGCAACTTTTAAAACAGTATAAAATTCCATATTTTCAATAAAAAATCCTAGGTCTGCAAATTTCTCAGCGATTTTACTATTTTTTGTGATGTAGTTTGATGAATTTACTCTGTATGTTTCACGTGAAACATTATTGCTAGAAGATAGGTCTAAAGGGGTATAAGATAGGTCTAAAATCTTAGAAATTTCGATATTTGAAGCTTGCGAACTCTCATAAATTTCTAAAATTTGACCATCTCTATATAGCCCAGCCGTACCTATGAAAATAATTTTTTTCGGAAGTATATCGCTGTTTAAAAGCATGGAGGTCAAATTTATAGCAGGATCTACAAGACCTATTCCGATCGGTTTAGCAAATTCAAAGCTCTCTATTTCACCGGCACAAACTATCAAATTCTAACCTTTATACCATTTTCTTGAAGGTATTTTTTAAGTTCAGGAATTTTAACTTCGCCAAAGTGAAATATAGATGCAGCAAGGGCAGCATCTATATCAAGCGATAGGGCATTTTTGATATCTTCCATTGATCCAGCGCCACCACTTGCTATAACAAAAAGATTTGAACTGTCTTTAATGGCTTTAGTCATTTCTAAATCATAGCCATTTTTCATACCATCTCTGTCAAGGGCAGTTGGTAAAAGTGAGCTAGCGCCACGACTAGCCATCTCTTTTGCATGTAAAAGTGCGTTTTTGCCAGTATCGATTTTACCTCCATTTATAAGCACATTATAAAGCTTATCAACTTTTTAACATCGATAGCAACTGTTATTTTATCACTACCAAAACGCTTTGCAGCTTCATCTATTAAATTTGGGTTTTTAAAAGCAGCTGAGCTTATACTAACTTTGCTAACTCCACTTTCTAGGAGTTTTTCTATATCTCCAAGCTCAGAGATTCCGCCACCAACTGTAAGTGGAATTCTTATGGCATTTGCTACTTTTTTTGCCATATTAAAGGTTGTTTTTCTGCCTTCAGTGGTTGCTGAAATGTCTAAAAATAGCAACTCATCAGCTCCATTTTTTTCATAGTTGATGGCTGATTCGATTGGATCACCAACATCACGTAGATTTACAAAGTTTATACCTTTTACAACGCGACCATTATTCATATCAAGACACGGGATTATGAGTTTTTCCACAAGGAACCCTTTTTATTAAAATAATTTCCTAATAATATCATAAAAAAGCTTAACATCCATTAACCTTTTTTTGATATACTCCCAAGATGGTTAGAGCTAAAAAACAGTATGGGCAGAATTTTTTAAAAGATGGTGCTGTTTTAGATAAAATCATCCAAGCGATACCCAATGATAGAGCAAATATCGTAGAAGTTGGGACTGGCTTAGGTGATTTAACTGCTAGATTATTAGAAATTTCTGCAGTTAGAAGTTATGAGATCGATGAGGATCTTTTAAATTTGCTTAGGGATAAATTTAAGCAAGAGATTAGTAGTGGTAAGTTAGAGCTTATTTTCGGAGATGTTTTAAAGGGACTAAAAAGTACTAAAAATTACTTTTTAGTGTCAAATTTACCATATTATATCGCAACAAATATCATTTTAAGTGCTGTTGATGATGAACTTTGTGAGGGTTTGGTTGTCATGGTTCAGCGTGAAGTTGGGCTTAAATTTTGTGCTAAAAGTGGTGATAGAGAATTTAGTTCTTTAGCTGTTATAGCGGGACTTTACGGAGAGTTTGAATATCTGTTTGATGTATATCCTAGCTCCTTTGATCCTCCGCCAAAGGTTATCTCTTGTGTTATAAGACTTATCAAAAAAGATAGCCCTAATATAGATATGGATAAGTTTAAAAGTTTTTTAAAGATTTGTTTTGCTAGCCCAAGAAAGACACTTTTTAAAAATTTGTCATCAAGCTTTAATAAGAGTTTAGTATCTGAAGTTTTTAACAAACTAAATTTAGAGATAAATTTAAGGCCTCATCAAATTTGTAACACCTTATATATAAATATTTTTAAAAATTTAAGGGGTTAAAATGGAACAAAACGGTCAAAATAGTGACAAAAATAAAAAGGTGGTCAGTAGAGACACAGGTCTTAGT
>JAAYFN010000062.1 GCA_012728225.1 Campylobacter sp.
ATGTTTGAGCTAAGTCCATCTGTACCAATGGTTAAATTTATATCATTTTTTAAAATATTTTTTAAATTTAACTTTTTTTTACTAAGAAGTCTGTTTGAAAAGGCGCAAGTTGTGATGCTGTGAATATCACTATTTAGCAAATTTAACTCTTTTAAATAAACACAGTGAGTAAAGAGTGTCCTTACTTCGCTAAAGTGTTTTATAAAGCTTTTTGGACTATACATTGGCTTTGGATTAGGATTAAAGCTTTTAAGCCACTTTTTAAACTCACCACTTCCTTTTCTAAGCCATCTGTTTTCGTGATCGCTCTCTAAAAGATGAGTTGAAACTAACAAATCGTTATGTTTGGCAAACTTGCAAGCTTTTTTGGTTAATTTTGGGTGAGTAGAGTAGGGAGAGTGAACTGATATAGCAGGGAGAAATAGATCATTTTTTAGCTTATCACTTTTGTCAAAACGATCTATAAATTTTTTCCAGTTTGTAGCTACTATATCTTTATTTGCACCTAAAATTTCGTTAAAAAACACAACTCTAGCGCCCGAACTAGCACACGCTTCTAAGTCTGTTCCAAAGCTTGAAATTTCGCCTATCGTACTTACACCTGAACGCATTAAAAGAGTGATTTTTTCTCTTATAAGTTTACTATTTGTAGTACTAGATATATCATCTCTATTTTGTATCACACTACCAACCCACTTGATAAAGTCACCATATAAAAGAGTGCTTTTGTTTGAGCTAAACTCAAGATGAACATGTGGGTTTACAAAGCAAGGCATTGCGATATCATTAGAATAATCTAAAATTTCAGCCCCTAAAAAACGCTTTTTTAGATCTTCAAAATTTCCAGTTGCTCTTATATACTCATCAAAAGCTATAGCCTTATCTTCTAAAATAGTAAAATTTTCATCACATAAAAGAGTATATTTAGCTTTTAAAATTTTCATAATCTTCTCCTATGTTTAAAATTGTATCTAAATTTCAGTTAGCTTTAGATATAATAATCCCAAATTTTAAAACTAAAAGGATAAAAAAGTGAGTAAAATAGTAGTTATTCAAGGACCAAATATCAACATGTTAGGAACAAGAGAAAGAAATATTTATGGTTCTATGAGGATGGAAGATATCCATGCACAGATGAAGGCAGTTGCCGAACAAGCAGGGTTTGAGATAGAGTTTTTTCAGAGTAACTTTGAAGGTGAGATAATTGATCGTATACAAGAGTGTTTAGGCGATGCAGATGGTATCATCATAAACCCAGCAGCTTATACTCATACATCCATAGCTATAAGAGATGCTATCGCAGCAGTTCAGATGCCAACTATCGAAGTTCATATCTCTAACACATCACGCAGAGAAGAGTTTCGTCAAAAAAGTTTGATTTCAGAAGTTTCAACAGGTCAAATTATAGGTTTTGGACCGATAAGTTATCATCTTGCAGTTGTTGGAATAATCCAAATCTTAAACCAAATAGAAGCTATAAAAAAGGCAAAAAAAGCTAGTGAGTAACTTCATACTACAAAATCAAAATGCTGTTTTTTACGAGTGTGGATATAGCTGTGATAATGAGCTTTTTTTAAGTTTAAATGGTAGAAATTTCCTATTTACAGACTCAAGGTACGCCATAGAGGCAAGAGAGTTTGTAAAAGAGTGTGAAGTTGTAGAAATTAAACATTCTCTTTTCAAAGAAGCTCGTCAAATTTTACGCAAATTTGAAGTAAAAAATTTAATTTATGATCCAAATGATTTTAGCGTGTTGCAGTTTGATGAGTTTAGTAAATTAAGCCGTATAAATTTCATATCTAGACCAAATTTCTCAAAGAAAAAAAGAGTGATAAAAAGTGCTAGTGAGATAAAAACTCTCAAAGAAGCTGCAAAATTTGGCGCTTTGAAATTTGATGAGTTTGCTAAATTTATAGATGAATATGGCGAAGGAATGAGTGAAAAAGAGCTATTTTTTGAGGCAAGTAGAATTTTAAAAGATAGTGGAAATCTAGAGCTATCTTTTGATCCTATTGTAGCCATTAATGAAAATGGATCCAAAGCACACGCTATACCTAGTCAAAAAAGTTTGAAAAATGGTGATCTTTTGCTTTTTGATGCGGGTGTGAAATTTAATCACTATTGTTCAGATAGAACAAGAACTATATGCTTTGATAAAGATATAGCTTTTAGTAAAAACCAAAGCTTTAAAAACTCTAAGATAGATGAAGTTTATGGTATCGTAAAAGAGGCTCAAGATCTTGCTATTAAGGCTGTAAAGCCTGGAATTAGGGCTTGTGATGTTGATTTTGTAGCTAGAGAGTTTATCACTAAAAATGGATATGCAAAAGAGTTTTTTCACTCAACAGGACATGGGGTTGGACTTGATATACATGAACTTCCTAACATAAACACACGCGATACTACGGTACTTATGCCGGGCATGGTTTTTAGTATTGAGCCTGGAATCTATCTACAAAATGAGTTTGGTGTGAGGATAGAAGATGTTGTAGTTGTTACGGATAGTGGATGTGAGATACTTTAGGCGAATTTAATGATTTATGGGGTAAAAGACGCTCTTGAGTTTCAAAAAAGTAAATTTTATCCATATAATTTGAACTATAAAAGTAATTTTAAGTATAGTTTTTATCTAGGCATTGGCGGAAATTTAGGAGATACAAAGATGATATTTGATAGGTTTTTTATAAAACTTAAAGGTGATAACCGCTTTAACATCGTTAATACATCACCTCTTCTTCTAAATAGAGCGTTTGGATATAAAGATCAACCTGATTTTTTAAACGCTGTCATGCTTGTGCAAACCTCACTTAGTCCAAAAACTACACTTAAAGTTATGCAACATTTTGAGGGTATCTTTAAACGCAAAAGAAGCTTTAAAAATGCACCTAGAACGCTTGATTTAGACATCTTATGGTATAGTACTAAAACCCGTCCTAGAGATGAAAAACTACTTTTGCCTCACCCAGGAGTAGCAAAAAGAGCTAGTGTTTTACTTCCATTTGGTGCAATAAAGGGGAATATATGAACATAGTTTCACTTGTTAGTGGCAAAGGAGGCGTTGGCAAAAGTGCTATATCTGTAAATTTAGCTGACACTCTTGCAAGAGAAGGATATAAAGTTTTGCTTGTGGATGCGGACTTTGCACTTGGAAATTTAGATATTTTACTCAATGTTAAATCTGAAAAAAGTTTGCTTAGTTTTTTCAATACAGGCGTAAGCTTATCTAAAATTTTAGTTCAAGTTAGGCCAAATCTGTATCTTTTGCCAGGATATAGTGGAGATGAAATTCTTAATCTATATAGCAAGCTAAAGATAGATGAGTTTATAAGGGAATTAAGAGCACTAGAAGGCTTTGATTTTGCTATCATTGATACGATGAGTTCACTTCAAGTAAGCACAAAAGATATGATAAGCTTAAGCGATAAGGTTATTGCTATTACAACGCCTGAGCCAACTTCTATCATTGATTCGTATGCGATGATGAAGATGATTTTAAACTTTAAGATTGAAATTTTACACATTGTAAATTCTTCTAGTAAAGATATATCTGATATAAATCAAAATTTAGAAAAAATACTTAAAAATAACACAGAGTCAAATTTTAACTTAAATTTGCTTGGATCTATAAGGGCTGATAAAAAGTTAGCGCAATGTACAGGATCAAGAGAGCTTTTGCTCGATGAGTATCCTTACTCTTTGTTAGTGCATGATTATAGAGTAATAGCATCAAATTTACTTTCTAGTTTTGGGTTAAAAAATTTAAAAATAGAGAGTATAAAAGGTGTAAATGGTGCATTTATGCGAATTTTAGATCTTATTTAGGGTTGGTATGGATAAGGATTTATTAAGTGATATAGAGTTAAAAAATGCTCTTTTATTTCCAGAAAAATGCGTGACATTTTTTGGTTCGGCAAGGTTTGATGATAGCAATAAATACTGCATTAAAGCGTGTGAACTTGCAAAAAGGCTTGCTAGTAGTGAATATACTATTATAACAGGTGGCGGTGGTGGCATCATGAAAGCTGCAAACAAAGGTGCAAGCAGGGCTGGCAAGGATAGTTATGGGTTAAATATAGTTTTGCCAAACGAACAAATAGTTAATGAGTTTGTCACCAAACAAAGCACTTTTTCAAGTTTAGCACTTCGCAAAGCCACTCTTATAGAAAAAGCTAGAAATTTTGTAGTTTTTCCTGGTGGTTTTGGCACTCTTGATGAGCTTTTTGAAGTGTTAGTTTTAGTTCAAAATGGCATAAAAGAGGCTAGTATTTATCTTTATGGAGTGGAATTTCATACGCCACTTTTAGAATTTTTAGAGAATTCTTTAGTCTCAGAAAAAGCCATATCTAAAGTTGATCTTGGTATTTTTACACTTACAGATAGTATTGATGAAATTTTTGAGAATATAACTAAGGAAGAACAGTGAAAGTGATGGTTGCACTAAGTGGAGGAGTAGACAGCACTATAACAGCTAAATTTCTAAAAGATGAAGGACATGATATAAAAGGGTGTTATATGATGCTCCACGACAATCCCAAATATCATGAGAAAAATATAGCAAATGTTAAAAAAATAGGAGAGTTTTTAGATATAAAGATTTATATACTTGATTTAAGGGATAAATTTAACAAAGAGGTCTACACTCCTTTTGTTGAAATTTACAAAGAAGGGAAAACACCAAATCCTTGCGCTCTTTGTAATCGAGAAATAAAATTTGGCGAGTTGCTAGAGTTTGCTCTTAATTGTGGCTGTCAAAAGCTTGCTACTGGGCATTATGTGTGTATGGATGAGGGACTTTTAAAGGTTGCAGAAGATAGATCAAAAGATCAGAGTTATTTTTTAGCTAACATTGATCCAAAAAGTTTAAAGTATATACTTTTTCCACTCGGGGCAAAGCTTAAAAGTGATGTTAAAAATATAGCTAATAGTTATCCTGAATTAATATCAATCGCTAGTCAAAAAGAGAGTACTGAAATTTGTTTTGTGGATGATACATACACTCAAATTTTAAGTCGTCATTACAACACAAATTTGCCAGGAAATGTAGTTGATAAAACAGGTAAAACAATAGGCACTCATAGTGGTTATATGCATTATACTATTGGTAAACGAAGAGGTTTTACTGTTTATGGTGCCCATGATCCACACTTTGTGACATCTATAAACCCTGAGGAAAATGAGATAACAGTTGGCCTTAAAGAAGATCTACTTAAAAAGTGCTTTGAAACTAAAAATCGCAACACCTTCAAAGACCTTGAAGATGAGTTTAGTGCTTATGTTAAGATACGTTATAGAGGTGCTAAAATTCCAGCAGTGGTTAAAAAAGGTGATTTTGGATTTAAGGTTGAGCTAAAAGATAAAGTTTATGGTATCGCTTCAGGACAACTTGCTGTTTTTTATGATGATAAAGAGCGAGTTATAGCAAGTGGTTTCATAAAATAAAAAGCTAAATTTTGCTAAAATAGCAAAAATTTGATAAAAGGTTCTAATTTATGCGCGGATATAAGATTTTTTCTGGCACGGCAAATGTTGATTTTTCTAAAAAGATCTCGAAGTATCTCTCACTTCCTTTAAGTGAAGCTAGTATCAAACGCTTTAGTGATGGTGAAATTTCAGTTCAAATAGGCGAAAGCGTAAGAGGAAAAGATGTTTTTGTGATACAGCCAACGTGTGCTCCTGCCAATATAAATTTAATGGAACTTTTGATTTTAACAGACGCTCTTAAAAGAAGTTCAGCAAACTCAATAACTGCTATCGTTCCGTATTTTGGTTATGCACGTCAAGATAGAAAAGCTGCTCCAAGAGTGCCTATTACAGCCAAACTTGTGGCCAACATGATGCAAGTTGCAGGTATAAACCGTGTAGTAACGATGGATCTTCATGCTGGTCAAATTCAAGGATTTTTTGATGTTCCAGTTGACAACCTTTATGGTTCGATAGTTTTTAACGACTATCTTAGAACCAAAAATTTAAAAAACCCAATTATCGCAAGTCCTGATGTTGGTGGTGTGGCAAGAGCTAGATCAATGGCTAAAAAACTTGAACTTGATATGGTTATTGTGGATAAAAGAAGAGAAGAGGCTAATAAAAGTGAAGTTATGAACGTTATCGGTGATGTTAATAACAAAGATGTCATTTTAATAGATGATATGATCGATACGGGTGGAACTTTGGTTAAAGCAGCTTTAGCATTTAAAGAGCGAGGGGCAACAAGCGTAATGGCGTTTTGTACGCACGCTGTGCTTAGTGGAAAAGCGTATGAAAACCTTGAAAATGGTGCTCTTGACGAACTTGTGGTAACTGATACTATCCCTCTTTGTAGTGATAAAACTTGTGATAAGATCAAAGTTATATCTGTTGCGCCACTTTTTGGTGAGGTTATCAGACGCGTTTATCATGATGAGAGTGTAAATAGTCTGTTTTTATAAAATTTAAATGTAAAAATCTAGGCATATTTAAATATGCCTAGATTTATTTATTAGATAAAATTCCTTTTAAAATTATTAAAATAGTTAAATTTCCTAAATTTACCACACTTTAATCAAATTCTTATATAATAATAGTTCTAAATTTGATATAGGAAATATATGAAAAACATCAGAAATTTTAGTATTATCGCTCATATTGATCATGGTAAAAGTACATTAGCTGATCGTATTATCCAAGAGTGTGGCGCTATAACTGAGCGTCAAATGAGTTCACAAGTGATGGATAATATGGATATTGAGCGTGAACGTGGCATAACGATAAAAGCTCAAAGTGTGCGACTTAACTACACTTATAAAGGCAAAGAGTATATCATCAACCTTATCGATACTCCAGGACATGTTGATTTTAGTTACGAAGTAAGTCGCTCTTTAGCTAGTTGTGAGGGAGCTTTACTTGTAGTTGATGCTGCTCAAGGAGTGCAAGCTCAAACTATAGCTAATGTATACATAGCACTTGAAAATGATTTAGAAATCATACCAGTTTTAAATAAAATAGATCTTTTATCAGCTGAACCTAAACGTGTTAAAGAGGAGATAGAACATATCATCGGACTTGATTGCACAGATGCTATAGAAGTAAGTGCAAAGACAGGTTTTGGGATAGATGAGCTTATGGAGGCGATTATCACTAAAATTCCAGCTCCAAAAATTGATGATAACAAGCCATTAAAAGCACTTATTTATGATAGTTGGTTTGATAACTATCTTGGTGCTCTTGCTTTGGTTAGGGTTTATGATGGTGTTATAAAAAAAGGCGATGAAGTGCTTATCATGGGAACTAGTAACAAGCATGAAGTGCTTGATCTTTTATATCCAAACCCTATCGAGCCTATTAAAACTAAGAGTATCTCAAGTGGTGAGATTGGTATCGTTGTACTCGGGCTTAAAACTGTAAGTGATGCACAAGTTGGAGATACTATAACGCTAACTAAAAACAGAGCAAATGAGCCAATAGGCGGCTTTGAACCTGCAAAATCCTTTGTCTTTGCAGGAATTTATCCTATCGAAACTGATAAATTTGAAGATCTAAGAGATGCGCTTGATAAGCTTAAACTAAATGATAGTGCGTTAAGTTATGAACCTGAAACTTCAGCTGCTTTAGGGTTTGGTTTTAGAGTAGGATTTTTAGGGCTACTTCATATGGAAGTTATAAAAGAGCGTTTGGAAAGAGAATTTGATCTAGACTTAATAGCAACAGCACCAACAGTAACTTATCAAATTTATAAAACTAATGCAGAGATGATAGAGATACAAAATCCAAGCCAGCTACCGGCAGTAAATGAGATAGAGAGTATAAAAGAGCCATATGTTTGCTCAACTATCATAGTTCCAAGTGAGTTTATAGGTGCAGTTATCACGCTTTTAAATACTCGCCGTGGCATCCAGACTAAGATGGATTATATCACGCCTGAAAGAGTACTTATGGAGTATGATATACCTATGAATGAGATAGTTATGGATTTTTATGATCGGCTTAAGTCTTGTACTAAAGGGTATGCCAGTTTTGATTATGAGCCAAGTGGATTTAGAGATGGTGAGCTTGTTAAGCTTGATATAAAACTTGCAGGCGAAAATGTGGATGCTTTGTCTATAATCGTTCCAAAAGACAAAGCCCAAAGCAAAGGAAGAGACCTTGTAAAAGCCATGAAAGATATAGTTCCAAGACAACTTTTTGAAGTAGCGATACAAGCAAGTATCGGCAACAAAATTTTAGCTCGTGAGACTGTTAAATCAATGGGCAAAAATGTCACTGCAAAGTGTTATGGTGGTGATATAAGCCGTAAAAGAAAGCTTATAGAAAAGCAAAAAGAGGGTAAAAAACGTATGAAGTCAATAGGCAAAGTAAATTTACCAAGTGAAGCGTTTTTAAGTGTTTTAAAGATTGATTAAAGGAGAAATCATGCCATTTGTGAGAATTTGTGTAACTAAAGAAAATGGTGAGCCGACAACAAAGCAAAAAGAGGAGCTTATCGAAGGCGTTACAAATTTGATAAGCGATGTTTTAGGCAGAAACAAAAGCTCAACTGTTGTCATCATCGATGAAGTTGATACAGATAATTACGGACTTGGCGGGAAAAGTATCACTGAGGTTAGAAAAAATAAAATTTAAAAATTTTTGCTTAAATTCATAAAATTTCACTATAATATTTGCAAATTTTATAGGAGTTTACGATGAGAAAATTAATCGTAGTTTTGTTTTTATCGCTCTTTGTGTTTGGGTGTTCGTCTAAAAATAGTATTTTAAATTTACACAGCTATAATGCCATTTCAAAAAGTGCACCAATCTTTAAAAGCATATATATTTCAGATGTTAAAGATAGCCGTGAGAGTAAAAATTTAGTTGGTACTATTAAAGATGGTGATGGAAATATCAAAGAGTATATTGTCCTTAACCAATCTCTTGATTTGTGGTTTAAAGATGCACTTTCTAAAGAGCTAAATTCTAGAGGAATAAGTGTTGAAACTAATCCAGCAGCTAGCGTGGACGCGATAGTTAAAGCTGATATTAGCAAATTTAACGCTATTTTGATGGGATTTGATAAAGAAAATCTTAGTGGCGAGGCTGCAGTTGCGATAGAGTTAAAAAAGGCTGATAAGAGTATAACTAAGCAGATCTCACAAAAGCAAAGTGAATTTGTTGTCATTAAAAATTCAAGTGCATTTAGTCCATTTATGCTGAATTTACTTAATGATATCGTTGTAAAATCTGCTGAAAATATAGAAAATTC
>JAAYFN010000063.1 GCA_012728225.1 Campylobacter sp.
TTTAACACCCACAACATCATAAGAGTAGTCACTAAGATAATCACACATCATCTCAAGTAACATACTCTCATCTTCTACAACTAAAATCCTCGTCAATTTTCAGCCTTTTATCTATCTGAGAAATCATCCACTTGTACTGAATCTAAATCAATATCACTGTCTATAACTTCCCCTATAACCTCTTATGTCTTGGTTGTATTTTTTACTAAAAGAGCCTTTTAAATGGTGGTTTTGATCATTTAATACGCATTGACTATTGTGCATTCTAGTGCCTTTTCCTCTGTTTGTAAAATTTTTACAACATGATGTTTTTTGATTTATATTCATATCTTTTCTTTTATTCATAACTTTAGAAGAGTTAAATTCTCTAGCATTAAAAGAGTTCCTTTTTTCATAACCACAACAAATTCTTCTATCAAAACGATCTCTTTGGCTCTTGTCAAGTTTAGCTAAATTTCCATAAAAATAGACATTAAGCTCATTTTTAAAAGCTCGTCTTTGATCTATACTTTTACCTATAAGTTCCTCTTTAAGCATATTTGTATAGACAAGACAAGCATCTTTTGTGTCTATATTTTCAATACTTGCTCTTTTGCTTAACTCAAATCCAACATCTGCATAACTTACAATGTCGCCCTTTTTTATACTATCAACTACAGCTAAATTGCTCATGCCTGTAAAATCAACACCAAAAACTGAAATAGCAGTAAAAACTAACGAAAAAAACATTTTTTTCATATCTAACTCCTTACTAAATTTAACCCTAGTTTAACTTAAAAATGTTAAGCAGTCGTTAAGTGATATATAAACTTATCTTTTTACTATTTATCTATATCAAAAAGTGAATAATTTATCTTTTCTATAAATTTTAAAGGCTCGACGCTATTTCCATTTACCATGATACCAAAATGTAGATGCGGTCCACTAACTCTTCCTGTTGCTCCACTTAAGCCTAAAATATCACCTTTTTTTACCCTATCTCCGGACTTAGTATTTATTTGACTTAAATGATAATACTGCGAATAAATCCCAGCGCCATGATCTAAAATGACAGATCCACCCGCATAATATCTATCTTTTGCTAACCTAACTATGCCATCATTAGTTGCTTTTATAGGAGTTCCAACAGCTGCTCTAAAGTCAGTTCCTGAATGATAACTCTTTAAAGAGCCATTAAAAAGTCTAGCATTGCCGAAATTTGAAGTGATAAACGAGTTCATAGGTACTTCAAATTTTGAATCAAATAAAAACTCATCACTACTTTGAGCATATATAGCATAAGCCTCACTAGCCTCTTTATTGATACGCTCTTGATTTTCTTTACTAGGACTAGACATACTTGGCTCTACACTTATCTGCTCTTTTTTATAATCGCCTTGAATAAGTTCAAACTCTATAACTTGCTTATCCTCTCCACTATATAACTCCACGATGATATTTTTACTATTTCGGTAATTACTACTAACTAAAGCTATCATATGAGTTTTATTAACTGGACTAGGTATCCACTTGCTCTGTTTTTGATTTATAAAAATTTTATCTGCGTTATTAGTAGTAGTTCTTAAAATTTCTATATCTCCATTTACTATAGTATAGGCATAAAAATTTGTTAAAAGTAGTAAAAAAAGTAAAATTTTCCTCATTTTTGGACCTTTATATTATAAAATCATTATAAATTGAGCTTTTGCCATAACAAAACTTAAATTTATCGCTATAATATACCAAAAACTTTTATATATTAAGGATAAGAGATGAAAAAACTATTAGTAATTATCTTTACACTCTTAGTAAGTGCAAATGCCGATGTTGTACAAAATCAACAAATTTATGCAGCATCTAACGTTGTAAAGTCTTTTGGCTGTGATGGCAACAGAAGTCTTATAGAGGCAGTTAAACATGCCAAAGCTGTAGCTATTCTCACTGATGTTAAAAAAATAGGCTTTATAGCATCTGTTCAAAGTGGTGAAGGTGTCTTTAGCATGAGAGATATGAATGGTGAATGGACATCACCTATAATGATAAGGTATAAAGGCTTTGGTGTAGGTGCGCAAGCTGGTATAGAATCAAGAGATATCATTGTTTTGTTTCAAACAAGCAAATCTTTTCAAGATATATTTGAAGGTAGCGACACTTTAGAGCTAAATGCCGGCGCATCAGTAGGTGAAGGTTATGGAAGTGGGATTGCGACTGATCTTCCTGATATGTCTGCATGGACAGTAAGTCCTGGTGAAGTAACAGGAATTTATGCTGGTGTAAGTCTTGATTTTGGGCGTTTTACGATAGACAACCAAGCTACATATGACTACTATGGTAGAATTTACGACTATGAAGATATTTTAAATGGTTCTCCAAAAGATTCAAGATATACAAAGATATTTAAAAATACCCTTAAAACTTATCTTGGCGGAGATGTAGAAAATTTTCAGTGCAATATAGATAAATTTATAATCGAAAATTGATCTGAATTTAGCGGGCATTAACCCCGCTAAATTTTATATAGATATCTCTTTTATATCGGCTACTTTTAAAAATGCTTTATATATCTGACCAACAAGTGATATGCGGTTATCTTTTAGATCTTTATCGTCGACATTTATCATAACATTATCAAAAAAGTTATCTATATTTTCTTTTAAGCTAAAAAGTTGATTTAGATAAATTTTGTAGTCTTTAACAGTTAAATCTAACTCTTTAAACGCATTGTGGAGCTCTTGCTCTGATTTGTGAGCAAATAAATCTTTATTAACCGCCCCAATATCTTCATCTTTAATGATATTTGCAAGGCGTTTAAATGTACTAAATTTATCCTTAAAACTATCTTCTTTTGAAATTTCATCAAGTGCGAGTATAGCTGAATTGAGCTTTTTAAGATCTGTTTCACCGCTCTTTAGACAAGCATTTATGATAGATACATTTATATCTGGATATATAGAATTTAACCTATCAGTAAAAAAATATATTAGTTTTTGTATATCAAAATCTCTATATTCTTTAGCATTTTGTAGAGCTATCTCTTTTACGTCAAAATTTAACCCTTTTGCTAAAACTATTCTTATGATAGAAAGTGCAGCACGACGAAGTGCGTATGGATCTTTGGTTCCAGTTGGCTCTTTGCCGATAGAAAAAAGCGCTATAATACTCTCAAATTTTGTACTGATGTTTACAACCGAACTAAAAATAGTAGATGGAATTTCATCATAATAATACTGCTCTTTTAATGCATCTACTACTTGGCTACTTTCACCTTTTGCTTTAGCATAGTAACTTCCCATCAACCCTTGAAGTTCGCCAAACTCACCGACCATCGATGTAGTAAGGTCAGCTTTGCTAAGCATAATGGCTCTTTTCAACTTGCTTTCATACTCATTGCCAACTTCAAAATCTAGCTCTTTAGTATAAATTTTAGCTAAGTTATTAGCCACGTATTGTTCTCTTATCTGTTTATCATAAACTGAACCAAGCTCATTCATATAGGTTATATTTTTAAGAGGTTCTGCACTAAACTCAGCTTTTAAATCATTTTCCCAAAAAAACATAGCATCACTAAGTCTAGCTTTTAAAACTCGCTCATTTCCTGCTACTATCAACTTATTATCACTGCAAACACCATTGCTTACTACTATAAAATGAGGGCTTAAATTTAAGCCATTAAATAGAGGAAAATATCTTTGATTCTCTTTCATAGAGGTGATAATTACCTCTTTTGGAAGCTCTAAAAAACTCTCATCAAATTTACCAACAAGTGCAGTTGGATACTCTGTTATGGCTATTATCTCATCTAAAAGTTTACTATCTTTTTGTACTTCCAGGCCCAAACTACTCTCAATAGCAGAAATTTCAGCTAAAATTTTACTTTTGCGACTGTGTGGATCTAAGATAACTCCACTATCTGCTAAAAGCTTAAAATACTCATCAATACTAGAAAATTTTATTTTCTCATAACCAAAACTTCTATGTGGAAAAAAGCTCATATCGCTTTTTACACCATAAATTTTCATCTCTACAAGCTCATTGTCTATAACGCAAGCTAAAGAGCGGATCGGACGAATAAAACTAAACTCACCTTCTCCCCATCGCATGGATTTTCCAAAATTTAGAGATTCTAAAAAATCATTTAACAACTCTTTAAGCAAATCTTTTGTCAAAGAACCTTTTTTAAGGCTTAAATGGTATAAAACTTCTTTGCCTTTAACCTCTTTAAAATTTAATTCATCTTCACTTATATCACACTTTTTAGCAAAACTAAGCGCAGCATTGCTCCACTTGCCATCTTTTATAGCGACATGCTTTGGAGCACCAATATTTTCAATCACTATATCATCTTGAGTTTGCGGAAAGTCATTACTAAAAAGTACTATTCTACGCGGTGTAAATTGAAGTTTAAAATTTGTTTTTATGCTATTTTGCTCTAAAATTTTATGCCATTTTGGTAAGATGTTTTCATACTCCTTTAAAAAAGGTATCGCTGGCAACTCTTCAACGCCTATCTCAATCAAAACTTTCATTTTCATCCTTTTTACTGCTGTTTTCTAAATTATCTTCTTTAAATTTTCTAGTTTTAATTTTATTTTGTATATTACGATTTTCATCATCTCTTTTTTTGTGTTTTTCTTGCATCTGTTTATTAAAACCAACTACAGTTATAATTATAAAAATCACAAAAAGCGTCGTCATTATAAAATTTATCATCTTACAAGTAGCTCCTTTTGGCCATTATACTCAACTAAAAGCACATTTTCGAATGTAACTTTTCCATCAGCTAGCTCTCTATTTTTAGAGTAAACTCTTATTTTATCGTTATTTATATAAAGATATATCCCTCTTAGATCACCTGAAACACTAGCTACGGTATCACCAAATTTTGCACTCACTAAATTAGGTTTTAAAAAATTTTCTAAATTTGCCCTTTCTTTTTTAACTCTATCAAGAGTGTACTCTTTAACTTGTAAATTTCCATAAAAACGTTCAAGTCCATAAATAGTTATATCTACTATATCACCGATGTTTAAACCACTATCTTTATCATAAACATATATACCGCGCCCTTCTTGTTGGCTAACAGCAAAGCCGTATTTATCAGTATAAGTAACAGCTAAATTTTGAAAATTTAAAGGCTCTAAAAATGACTCTAGCTCATAAATATCTGCTAAAGCATCTATCTTTTGAGTATTGATATTACTACTTTTAGTTGAAAAAGTTGCAATAACTGGATAATGATCTGATAGTTTTTTAGTATCCTTATAAACTTCTAGTTTTTTTGGCGTTAAACCTTCAAAGTTACGTGATATGTATATATGATCGATCGCTCTACCACTTATGTGTGAAGTGTGACGAAAATTTAAAAGCAAAGACCATAAATTTTTATGAGTTTTATTAAGTGGTGCTAAAATCGACAATGGCTTAATCTCAGCGTTAAAATCCCCTATAAGTATGGAATTATCTACCTTGTTAGATAAATTTAAAAGAGTTGAAACCTCTTTGATCTTATATCGTTTTTCATTTTTTTGTGATAAAAAATGAACTCCAAAAATACTAAAATTAACTCCTTCAAACTCAAAATCACTCTTTAAAATATCTCTAGTTCTAACACCTTTTATATCATAATAAGAGGTTTTTTTAATAGGAATTTTTGACATTAACCCCACGCCAAGAGGTGAGTTTTTAGGCTTTCTAAAAGCATAATACTTATAACCACTCTCTTTTGCTAAACGTTTTATTACGCTCTTGTTTTCTATCTCTTGAAGCGAAATTATATCAGCGTTAAGCTCTTTTATTAAATTTGAGATTGCTTTTGATTTCTTTTGGTAACGTTCATTGTTCCAGTTTGAGTTTCTACTAATCTCAAAATCTCTATACTCAGTGCCGTGATTTTTGCCATCAAATAAATTTTCAACATTAAATGTAGCTATGCGTATTTCTGCAGCAAAAAAGAAAGTTATAAAAAGCAACAACAGAGTTAAAATTCTCACAATATCCCGTCCCTATCTACATAGCAAAAATTTTGTCTTATCGCCTCATAAGCTACGATACCCACACTCATAGCTTGATTTAGACTTCTACCATCTTTACACATCGGAATTTTTATCATATTTGCTGAATTTTGTTCCATCAAGCTAGTTGGAAGTCCCGTACTCTCTCCTCCAAAAAAGATAAAATCCCCAGGTCGAAATTTAGCATCAAAATAGTAATTTTTAGCCTTTGTTGTAGCAAAAAAGAAACGATCAAATCTATCAGAATAAACTTCTAAAAACTCATCTAAACTCTCCCAAATTTGTGGATTTAGCTTCTTCCAATAGTCAAGTCCTGCACGCTTAACTGCTTTTTCTTCTAGGCTAAAAACAGTTGGTTTTATGATGTGTAATTTAAGTTTTGCATTGACACAAAGTCTTCCTATCGCTCCTGTGTTTTGTGGAATCTGCGGATGTACTAAAACTATTTCAAACATTAAAATATCACTGTTTTATTATCATAAACAAAAACTCTATCATCAAGCACTAAATCAACAGCTTTCAAAAGCACACTTTTCTCAGCATAACGCCCTGCATCACGCATATCTTGCCATCTCATTTCATGATTTACAGATGTGACGTCTTGAACTATAATAGGACCTTCATCAAGGTTATTATTTACAAAATGAGCAGTTGCTCCTATGATTTTAACGCCACGCTCATATGCTTGTTTGTAAGGATTTGCTCCGATAAAAGCTGGCAAAAATGAGTGGTGGATGTTGATGATGCGACCTTCATAATTGTTTACAAAATTTGGTGATAAAATTCGCATATATTTAGCTAAAATAACATAGTCAAAACTATACTCACTCATCTTATCAAGAACTCGTTTTTCATGCTCTTCGCGACTTAATCCTTCAGCATTTATATGATGAAAAGCAACATCAAATTTTTCAACTAACTGACTTAAAATATCATGATTTGCTATAACTGCTTTTATGTTTGCATTTAATTTGCCATCATAATGACGAATAAGCAAATCGCCCAAACAATGTATCTCTTTAGTCGCTAAAATGACAATATCTTTTTTTCGTTTTTTGCCAAATTCTATCTTAGCACTTGGCAAAACTCCACTTAAATTTCCGACAAAAGCATCTTCATTTACCTCTTTTTCCGTCTTAATAACAGATCTAAAGAAAAATCTATTATTTTCATGATCAACAAATTCACTACTAGAATGGATATTTAATCCATGTTTAAGAATAATATCCGTTATACGATAAATAAGACCTTTTTCATCCCTACTATCAACTTTTAAAATATACTCTATCATCTAAATCCTAACTTTTAAAAAATTGAATTTTATCTAAATTTCACTTATTGTTTGCTTTTAAGATAATTTTCTAACTCTAAATTTTGCCTTCTTTTTATCTCAGACTTTATCTTATTGCCACTAAAACCATCTTTTATCACATCTTCACTTTTAACTTTTGTAGGAAATTTACTATCATAAACACCTAGTTTTTTAGCTCTATTTAGAAGATCTTGTGAATATAGTCCAAGCCATTCTGATAGTGGCATAGTAAGTGAAATTTCAAGCAAATTTTTATCTTTTAAAGATGAAAAATAAGGCTCATCTATAATGCGTCTATATCTGCTTTGTAAATTTAACCTTTTAAGTGTAGCATGCTTATCAAGAGAGAGAAAATTTATAAGAATATATAAAAAAAACATCTCATTTTTTACAAAATTTTGACCTGTTTTTATAAGTTCATAAAGCTCGCTAAATTTAGTAACTTTTTTACCAAATAAAAACTCAAAAATTCCCAACTCTTTTATAAGTTTTAATCCTAAATGTTGATGTTTAGCTTCAAAAAGTTTTATAAGTTCACTAGAAATTCTATCTTTGCTAAGATCATTTAAATCCATATTTTTCATAAGAATTAGTGAATTTTCATCAACATTTAGATCAAACCTAGCGACAAACTGCACCGCTCTTAAAACTCTAAGACTATCTTCAACAAAAGTCATAGAGTCAACCACCCTTAAAGTGCGTGTTTTAATATCACAAATCCCGTCATAATTATCTAAAACTTTACCTGAAAAAATGTCAATCATAACCGAGTTCATAGTAAAATCACGTCTTTTAGCGGCAATTTTTTCATCATTTGTAACGTTTACACTAAAGGCTTTATGGCCTATGCCAACTTTTTTCTCAGTTCTAGGCAGCGAAATATCAAAATTTTTCCATTTATATACAAAAAAGCTCCTTCCAACACCATCTGCACCAAAACTCTGCATCAAAGCATCAAATTTATCAGGATCTATATCAAAAACTTCTATATCAATGTCTTTTGTGTTAATTCCTAAAAATTGATCTCTTACAAACCCACCCACAAAATAGGCTCTTTTAGTGTGTTTGCTAAGGAAATTTTGAAGAGCTTTAAAATCTCTATTTTGATATATCTCTAAGTCTTTTTTCGGTAACAGCAAGCAAAAACTCCATAAATTTAAGATTTAACTCAACCCTTGCCTCAATATCGCCTTTTTCAAAGTTTTCAAGTCCTTCTAAAAGCACCACAACTCTCTGTTTTAAAGAGATTAAAAACTCTTTTTCACGTTCTATATGTTTATTAAATTTTTCAAAAATTTCTGATTCTTCTCTAGTTGTTTGAATTTCATTTTGAAAACTACTAAATTCATCATTAAACTGTTCATAATCATTATAAATAGGCTCTTCATATGTTAAATCATCGTCGTCATTTAAAACATTTAAATTATCTTCTTCGCTTAAAGATAGATCTGAAAATTGCTCTCTTTTTTTATTCTCTTTTAACTCTTCAATGATTTGTTTTATCTCATCTTCTAAATTCATATCTCTACTAGCCACCTTTTAAATTTATCAATATCTTCTTTTTTAGTACTATAAAAAAGCTCCAACATCTCCTCGTTTATAAAAGAGACTCTTTTTAAACCTTTAATCGCCTCTTGATCGTCTGGATTAACCTTTAAGATCTCTTTATAAATTCTCAAAGCATCCAAGTTAAGCCCTTGAGACTCATATATCAAAGCTTTAGTTATGGTATTCATTGACTTATAAAATTACTTATATGTGTGCCGATCTCATCAGTAGAACAGACTTCTTTAGCTCCAAAATTTGCAATATCTTTTGTGCGATAACCTTTATTAAGAGTCTTTCTAACTGCCTCTTCTATGCAAACAGCAGCCTCTTCTTCACCAAATGCATATCTTAACATCATAGCCGCGCTTAATATCATAGCGATAGGATTTGCCATACCTTGCCCTGCTATATCAGGAGCTGAGCCATGAATAGGTTCAAAAATTCCCACTTTGCCACCTATACTTGCACTTGGTAAAAGCCCTATTGAGCCACATATCATACTAGCCTCATCACTTAAAATATCGCCAAATAAGTTTTCAGTTAAAATTACATCAAACTGAGAAGGAGTCCTAACTAACTGCATAGCGGCATTATCTACATACATAAACTCAACTCTGACATCTTCATACTCTTTAGCTACCTCACAGACTACTTCACGCCAAAGCTGGCTAGTTTCTAACACATTTGCTTTATCAACAACTGTTATTTTTTTAGATCTTTTAAGCGCTGTTTCAAAAGCAATCTTACTTATACGTCTAATCTCATCTTTTGAATAAATCATAGTGTTAAAAGCTATATCTTCACCTTTTTCACGTGGTTCACCAAAATAAATACCACCTGTTAGCTCTCTTACAACCATGATATCAACACCACTTAAAACCTCAGGTTTTATAGTAGATGCTTCAAGTAACTCATCAAAAACCATAGCAGGACGGAGATTGGCAAATGCTCCAAGTTCTTTTCTTAATTTCAAAAGTCCGCTTTCAGGACGCAAATGTCTTTCTAGGTTGTCCCAGTTTGGACCACCGATAGCACCAAAAAGTACAGCATCTGAATTAAGTGCAGCCTCTAATGTTTCAGCCGGCAGTGGCTCACCAAAAACATCAATCGCTGCTCCACCCATAAGATAGTGTTCATAGCTAAAATCCATATCAAATTTACTAGAAACAACATCTAAAGCTTTAATAGCCTCATCTACTATCTCAGGACCTATACCGTCACCTTTTATAACACAAATTTTATAATGTTTCATCTCTATCCTTAAATTTTCTGCTTAGCGTAATTCATAAGCCCACCAGCATCTAAAAGTTCTTGCATAAATGGCGGTATAGCTTCAAATTTATACTCTTTGCTTTGAGTGAGATTTTTGATAATCCCCGCGCCTATATCTATCTTTAAATCATCACCTTCATTGATCTCATCAGTCTCTTTGCACTCTAATATTAAAAGTCCCATGTTAAAACTGTTTCTATAAAAAATTCTAGCAAAACTTTTAGCTATAATAGCCGAAATTCCAGCTGCTTTTAACGCGATAGGTGCATGTTCTCTGCTACTTCCACATCCAAAATTTTCGCCCGCAACGATTATATCACCCTCTTTTACTTTTTTAGAAAACTCAAAATCACTATCTTCCATCACGTGTGATGCAAGAATTTGTGGATCTGAGGTATTGAGGTATCGTGCGGCAATGATGATATCAGTATCGATATTATCACCAAATTTCCATACTTTTGCCATATTAATCCTTATACAATTCAAATTTAATCCCATATAATAGCAAAAATTTATAAATTCTTGGATAAAGCGACTTTAAAACGTCGGATTATTATGGATATGTTCGAAATTTTTATTGTTTTAAATTTTTTCTATACTTAAATTGATCTAAATTTTACTAGATTTTATATCATAAAAGTATCATTTTCATAAAGTTTAACTTTATATTTAATAACTTTAGCTAGTATACAAATCTTGTATTCTATAAGGAGCTTGCACATTGTCTAGTATCAAAAAACCTATCACAACAAAAGAGCTATATGCCAACATCGAAGAGCTTTTTGAAGAGAATAAAAAAAGTTACGTAACATACGAAAAACTTATAAAACTTTTTGAAAAAATACCTACTGCTACAAATGCTAAAAAAATAGAGTCTTTTGTAAACAAATACGAAGCTACACTTCTATCTTCAGCTAGAGCAGCCGAACTTAGAAATATCGAAGATGCACAAAAGCTAGCTGCTGAAGCCAAAGCTTATATCAAAAAAAGTGAAAATGAAAAATTTGACACAACTAAAAGTAATGAAGTTTTAGAATGGGGACGCTCAGATAGTCCTGTAAGGATGTATCTACGCGAAATGGGAGCTATCGACCTACTTACAAAAGAAGAAGAAGTTGAGATAAGTAAAAGAATAGAGCTTGGAGAAGATATCATCATCGATGCTTTTTGCTCAGTACCCTTCCTTATAGACTTTATACTTGAATATAAAGAGCCACTTATAAACCGTGAAAGACGCGTAAAAGAGCTTTTCAAAAATTTTGATGAAGATGATGGAGATGAGGAAAAAGAAGAAGATGAAGAGTTTGAAGAGAACTTAGATGTCAAAAAAGATGTCAAAAAA
>JAAYFN010000064.1 GCA_012728225.1 Campylobacter sp.
TGCAAAAAAGTATAACGCCGATAAACCAAACTGATTTCATTATCTGCCCTGGATCATCGCTTATAACTGCAAATTTTTCAAAAATGATAGAAAAAGCAAGAGATGAAAATAAAATAGCTGCGATAGTAACTGCTTCTATAAGACCATTTGCAGGACCTAAATTTCTCTTTCCTGCTATTTGTTTTATTAAAGCATATTTTGCAGGAGAGTATATAGCGCTTTGGATAGCTAAAAATATAGTCATAGTAAAAGCAAAATAAAACCAACCATTAAGATAAGCTATGGTTATAAGAAATGTAAACAAAATCTCGCTTCCTGCCGCAACTCTTGAAACCCAAGTTCTTGAGAATTTATCATTTATAAAGCCACTCATAGAAAAACATGCCACATATGGCATAATGATAAGTAAGTTTATAAGTGCGGTCAACATAACTAACGTATCACCTGTGAAACTCTTAACTAGGGTATTTTGGATAGTTATTTTATGCCCTAAATCGATACTTGCATTAAGCAAAACTATCACAGCAAAAACGGCAAAACCTTTAATGTTAAAAAGTTTTCTCATACTCACCTCTTAAAATAATCTTTAAGTTTAGTCAAATTTAGCTTAATAGCTCATTATAAAGATATTATCTACTTAAAAAATTGCTAAGCAAAACTTGCTAAAATTCAGTTAAAAAGGATATAAATGAAGGTTACTATTACAGATCAAGATGTGTCAAATTTAAGAGTTTTTATGCTTCTTCATAGCAAAAAAGCAAAAAAGCAAAAAGTTATTGGGTTATATGCTCTGCCTTTTGAGTTTTTGCTAGTTGGTATCATACTTGATGGAGTATTTAAATTCGCTCCAATTTTGACTATAATATCAATAATTTTATCTATACTGTGGCTTTTGTTTTACCCAAAATACTATAAAAAACTTCTAACTAAACATCTAAAAGAGGCTGATGAATTAGAAGAGTCAAAGATAGAAATGAACTTTGAGATAAAAGATAAGTTTGTTAAATTTTATAATGGCAGTGAGGCAAAAGCAAGTGAAATTTTTGAGCTTGACGGAATTAACCGTGTTGTTAAAAGCGAAGATAACTACTTTATCGCCTTTAAAACAGGTGAGCATATAGTTTTGCCTATCAATGAAGAGACAACTCTAAAGATGCAACAAATCAAAGCTCACTTCAAACACGGAGATATAGAAAATATCAAGCTAAGGGCGTAACACTCTCATCGTCAACTTCATTGCCTATATCAAGGTATCGCTCATGATAGTACTTTACAAACTGTGCAACTTCTGTATTTAATGGCAGATATGTATCAGTATCAAAATATACAAATTTCTCTAAAAATAGCGATGCATCTAGTTTTTTTGTATAACAAATCGCTAAATTTTTATAGTTTTCTATGCATATTTCTTTAAATCTCTCATAGCTTTGAAGACTAAAATTTACCTTTAATTTCTCAGCATTAAATTTCAAAACTCCACTTTTAAAAAGTAAAGTCAAATGTATCAAACCTTCACAATAGTAAGCTCTAACACTTGAAACTTTTTGCCACGCTATAAGCCCCACACTTCGTCTTATAAGTTCATCAAGCACAGGAAGCTTTAACTCTTCTACTTCATTGTTAAAGAAATTTACAAGTGCCCCAGTTGTAGCTTTGTACTCTTCTATATATTTAAACACACCACTTGTGTTCATTAAATTTTCACTATCTTCATCTATAAACCAAATATGTCCAAACTCATGTCCTATCGTGCTTACCGAATATACCAACCGCCAAATTTCAGGCTTATTGTGCAAAATTTCACGACCATATTCTAAATACTCTTTTTCAAAAATTTCACTAGTTAGCCTCATATATGGCTTTACTTTAGCTGCTGCATATACATGCTCTACAAATGCAAATATCTTCTTACCTGAATTTACACTTACAAACTCATCATTTGGCACAACTTGGGCACTAAAAAGCCCTTCTAAATCCGCACCATAGTATAAACAAGGAGTAGATATATAAAGCTGTGTTTTATCAATGTTAGAATTTACCATGGAGTGCATAAAAGGATTATTGGCACCTATCTCCTTATAAACTTTATCAAAACTATTTTTAATCTCTTTTTTAAACTCATACTCACTAAATTTTACATCCTCTTTAAGTCTTACATCCCACTCTAATGCAACTGCATGAGTATAAGCATCTTCATAATACTCTAAAGGATGGCCTATTTGAATAGCACCTTTTGTATCCATCCACGCCATTTCAGCATCTCGCCATCTATCGATAACTTTAGTACTATCGCTTTCTAAAAACGCATTCTTTAAAGCTTTAAAATACTCAGTATAAGATATCTCTTCAGAGCTTATTCCAAGCAAACTAAGCCCTTCTATAAGTAGGCTAAATTCTCTATCAAGCTCTTTAGCAATTTGTGGAAAAGCTACTGCGTAAGGCTCTAAAACTGCACTTGCATCATCATGAAATTTAACTACACCATAACATCTATCACAAATTTCACCTCTACTACTTGTCTGATATAGTTTATTTTCACTTATAAACTTACGCGCGTTACTTATAGTAGCAAATTTAGTGCTATTTTCATCGATAACACGGTGTTGCCATAGTAGTTGTGCTTTGTTAAAGATAAGTCCTATTTTATGAACACCATTTAAAAGCGCTAAGTCAAACTCACTTAATATCCGCCTTTTAGTAGCTTCTGAAATCAAATTTCTATGTAAATTTTCATGTATTAAAGCTGTATATTTAAACATCTCATCGCGGATTTCAACTACTTTTTTCTCACTTAAATTTTTCTTTTTTAACTCTATTAAAAGTGGATCAGTTTTAAGATTTACTATACGCATAAGAACTGCCATTCTTTCGCTTTTACTACCTTTAAAACCACAAATTTCTAAGCCTTTTTTTATATAATCATTTTTAAGATCTCCATATAAAGAATTAAGTTTTTCTCTATTATTCTCTACAAGCTCTAAAAATTTACTATAATCACTCATCACATCCTCTTTTCTTATCTCAATTTTAACAGATAAATTTTAATGATATTAAAACTGTTTGGATAGAATGCAAGAAGTTAATACAAGGATATCATATGTCAAATCAAACAAAAATGGGTGAAGCACGCATAAAAATAATAGCTATGCCAAAAAATACCAATGCAGCTGGGAATGTCTTTGGCGGGTGGATACTCTCTCAAATAGACTTAGCTGGTAGTACAGCAGCACGAGAGTTAGCTCCAGAAAGAGTTGTGACTATATCTTTTAAAGAGGTTATTTTTAAAGAGCCTGTTTTTGTGGGTGATATGGTAACGTGTTATGCAAAAATCGTAGATGTAGGCAAAACCTCTATAACAACTGAAGTAAATGTAGTAGTTGAGAGATTTAGTAACGATAACGCAGTAATTTGTGTACATGTCACAAGTGCGACTGTCGTTTATGTAAGTGTTGATAGAGCAGGAAATAAAAAACTTATAGACCCAGAACTCAAGAAACTAAGAGGCTGGGCCTAGATCATTTATTATCCTAAAAATTCTCTTTTAAAGTACTCTTGACCCGCTTTGCAAAGTGGGCAAGCTTTTGGTGGTTTTTTACCTCTGTGGATATGACCACAAACTTCACAAACCCAAACATCTTCCTCTTCGCTTTCGAAAAATCCCTCTTTTTCAAGCATATCTTTAAGTTCTAAATACTCTCTTTCATGCTCAACTTCAACTTTTGCGATAGCTTTAAAAAGTCTTGCTATCTCTTTTTTGCCTTCATCTTCAGCAATTTGAGCAAAATCTGGATACATCTCTTCATACTCATATCTCTCACCTGCTGCTGCATCGATAAGGTTTTTATCCATTTTATCAAGAGGCATGCCATTTAATTCATGGTGTTTTTTAAACTCAGCCCTTGCGTGCCATTTTTCATTTTCAGCAGCCTCATAAAAATGCCTAGCTATGGCGTGATATCCTGCTTCCATAGCCATATCACCATAAAGGTCATATTTATTTCTAGCCATAGACTCCCCTGCAAAAGCTTTCATTAAATTTACTGAAGTTAGATCTGTAGTTATACACTCCATCTTTTCACCACAGCAAGTCAATGCTCCATCTCCAACTGTTTGAACCTCAACTACATTGCCACATTTTGAACATTTATAGCTTTCATACTGTCTCATTAAAAATCCTTTTATCAAAATCAGATAATCTTATCATCTTTAAAAAATTTTGTCAATAATAAAATTTATCAATAATGAATATCAAATTAATCCTAAAATCTCCGCTTCTACATCTTTATTTGGTCTAACAACTATCCCTGAACCATGTATTACAGCTGGTATACAAGCTGTGCAGATGTGGATCTCTTCAGTGCCTTTATGTGCGGTGATAAAAACAGCATCTTTATCATCACCACTCTCTAAACTGCAAACATTGCATACGTACACATTTTCTATTTTCATAGTTTTCCTTATATTATAAATTTACTTATAGTATCAAATTTCATCTCTTTTAAATTTGATACTTATCAAATTTGAACAATTTTAGCAAATCTAAAACTTAAGTTACTTTACTTTAGCGTAATTTTTTGTAAGTTCTTTATAAATTTCATCCTCTTTTAAAACTCCACTGTCTAAAATTTCATTTAAAATAGTGTTGTCTTCCCTACCATTCCAGTTTTTAAGGTATGAACCATCTTGATAGCCGTTGTCTTGACGAAATTTGTTTAAGACATTTTTACCTATATAAATTTTATATAATGTGTATAAATTTATACCACATTTAAGAGAGAGTCTAAAGTAGTTTGTCAGTAGATCGTGAATTTGAAATCCAAAGCCACTTGTATCATGAATGATAATTTCGATATCGTTCATGATCTCATAGATATTATACTCACTCATATCATATGCATCAAGGCAAAAGTCGTTAAAACCACTTATCGAAGTGATATCTTTGGCAACCTCTTTAATGCTTGAATTTGGATAAGCTCGCTCTAAAACTAAGCTAAGCATAAAATGCCAAATATCAGCTATCTCAACTTGTGCATTTACTTTGTCTGTCTTTGCATTTACACTTTTCCTATGTTTCCATGAAAAGCTATCCATAAGCTCTGCACACTCCATATAAATGCATCTTTTCCAGCTTATCAGCTTGCCATTACTCGCAGTTCCTTCTTCCCAACCTTTACCATTTGTATCATCATTTAGTCTTTGTTGTAAAGCTAACATATCCTCTATCATCTCTAAATGTATCATAATGTTTCCTTAAAAATTTAATACTTATTATATCAAATTTTGGTAACATATATCAGACTAAAGCTCAAAGGGATAAATAGTGTTGCCAAATTTAGACAAATTTGTTAAAAAACTACATATTTTAACCATTGCCACTATGGGTGATGAGTTAAAATGTGCAAATTCCTTTTATGCTTATGATACACTAAATTCCGCTCTTATCATTGCTGGAAGTAGCTCTTCAGAGCATATCAAATCAGCGCTTAAAAATTCAAAAGTTGCAGGTACGATATTTCGCAATACAAAAATAGTAACAAAAATCAAAGGCTTACAATTTGAAGGAATTTTTAGACTTGCAAATGAGAAAGAGAAAAAGATATATTTCTCACGCTATCCATTTGCTAAAGCTATAAAACCTGAAATTTTTACTATAGAGATAGAGTATGCTAAATTTACTAACAATAAACTAAAATTTGCCCATAAAGAGATATGGAAAAAAGAGTCTTAAAGAGCTAACTTTATACTCTCATTATCTATAAATTTAATCCCTCTTTTAAGGATATTTTCAGCTATATTTTTAGCATCTTTTAAACTGTGCATATCACATGTACCACACTGATATATGTTAAGTTCTGGGATATCATCTTGGGATTTTACCTCTAAAATATCTCTCATAGAACTCTGCCATGCCGATATTACTTTAGAAATTTCAGGCTCTCCTATCAAGCTCATATAAAATCCCGTTCTACAACCCATTGGCGATATATCGATAATCTCAACTAAGTCTGAGTTTAAATGTTCTCTCATAAACCCCGCAAAAAGATGTTCTAAAGTGTGTGTACCGCTCTGGCTCATAATCTCTTTATTTGGCACACAAAACCTAAGATCAAATACACTTATAATGTCGCCTTTAGGTGTTTTCATCGTCTTAGCAAGCCTAACTCCTGGAGCATCCATCTTTGTATGGTCAACTCTAAAACTATCAAGTAGTGGCATGTTTATCCTTTAATTTAGTTAAATGTTATGGCAAAAACTCCTGGTTTGCCCATTTTTTTGATACTTTCTTTAGCAAATATAGCATCTTTTAACCCATAAATTTCTAATGTTGAGTTAGCATAATCAAATGAAATATTTGAGATATTTGCATCATCAAGTATCTTTGCAAGTTTTAATATAAACCCCAACCATATAACACTCTCTTGGTCTGGAAGGAGCTTTTTATAAATTTTATACTCTTTAGATATACTTTTTCTACCGTTTTGTCTAATTATACTTGCGATAAGAGCTCTATCTTCGTTAGTAAATCCATAATTTAGACAGTTAAGAACTAAATAACTTGAGTGGGAGTGTTTTGAGTAATAACTAACTCTTAGCCCCAAATCATATATCTTAGCAGCTGTAACAAGTGGTCCTAAAAACTTCTGATTAAGCTTATGAAGTGGTCTTAATGCACTAAATATATCTTTAGAAAATTTAGCTATATTGGGACGAAAATCAATCTCAAATCTATCTCTTAAACTCCTCAAGCTTGGGTTAAATCCACTTGAGAATTTAGCATTTTTACCTATTAAATTTACTAAAAACACTCCCTCTCTAACGCCAACACCACTTGTTATCACACTTTTACCATTTAACTGTTTCATAGCCTTTTTAAAAATATAAGCGCCACCTCGTATAGTGTCATATCTCTCTTTTTTTATTGGATATTTGTTAAGATCTAAAACATCGGATTTGGAAATTTCATCTACCATAGAACTATATTCGTCCCACTCATAACAAAATCCATGAAGCAAATTTAACGGATACTCGCTTATCTCCATGATCGCGCTACTTATCGCCCTAAGTGATCCACCTATCGCAATGATATTTTCACACTTAAACTCACTTGGAATTTCACTTAAGCTCTTATTTACAAACTCTTCAAGACTGAAGAGATCCTTTTTATCATAAAAAAGCTCTTTTAACCTAACAGTACCTAAATTTAAAGATTTCGTTGCTACAACTCTACCATTATCTATAAGCGCTAGCTCTGTTGAGCCTCCACCTATATCTATCGTTGTAGCTCTTTTAATGTTTGGAAGTAAATTTGAAGATGAAAATCCACCTAAATAAGCCTCTTCATCACCAGATATCACACGCATATTTATGCCAATCTTGCGTATCATACTTATAAACTCACCACCATTACTTGCATCTCTTAGGGCTGAAGTTCCAACAGCTAAAACTTTTCTAACTCTGTATCTAGTTATTAGTTTTTTAAACTCAGTAAGTGCGAGATAACACTTCTGCATGGCTTCTGTTTGTATCTCACCGCCTCTATCATAAGCACCCTCACCTAGCCTAACTTTCATCTTATATTCACCTAGTGTATAAAACCCTAGTCTACTAGTTCTCTCAAAAATAACCATTCTAGCTGAATTTGATCCTAAATCTATAACCGCTACTCGCTTTGACATCTAACTTTTTTCCTTATTTAGTTTTTTACTCGCTCCAGAGATAGGAATTTTTATAGTCGCTATGGCGCCATTTAGATCTTTTCGATTTCTAATTTCTATACTAGCATTCATCGCTTGCGCTGCTCCTTTAGCTAAAAACAGTCCTAATCCAACCCCACCTTTATCTCCATAACGTCTAAAAGGAGCAAAAAGATCTCTACTCTCGTCTATCCCACAACCATTATCAATAACATCTATCCTAAAATACTCATCAGCTAAAACCATGCTTTTTATCACTATGGTTGAATTCTCAGGTGAAAATTTAATAGCATTTTGAACGAAATTTTGAACTATATGAACTAATAAATTTGGTCTTATCTGCATATAGAGCTTTTCAGGACTTAACTTCAAAGATATATATTTATTTTCAGCTCTTGCTATAGCTGAAAAACCTTTAGATAGCTCTTCGATAAAGCTTATCATCTCTTTGTTTTCGGCATTTTCAAACTGAGCCCCTTCTTGGCGTCCTACCTCAAGTATAGAGCCTATCATTTTGTTCATATTGTCAATAGATTGGTTATTGCTTTTAAGAGTATCTATATATTTGTCTGCATCTCTTGGCTTTAAAAGAGTTACTTCATTTTTAGTTTTCATCACAGCTAAGGGAGTTTTAAGCTCATGAGCTATACCTATGAAAAGCTCTTTTTGATATCCAACAAAGGTCTCTATCCTGTCAATAAGTCTATTTATGCCTTTACTAAGTGGTCTAAATTCAGTTGGAATTTCACTCTCATCGATAGGCTCTAAAACTGTCTCATCTAACTTGGATAAATTTTTAGTAAGTATTTTTATAGGGATTAAAAGCAATCTTGATAAAAATAGTGCAAAAAAGAGTATCAAAAATATCATAGTAGCATTTATAATGATAATATCAGTTAAAATTTGATCTACTATATTGCTATAAAAGGTAGTATCTGTGCTTAGAAGTATGATTTTATCACCAACTGGATACTCAAGAGTTAAAATACTACTTTGATTGCTTTGGCTTTTTGTATATTTAGGTTTGGTTGTGTTTTGACTGTTTTTAATAGTACTTACAGATATCGCATTATGCCCAAGTTTTGTGTTTGTCTGCACTGGAGAGATAAAACTATCATTTGCTATTTTAACTGCTTCTGCGTTTAAAACTTGAACAACATTTTCAAATATATTTATCTTTACATAGTGATAAAGCATAGTTGAAAATATCAAAATTAGCATCGTGCTCCCCGATGCTAATTGTAATACAAATTTAGTTCTAAGACTGTTTATCGGCAATGTTTAGCCTATTTTTCTTTAGGAAAACAAAACCTATATCCGCGTCTTCTAACTGTTTCTATAGTAGAAATATTAAGCGGTTTATCCATTTTTTGACGAATTTGATTGATCGCAACCTCTATGACATTTGGAGTTACTAGTTCTGGCTCTTCCCATATAGCATCTAAAAGTTGCTCTTTACTAACTATTTGATCTCTATGTCTTGCAAGGTGAGTTAAAACCTCAAAAGGCTTACCTTTAAGCTCAACTTCTTTGTCTTTATATATGATTTTTTCTTCATCTGGATCGATGATAAGCTCATCTATTTGTATAACATTTGTTCCACCAAATCTAAGTCTTGCCTCTATCCTAGCAACTAGCACATCAAAATCAAACGGCTTTCTTATATAATCACTCGCTCCAGCTTTTAATGCTCTTATTTCATTTTCTTTATCATCTTTTGCTGATATGATAACAACTACTGTTCTTGGGCTTTTTTGCTTAACAACATTGATAAGATCTAGACCATCACCATCTGGAAGCATCCAATCAGCTAGAACTAAATCATAATTTCTTATACCAATATAATACTCAGCATCACTAAAGCTCTCTGCTGGATCTGTTTGGTAACCAAACTCTTGCAGACCTTCCACAATAGTTCTGTTTAGAGTAACTTCATCCTCTACTATCAAAATTCTCACTATGCGCTCCTTAACCTAAAATTTTACTTAAGATTATAGCAGACTTTAAGCGAAAATTCAAGTTTTTTTAAAGAATGTTTAATAAAACCTCTCTATTTCTACACCAACTACCGCACTATCTATGATATCAGGCTTAAGAATTTTCATATAAAAATAACTAATTGTACTAAATTTATCTCTAAATTTAGTTTCAAAATAGAGTAAAGCGTCCTCTAATTTAAAAAATTTCTGCTCTTTAAAATCAGTTTTAAAAATTTCACAAATTCTAGCATAATCCACAAATTCATCAGCTCTAAATTTAGCACTTATAAAAATTCTCTGCTCATTTTCTCGTTCAAAATCAAAAATCCCTATAACACACTTAAGCTCTAATTTATCTACTAAAACTGTCATCATAAAACTGTTTTTTCCTCTTTAAATAAAAGTCTTTTAATGTTTGGAATGTGCTTATAAAAGACAAAAAATACTATGATGATGATAGGTGCGTGAGTATTTATGTTAGGAATTTCAGGATGAATTATAAAACTAAGCACTAAAAACACTATAACTGAACTAAGTGATGCAAGACTTGAAATTTTAACATATTTACCTACTAAAAACCATATGATAAGAGATAAAACTGCCTCAACTGGCAAAAGTGCCGTAAAAACACCAAAGCTCGTTGCTACGCCTTTTCCACCTTCAAATTTTAAAAATATAGAAAAACAGTGTCCTACAACACTTAAAACTGCAAAAGTCCAAAGGATATTTGGATCAAGTCCTGCAAATTTGCCTATCATAATAGGCAAAAAACCTTTTAAAAAATCACAAACTATGGTTAGAGCAGAGAGTTTTTTAGCATTTTTAACACCGTGTGCATCTAAAACTCTAAATACGTTTGTAGCTCCTATACTCCCACTTCCTTCTTCTTTGATATTAACACCACTTACTGCTTTTGCGATAAGTAGCCCAAAAGGTATACTTCCAATAAGATAGGCTAATAGATAAATTATCAAATTTTCATTCATTTTTTTCCTTTAAAACGGTGATTTTAGCAAATTTAA
>JAAYFN010000065.1 GCA_012728225.1 Campylobacter sp.
ACCCATGAGTGAGAGTGCGTACCAAGCGCTGGAATATCAAATTTAACAGCTGCTTCAACGTTTGACGTTCCTATACACCCACCTACAACTGCTGCTTTTGCGCCAAAAAATCCTGCACTTCTACCTTGTGCTCTTCTAAGCCCAAATTCCATAACTCCACCATCAACAGCACTTTGACATATTCTAGATGCCTTTGTAGCTATTAATGTTTGAAAATTTACAGTATTTAAAATGGCTGTTTCTATAAGTTGGGCTTCTAAGATATTAGCTTTTACACGAATTAAAGGCTCATGGGCAAAAACTACACTACCTTCCTCCACCGCGTAAATTTCGCCTGAAAATTTAAATTCTTTTAAGTACTCTAAAAACTCATCGCTAAAGCTTCCTAATTTTTTAAGATAACTGATATCATCATCACTAAATTTAAGCTCTTCTATATACTCCACTACTTCGTTTATGCCACAAAGTATAGCGTATCCACCCTCACTTGGGTGTTTTCTAAAATACATATCAAAAACAGCTACCTCATCTTTTTTCTCATAAAAATAGCCTTGCATCATGCTTAATTGATAAAAATCGGTAAAAAAAGCTCTCATAACTTTAAATTTTCTAACTCTTTTTTATATGCTTTTATATCAAAGCTTTTTACTCTTGTAACACCGTTATCAAATGCAGCTTGTGCGACTGCTGGAGCAACAGCAAAGAGAACTCTTTTATCAAATGGGTTTGGTATGATATAGTTTTTACCAAAACTAATCTCGCTAACTCCTATTTTTTCACAAACATCAGCTGGAACTGGCTCTTTTGCTAACTCAGCTAGTGCTTTTGCTGCTGCCATTTTCATATCCTCAGTTATAAATTTAGCATGCACATCAAGCGCGCCTCTGAAAATATAAGGAAACCCTAAAACGTTATTTACTTGATTAGGATAATCACTTCTACCTGTTCCAACCATAGCATCATCTCTTACTTTGTGAACCTCTTCTGGATAAATTTCAGGGATTGGGTTAGCAAGAGCAAAAATAATAGGATATTTTGCCATAGTTTTAACCATATCGCCTGTTAAAATACCGCCTTGACTAAGGCCTAAAAACATATCAGCACCTTTTATAGCATCTTCTAAAGTTCTAGCTTCAGTATCAACTACAAATTCCTCTTTCTCTTTGCTTAAATTTGTGCGTTTTGAATGTATAACGCCTTTAGAGTCAAGCATAATAATGTTTTTAACACCGACTTGTTTATACATTCTAGCACAAGCTATACCTGCTGCGCCACTTCCACTTACTACAACTTTAAGGTCGCTTGCCTTTTTACCTGAAATTTCTAAAGCGTTTAAAAGACCTGCTGTTGTAATGATAGCTGTTCCGTGCTGATCATCGTGCATAACCGGGATATCGGTCTCTTCTTTAAGGCGTCTTTCTATCTCAAAGCACTTTGGTGCTTTAATATCTTCTAAATTTATACCGCCAAAAGTTGGAACTAAAGCTTTGCAAATTTCAATTATCTTCTCTGGATCGCTCTCATTAATCTCGATATCAAACGCATCAACACCTGCAAATTTCTTAAACAAAACTGCTTTTCCTTCCATAACTGGTTTAGCAGCTTGTGCGCCGATATCTCCAAGACCTAAAACAGCACTTCCATCAGTTATAACTGCAACTAGGTTTTTTTTATTTGTATATTTATAAGCTAAATTTTCATCTTCAGCTATAACCTTACAAGGTTCAGCAACTCCTGGACTATAAGCTAGTGTAAGGTCTTTTGCACCATTAAAAGGCTTAGTAGCTTCAATAGCAATCTTTCCACCGATGTGGTACTTTAACGCTTCTTCTTTTGTATAACTTGACATTAATCTTTCCTTAAATATTTTAATTTGCAAATTTTAACTAAATTCAGCTTTATAAAGTCTAAATATAGGTTAAATTAGCTGCTTTTAAAATTTCTAAACTATCACCGGATAATACTTGGTCAATAAAACTATTAATTTTGCCCATTTTTACTAAATTCCAGTAACTTTTCTATACGTTTTTTAAGCTCTTTTATACCTATAACCTCTATGACTTCAAATATCCCAGGGCTTACGCTATTTCCTGTGATAGCTATACGTAGTGGTTGAGCGATATCTTTAAGTTTCATATTTTGCTTGTCTAAAAATTTCATAGTTATCTCTTCATAACCTTTAGCATCTAAATTCTCATCACCAAAAATTTCACTAAATTTTACGAGTAACTCTAAACTTTCAGCTTTAATAAATTTCTTATAGGCCTTTTCTTGATATGTTGTTGGAGCATATAAAATACTTCTTGCCGACTCCATCATCTGAAGTAAAGTCACACTTCTCTCTCTTAAACTATCTATCAAAATATTGGCTTTTTTGCACTCATCTAAATTTAACCCAAAACCTTTTAATTCATGGATGATACGTTCTAAACTAGCCTCTTTTATATAGTGCTGATTGAGCCATTCAAGTTTACTTTGGTTAAATGTACTTGCTGATTTGCTTAAATTATGCGGATCAAAAAGCTCTTTTAGCTCTTTCATACTAAAAATTTCATCATCACCATGACTCCAGCCAAGTCTTACTAAAAAATTTAACAGTCCTTCACTTAAATAGCCCATATTTTTATACTCCATAACATCAGTTGCGCCATGACGTTTAGAGAGCTTTTGTCCATCTGGGCCATTTATCATTGCAACATTATAGAAATTTGGAATTTTAAACCCAAGTGCGTTGTATAAAACTATCTGTTTTGGAGTGTTTGAAAGATGGTCATCTCCTCTTATAACATCACTAACGCCCATAAGTGCATCATCTACTACAACTGTAAAATTATATATTGGAGTGCCATCACTTCTAGCAATAATAAAATCATCTAGTATATCAGCAGCTTCAAAACTTATATCACCTTTTACTCCATCCTTAAACTCTATAATTCCACTAGTTGGAGCTTTGATTCTTATTACAGGTTCTATGTTTGCTGGTGGTTCGCCTTTAAAATCACGGTACCTACCATCATATCTAGGACGCTCTTTTTTAGCTATTTGCTCATTTCTAAGTGCATCTAGTTCATCTTTGCTCATATAACATTTATAGGCTTTGCCCTCTTTTAAAAGTTTATCTATATAGCTTTTATATATATCAAATCTATCACTTTGGTAAACTACATCTCCATCCCAGTCAAGCCCTGTCCAGTGAAAAGCCTCTATAATCGCCTTTGTCGCCTCTTCTTTATTTCTCTTTAAGTCAGTATCTTCAATACGAAGTAAAAACTTGCCACCATTCCCTCTTGCGTATAGGTAACTATAAAGAGCTGTTCTAAGCCCCCCTATATGCAAGTAACCAGTTGGTGACGGTGCGAAGCGAGTTACGATATTTTTTTGCATATTATTCCTTTGTTACTAAAATTATAGGTATTTTATGATATAATCGCCATTATAGTCTTATAAGCTTAAATTAAAGGTTTTTTATGAAAAAAAAGTTATTTTTTATACTTGTGTTTGCTGTTAGTGTAAGCTACGCGGGTCCTGTAAATTGGGTTGTAGCTAAGGTAAATAACGAGCCTATCACTAATTATGAAGTAAACCAAATGATGAGAGCAATGGGAGCTCAAAACAAAGAACAAGCTTTAGACGCTCTTATCAACCAAAAACTTCAAATATCTGAGATTAAAAAGCGTGATATTGTGGCATCTCCATATGAAGTAGATCAACATATCCAAAGGCTTGCAGAATCAAACTCAATGAGTGTAGATGAGCTTAAAGAAAAGATGCTTGCTAAAGGAATTAGCGAGGCTAAATTTAGAGAAGAAACTGCTGCAGGTATCAAACAAAGCAAACTTTTATCTAGTGTATTTATGAAAGCAGATGAACGAGTAAGACCTGAAAGAGCTAGAGAATTTTATGATCAAAACAAAATGCTTTTTATGAATTTTTCTGCTATAAACGCCACTAGGTATGCGGCTGAAACAAGACAAGAGATAGTTGATGTAACAAATGGCAAATTTGGACCTAGAGTTTTTAGTCATAAAATATCAATATCTCGCTCACAACTAAATAACGAAACAGCTTATGTTTTTATGAATATGAATAATGGCTCTTTTACTCCTATCATGAAAACCCCTGAAGGGTATTATGAAGTTTTAAGAGTAGATTCTAAAAGTGGTATGGTGGCAAAAAGTTTTGAGGATGTCAAAGAGCAAATAGTTATGATGTTAGCTGACCAAGAAAGAGCAAAAGCTGTTGAAAGTTACTTTGAAATTTTAAAGGCTAAAGCAGTTATAGAGTATGTAAATCGTTAAGACAAGAGTATAAAACTATATCCTAAATTTATCTAATTTAGGATATAGACGCGTTAATAATGTTTAGTTAAATAGTTTGTATCGTAGTCGCCACTGTAAAAATTCTCACTCTCCATCATTGCTATATGGAAATTTTTAGTTGTTTTAATCCCTTGTATAATTAATTCATCAAGAGCAACTTTCATCTTTCTTATCGTCTGTGGCCTATCTTCAGCGTAAACTATAAGCTTACCTATCATACTATCATAAAAAGGCGGTACTGAGTATCCTTCATATATATGACTATCAAAACGAACATTTCTACCATTTGGTGCTATAAATTTAGTAATCTTGCCAGGACAAGGCATAAAGCTTTTAGAGTCTTCAGCCGCAATCCTGCACTCTATCGCATGACCTTTTAAGACGATCTCATCTTGACTAGGAAGTTTTTTACCCTCAGCAACTTTTATCATCCACTCAACTATATCAAGCCCGCTTATCATCTCACTTACACAGTGCTCAACTTGAAGTCTTGTATTCATTTCAATAAAATAGAAATTTTTAGAAATTTGATCGTATAAAAACTCAAAAGTTCCCGCACCGCTATATCCTATCGCTTTGGTAGCATCAACTGCAGTTTTATGAAGTTTTTCTCTTGTTTCTTCATCAAGTATTGTTGCAGGACTTTCCTCTATAAGCTTTTGATGTCTACGTTGCATAGAACAATCTCGCTCTCCTACGTGAATTACATTGCCATGCTCATCACCGATAATTTGAACTTCAATATGGCGTGGGTTTTGAATGTATTTTTCTATATACATAGAACCATCACCAAAAGCTGAAAGAGCTTCACTCTCTGCTGACCAAAAGTTTTTCTCTATATCTTCTTCTTTATGAACTACTCTCATACCACGACCACCGCCACCTGCTGCGGCTTTAAGTATAACTGGATAGCCCATTTCATTAGCAAGTTTTTTTGCCTCTTCAACGTCTTTTAATATCCCGTCACTTCCAGGCACAACAGGAACTCCTGCTCGTTTCATGAAGCTTTTTGCTTTACTTTTATCACTCATCAAACTCATAGCATCAAGCCCTGGTCCTATAAATTTAATGCCTTCTTTTTCGCAAATTTCTACAAAAGTTTGATTTTCACTTAAAAATCCATAACCTGGAAATATCGCATCACTCTCACTTATCTGAGCAGCTGTCATAATAGCAGGAATATTCAAGTAGCTATCACTACTTCTTGGAGGTCCTATACATATACTAGCATCTGCATACTTTACATATAAAGCATCTTTATCAGCAGTCGAATATACAACCACTGCCTCTTTTCCCATCTCTTGAATGGTTCTAAGTGCACGAAGAGCTATCTCTCCGCGATTAGCTATAAGAATTCGTTTTATCTCCATTATAGCTTCTCCACCTCGATAATAGGCATAACATATTCTACTGGCTGACCGTCAGCTACTAAGATATCAAGAACTCTACAATCAAACTCAGCCTCTATCTCATTCATAATCTTCATTGCCTCTATAATACCTATAACCTCACCTTTTCTAATCGTCTGACCAGAAGCGACAAAAGGTTTAGCTCCTGGACTTGGCGCTATATAAAAAGTTCCTACCATTGGAGAGTTTATAGTATTGTTCCTTTGATGAGCTTCATTTCCACTTACTACAACATTTATAGGTTGTGGTGGATTAGGCTGTGGAGCAACCTGGCACATATCAGGTGTAAAATCAGAAGCTTCTCCGCCTTTTCTAAGCTCTATTTCAAAATCTTCTTGCTTAATCTTAACTCTGCCAATACCTGTTTCTTCAAAGAATTTCATTAACTCTTTTATCTCTTCTATTTTCATAAATAGCCCTCCATAATTCATATTTAAATTTCAATTTTACCTAAAAAAGATAAAATTTAGTTAAACTATATAAATTTCAAAGATTTATCTCTTTGAAAATCTAAATGTTTTAAATTATACTGAAATTTTTGATATAATTTTACGAAAAAGGAAATTTCATGGGTTTAAAAAGCGATAAATGGATAAAAGAACAAAGTTTAGAAAATGATATGATATCTCCATTTTGTGATGAAAACATAGGAAGTGGCGTTATAAGTTATGGATTGAGTAGTTATGGATATGATATAAGAGTATCTGATGAGTTTAAAATTTTTACAAATATAGGTGGAACAGTTGTTGATCCTAAAAACTTCGACTCAAAAAATGTCATTGATTTTCAAGGTGATGTCTGCATAGTACCGCCTAACTCATTTGCACTTGCAAGAACAGTTGAATATTTTAAAATGCCTCAAAATGTTTTAGCTGTCTGCCTTGGCAAAAGCACTTACGCAAGATGTGGCATTATAGTAAATGTAACACCTTTTGAGCCAGGTTTTGAAGGACATATAACTATAGAAATTTCAAATACAACTCCCCTTCCTGCTAAAATTTACGCAAATGAGGGCATAGCTCAAGTGCTATTTTTAGAAGGTGATGAGCCTTGTCTTGTAAGCTACTCAGATAAAAAAGGTAAATACCAAAAACAAACGGGTATTACTCTGCCTAAAATTTTAAAGTGATTTAACAAACGTTAATAAATTCTGATAAAATACGCCAAAATTAGTTGAAAGTGATAATGAGATAGAATGAAAAATTTAGTTATAGTAGAATCCCCAGCAAAAGCAAAAACGATACAGAAATTTTTAGGAAGTGATTATAAGGTTATAGCATCTAAAGGTCACATCCGAGATCTCCCAAAATCGAGCTTTGGTATTAAGATAGATGAAAATGGCTTTATACCGCAATACCGCATAAGTAAAGATCACTCAGCAGTTGTTAAAGAGATAAAAGATTTGGCTAAAAAAGCAGATCAAATTTACCTAGCAACGGATGAGGATAGAGAGGGTGAAGCGATAGCTTATCATATAGCAAAAGCTATCGATAAAGACCCAAGCAAGCTTCCACGAATAGTCTTTCATGATATAACAAAACCAGCGATACTTCATGCTGTAGAAAATCCTAGAAAACTTGATGAAGCAAGTATAAACGCTCAACAAACAAGACGTCTTTTAGATAGGATAGTTGGATATAAGCTAAGTCCACTACTTGCTAGTAAAATTCAACGAGGTCTTAGTGCAGGAAGAGTTCAAAGCTCGGCATTAAAAATAGTAGTTGATAAAGAAAGAGAGATACAAGCCTTTGTTCCAGTTGAGTATCATAGTATAGATGCGGTATTTAAAGATGCTTTAGAAAGTGAGTTTATAAAATTTGATTCTAAAAAAATGGAAAAATTATCCGTTAAAACTGCTAAAGAGGCTAAAGAGATAGTTGATATCATAAAAAATGAAGAATTTGCTATCAAAGATATTCAAAGCAAAGAGCGAAAAACAAATCCTCAGCCTCCATTTATGACCTCTACTCTTCAGCAAACCGCGAGTTCAAACCTTGGTTTTAGCCCTAAAAAAACTATGATGCTAGCTCAAAGCTTATACGAAGGCGTTAACACACCTTACGGTGGCGCTATAACATATATGAGAACTGATAGTTTAAATTTAGCTAGTAGCGCAGTATCATCAGCAAGAGATAAAATTAAAGAAATTTACGGCGAAAAATACCTACCATCAAAACCTAAATTCTATACATCTAGCAGTAAAGGCGCGCAAGAAGCTCACGAAGCTATCCGCCCAACAGATCTAAATTTCACACCTGAAATTGCTACAAAAACTCTTCCAAAAGATGAAGCAAGACTATACACACTTATCTATAAGCGCTTTATAGCTTCTCAAATGACACAAAGTGTAAGCGAACTTCAAACTGTATATGTACAAGGCAGACAAACTGAATTTAAAATAAGCGGAAGAAAGGTGCTATTTGACGGCTTTTATAGAGCTTATGGCGACCTTGATAAAGACAAAATTTTACCAAATTTAGAAGTTGGTCAAAAGATGGAAATATAAAAAATTTCATCTAAACAAAATTTTACAGAACCACCTGCAAGATATAGCGAAGCAAATCTTATCAAAAAACTTGAAAGCCTTGGTATTGGCAGACCCTCAACTTACGCACCAACTATATCTATCCTAACAGCTAGAAATTACGTAAATATAGAAAAAAGACAACTTGTCCCAACTGAGATAGCTTTTAAAGTCACAGAAGTTTTAGAAAAACACTTTGAAAATATAGTTGATAGCGAATTTACTTCAAAAATGGAGGAAAAACTAGATAAAGTAGCTGAAAATAGTGCGGATTGGCAAGAAGTTTTAAAAGATTTTTATACCCCTTTTATGACAGATATAGAAAAAGGTAAAACTAACATAAAAAGTCAAAAAAAGCCTGCACAACTAATAGGCGAAGCATGCCCTGAATGTGGCAATGAACTTGTTAAAAGAAGCGGAAGATATGGTGAATTTATAGCTTGTTCAAAATTTCCAAAGTGTAAGTATAGCAGAAATTTAGACTCTAAAACAGCCGTTAAAGAAGATAAAAAAGATCCTCAAAAAGTAGGTGTTAAATGTCCAAATTGTGCTAATGGAGAAGTAGTAGAGAGATTTTCAAAACGTGGTAAATTTTATGGATGTTCAAATTATCCAAAGTGTAAATTTACAAGCAACTATCTTCCAGTTGAACGCTCTTGCCCTGAATGTGGTGAAAAGTATATGGTTAAAAAAGAGCTTAAAAAAGGAACTTTTCACGAATGTCTAAAATGTAAATACAAAGAGCAGATTCTGTGATAAAAGCCCTTAAAGTAAGTATCGCACCTAGCTCTTATCTCATAAACGATATGAAAATACTAAATTTTGAGTTTGTTTTAGTTGATTGTGCTAAATCTAACAACACAAACAACTTTAACAAACTTAAAAGCTACACTGATCAAATTTTATCCAAACAAGGAATATAGCTTGAGCGAACTTCTCATACTTTTAACACTATCGTTTATAATTTTTTCATCGCCATATATAGCAGCTCTTATACGCCTGCCAACCTCAGCGACTGAAATTTTACTTGGTGTTATTTTTGGAAGTATTGGATTTTTAGCGAGCAATGATATGTTTAAAATAGTAGCTGATGTGGGCTTTTACTATCTAATGTTTTTAGCCGGTATAAAAGTCGATCTTAAGGTATTTTTAACCATGCCAAAACGAACTCTTAGAAATACCATACTTTTTTTAATCTTACTATATGTCCTTAGTTTTATCGTCGTTTATGCATATGGGTTAAATGAAATTTATCTCATAGTCTTACCTGTGCTAAGTGTTGGTGTTTTATCTACTTTTTATAAAGAGTATGGAAATGATGCTAAGTGGCTAAATACTGGCATGTTTGTAGGTATAGTAGGAGAAGTAGTAAGTATCGCCTTACTTACTGTTTTAAGCTCATATATAAACAATGGCTTTGGAGCTAAACTTTTTATAAATTTAGGAGCTCTTCTAGGTTTTCTTGCAGTAACTGCTCTTTTGCTTAGATGGACTGATGTGCTTTTTTGGTGGTTCCCAAATCTTAAAAAAGCCCTCATGCCTCAATTTGATAAGAGTGAAAAAGATATCCGACTATCTATATCTTTACTATGTGCAGTTATAGCTATGATGATTATCCTAGATCTTAAAGTTATCATTGGAGCTTTTATAGCTGGAACATTGATACCAACATTTTTTGCTCATAAAAAAGATCTTCCTGCTAAATTGGAAAGTTTTGGGTTTGGATTTTTAGTACCAATATTTTTTGTCTATATAGGCTCAACTGTAAATTTAAATGTACTTTTAACACCTAGTATTACTAAAAGTATAATTTTTCTTTCGATCATAATGTTTTTCGTAAGATCTCTAGCAAGCTTTGTTTTTTATAAAGAACTTGGTGGACTTAGGCAGACTTTACTTTTTTCAGCATCAATTTCAGCACCACTTACCCTACTTATTGCTATCGCGACAGTAGGATATGAGACAAATTTCATTCAAGATGATGCCTACTATTCAATGGTTTTAGCAAGCGTATTGCAAGCTATACTCTCTACAAGTGTGATTAAAATTTTAGTAACCTTAAAAAAATAGTCTTATAAAGTAGCATTTTAAACTAAATTTTTAATTTTAGCTTTATTTTGGCTTAAATTTAAAAATTTTCTGCTATTATGATTATTTTACAAGGAGCATAATCATGTCAAATACAGTCACACTTACCGATAATAGAAATGGCAAGGCTTATGAGTTTCCTATCCTTGATGGAACAATGGGTCCTTCAGTTATAGATATATCAAATTTCTATAAACAAACCGGTATGTTTACTTTCGATAAAGGATACACTTCAACCGCAATGTGTCGCTCAGCTATTACTTATATAGACGGCGAAAAAGGTGAACTTAAACACAGAAGCTATGACATAGCTTGGCTTGCTGAAAATAAAGTTTTTTTAGAAGTTGTCTATCTTTTACTTCATAAAAAACTACCAAACCCTGATGAGCTTTTATTTTTTAGAAAAAATTTAAAAACAAGATCATTTATAAACGAAAAAATGATTCGTCTTTTTAGTGCTTTTCCTGACAGAGCACACCCTATGGCCGTTCTACAAGCTTGTACTGCTACTCTTAGTGCTTATTACTCAAGAGATATGAGTTATGATGATCCAAAAGAGTATATGGAGTTAGCTGAAAGACTTGTAGCTAAAATGCCAACTTTAGCAGCTTTTTATTACCGCTATACTCGTGGATATCCTTTGATACATCCTGATTTAGATCGAGGATTTACTGAAAACTTTTTATATATGATGAGAGCTTTTCCTCATAGTCACGTTGATATAAAACCTATAGAGGTAAAATCCCTTGATACAGTATTTATGCTTCACGCTGACCACGAACAAAACGCATCGACAACTACCGTTAGAACAGTAGCCTCAACTCACAGCCACCCATACTCATGTATAAGTGCTGGTATAGGCGCTCTTTGGGGGCATGCTCATGGTGGTGCAAATGAAAACGTTGTAAGACAACTTGAGGAGATTGGCACAGTTGATAATGTAGATAAATATATCAAAAGAGCAAAAGATAAAAACGATTCATTTAGACTTATGGGCTTTGGACATAGGGTATATAAAAACCATGATCCAAGAGCAAAAGTACTAAAAAAGTTAAGAGATCAACTAATTGATGAACTTGATATCGACACTAACTTAGTTAAAATAGCAAATCGCATAGAAAAAATAGTAAGCGAAGATGAGTACTTTGTAAGTAGAAATTTATATCCAAATGTTGATTTTAACTCAGGAATCATCTTAAAAGCACTTGGAATTCCAACAAACATGTTTGCTGTTATCTTTGTAATGGGACGGGTTCCTGGCTGGATGGCGCAATGGATGGAGCTAAAAGAACAAAATAATATCAAAATAGTTCGCCCAAGACAGCTTTATATAGGAGAAACAGACGCTTTAAATGAGCATTTAGATGGCAAAAAAACAGAGATAGAGATCTCTAAACTGGATTAAACAGATGCAATACCTCTTAGAGCTTGCTAAAAAAGCGGCTCTAGATGCTAGTTATGAAATTTTAAAGCATTATGAAGATTTTAAAATCTATACTAAAGAAGATAACAGCCCACTAACATCAGCAGATCTTGCGGCAAATGAGATTATCTTAGAAACTCTTAAACCAACTGGTATTAAAATTTGCTCAGAAGAGAGTATTTTAAGTCAAGATGAGAGAGTTAATGCAGATATGTTTTGGCTTATTGATCCACTTGATGGAACAAAAGAATTTATAGCTAAAAGTGATGAGTTTTGCATCTGTATAGCTTTGATAAAAGATGGCCGTCCAATACTAAGTGTTATAGCTATTCCTTGCTTAAAAGAGATATTTTATAGTAGTGGAAATGGCACTATATATAAAAACCATAAAGTTTTAAATTTAGACACTACTCCACCTAAAATTTTACTTATGGGAAGGCACAGCAAAAGTCAAAAAGGAGAAAGTTTAGCTCAAAATTTTGATCTTAATGTCAAACATATCGGTTCGGCTATAAAATTTTGTCGTATTGCAGAAAATAGCGCTCTAGTCTACACTAGGATTGGGCCATCATCTATATGGGATATAGCTGCTGGAGATTTCTTAGTAGAGCAAAGCGGAGGTGTTACCATAGATCTTAAAACTATGCAAAAACCACTTTATAACGCCCCTACACTTATAAATAACCCCTATCTAGTTGTAAACAAAAACACACTTTCAAAACTAGATGAAATGCTTGAGTTTTTAAACTCAAGCATTATCTTTTAAAGTTAATAGTTTATAAAATTTGAACTTCGCACTCTAATACTATACCGTACTCTTCATAAACTCTTTTTTTTGCTAAATTTATAAGCTCTACAACTTCTGTATAAACTCCATCACCATAGTTTATCAAGAAATTTGCATGCTGTTTGCTAAAGCCACACTGACCCACTCTATACCCTCTAAGGCCAACACTTTCTAAAAGCCTGCCTGCCGAGTCGTTTTTTGGATTTTTAAAGCAACTTCCAAAACTAGCACCTTTGGGCTGATTTGCTCTTTTTGTAGCGATCTCTTGACTTAACTTCTCATCAAATCCATGCGAAATTTTAAAACTCGCTTCGTAGATTATCCCCTTAATGTCTGAATTTCGGTAAGTAAAATTTAATTCGTTTTTACTAAAAATTCCATTGCTTGTTTTTAAGCTTATTAAACTATCTGAAATTTCATAGCCTAAAAGTCCTGCATTCATGGTTAGCATTCCGCCTAAAGTTCCAGGAATTCCTTTTAAAAACTCAAAATTTGCTAAATTTTCACGCTTTGCAAAGTTGTAAATTTGAGAGCTTTTTGTCTTTGCGCCAACTCTTAAAATTTCACCATCTATCTCTATAAATTTATATTTATCACTTAAAATTCCAAGTTTTGGCGGGTTTGGTGATATCAATATATTATTACACGCTCCTATAACCACACCTTTAAAATTTAAAGCATTTGTTTCGTTTAAAATTTCAACTTCAAATTCGCCACCAATGCGAACTGAACTAAATTTAGCAAAATTTATCAACATCTTCTAAAGTCTAAATACTGGGTTGGTATAAGAGATGCAAAAGCGTCTACTTTATCAGGATAAAAGCCGTGTTTATGTCCAAGCT
>JAAYFN010000066.1 GCA_012728225.1 Campylobacter sp.
GTTATTATAGCATATATAAATTTAAAAAGAGACTAAAACCAATCTAGTAATAAGCTCATCTTGACTTGAATTATAGCATATATAAATTTAAAAAGAGACTAAAACGTATTCTGATATAGCTGATATAGTAACTAAATTATAGCATATATAAATTTAAAAAGAGACTAAAACATATGAGACAATAAGAAAAAATAACCCCCCGCACCCCTCCACGCAGGCGGTGACTTCTTATATACATCCCTCACAAAATTTTTATAAAATTTCAACTTTTCACCCGTATGCTTTACGGTCTTATGTAGTCAATAAGTAAGTCATTATGCATAGTAATTTACTTCTTATAATTATCAATAGTGGTGTCTATTTGTCATATAGCTCATCTAAGAATGTATCCCATTCAGCCATAAGTTCTTTCCATTTAGCATCTTTTTTATCCCATTCCTCCTGTGAGAAGTCTAGCATTATTTTAAAGTCTTGCTCCATAAAATCATAATACCATTTGTCATCGTTGGTGTCTGTTATATAAAGTATTTCACCTTTAAAGTACTTGTCTAGTTCGCCTTCTTTGGGTTGAAAAAAATATCTTACTTCCCCTTTTGAGTTAATAGTTTGAGCTTCTATTTGTTTGCCAGTGTTGATATCTACCCCAGTGATTATATCTTTTTTTATACTTCTTACCTCTATAAAAACTTCTTGATTTTGGCTAGTTGTGGCTATTACAGTATCCCCAATAAGTGGAGTACCTGTTGATACATCAACCTTATATTCGCTAGCAGATAGCCCAATAACTAATGTGATAATTAATAGTAGTGTTCTCATTAAAAACTCCTTCATATATGTTTTATCTATTATATCACATTTTTATTATTCTACTCCCACTAATTTCAAATTTTGCCTTCTGCCATTGTTAGTATCTTTAACAATTTTTACAACCTTAGTTATTTTAAGATTGTTTATCATATCTGCATCATCAAGTAGTATTGTAACTGTTTTAAAGTCAGCAGTGCTGTTTACTGGCTTAAACTGTATCAGCTCACGCTCTTTATTTTCTACAAATACTTTAATAGCAATGTCTGTTTGATAGAGTGTGTAATATACTAAATCACCGTTTTGTAGCTCTATTGTAGGGTCACATATAACGATATCACCATCATCTATTAATGGTGACATACTGTCCCCTGAAGCTCTTACAGCATAGAGTTCTTTTTTATATTCTCCTTCTGGCATATATGTAAACTCATTATCTTGATATGAGCTAGATATTGGCAAACCACAACTTGCCTCACCGATGATAGGAACTCCTTTAATATTATCAATAGTTTCAAATACATTTTGGTCTATTAACTCATCAGCTCTAATGTTAAGAATTTGAGCTATTGCTAATATTTTGTCGATATCTGGTGTTGCTTGAACTTTGTTAAACCAAGATTTAATAGTTGCCTCTGCTATTGGGACTCCTCTTTCTTCGAGTATATCTACAAGCATTGAATAAGTGATTTTTCTCTCTTTAAGTACTGCTTTAAGGGCGCTCCTATTAAAGTTAAATTTATACATTTCATTCTCTTTCTTATTAAATAGTATAGTAATTATATACTTTATCACAAATAAAGTCAAGATATTTTAATTAATCTTTTTAAGGATAATTAAAGTATAATTGAGATATACTTAATACATGGAAATAAATAATTTATTTGACAAAGAATTAAGAATTAGAGAAAAAGAGCTTAGGAATATACTAAGAGCTTTTGGGTATTCAGAAGCCAGTGTAAAGGCAGTTATGCGTAAAGCCATGTTCCCTAGTTACGAAAAAATGTATTATAGCATATATAAATTTAAAAAGAGACTAAAACAAAGAGCTTGAAAGAATTTTTGATAGCAATAATTCAAAACTATACAAGATGATAAAAAATTTATACTTAAAAATAGGTTTGCTATAACTTTAGATAAAATATTTAAATGTATAAAATAAAGTAGTATTAAAATTGTTCTTTTAGTGGCGGACAGAGAGAGATTTGAACTCTCGAGCCCGATTAAGAGCTGCACCCTTAGCAGGGGTGTGGTTTCAGCCGCTCACCCATCTGTCCGCATTAAGTAAAATAAAATGAAACATAATTATACAGTTGCAAAGCTAAGGACTTGCTTAAATTTAAGGCTTATATATCAAGTTTAAGAGATGAGTTTTACTAAAATTTGTAGTTTAACCTTGTAAACTCTAGAATTTTTTCAACTACCTCTCTGGGATTTAAAGCGTTATAAATAGGTCTTCCAACCACTATAAAATCGCTCTTTTCATCTCTTGCAAGCTCTAAATTTGCTACTCTTTTTTGATCTTTCGCACTTTCACCAAATGGGCGAATTCCAGGCGTTAAGGTGATAAAACTCTTATTTGTTGCTTCTTTTATCATCTTACTTTCAAAGACCGAACATACCATCCCGTCAACTCCAGCATTATACGAAACTCTAGCCATATTAAGGACAGCTGTATTTATACCCATACCATGAATTTCGCTAAATTCATCTTCGCTAAAACTTGTAAGTGCCGATACTGCAAGTACTAAAGGTCTGTAGTTAAATTTACTCAAACGCTCCATAACTTCGCACATAGCGCGTTTTCCACTGCTTGCATGCAAATTTATCATATCCACGCCTAAATTAGCACAAACCTCAGCAGCATCGCTCATTGTATTTGGAATATCATAAATTTTAAGATCTAAAAATATCTTAAAGTCATACTTTTTAAGCTCTTCTATAAAACTAGCTCCATCTCTTAAATAGCTTCTAAGCCCTACTTTAAGCCATAAATCAAGCCCAGATAGCTTATTGACTAAAGCTAAATTTTCCTCCTTGCTTGCTAGATCAAGTGCTACGCATAATTTCACTGTTATTTCCTATCATTTTATCTTATCTTTGCCAACTGCGTCAAGTACAGCATTTATAAATTTAGGACTTGTATCACTTGCCATCTCTTTGCCAAGCTCGATTCCTTCATTTATAATGACAGCTTTATCTGTTTTAGTATATAAAATTTCATATGCACCAAGCCTAAGTATAGCACGCTCTACGATACCTAACTCATGAACTTTATATTCATCAAGATGAACGTTTAATTTCTCATCTAAATTTATTAAATTTTCTACTACTCCGTTAAAAAGCGCTGTGGTAAAATCTTTTTGATTATTACGAATTTTATGTTCTTCTAAAAATTCTATTATAAACTCATCTTTATTGCTTCCCATATCACGAGCATAAAGCAACGATATAACTGCTTGTCTTACTTGATGTCTAGTTGCCATTAAAACTTCTAATATAAAGAAAGTAGCTCCACAAGTCCATTCATAGCATCAAAGCCCTTATTGCCTGCTTTTGAACCTGCACGCTCAATCGCTTGCTCTAAAGTATCAGTTGTCAAAACTCCAAAAGTTACAGGTTTTGTACTAGCTAAAGCGGCATTTGCAACGCCTTTAGTTGTCTCGGCTGCAACATAGTCAAAATGTGGTGTTGAACCCCTTATCACAGCTCCCAAACAACATACTGCATCAAATTCATTACTCTCTAAAGCACGCTTTAATGCCATTGGAATTTCAAAAGCACCGGGCACTAAGATTAGGGTTAAATTTTCCTCTTTACCTCCATGTCTTAAAAATGAATCTTTTGCTCCTTCAACTAGCCTATCAGTTATAATATGGTTAAACCTAGCGTTTATAATCGCAACTCTTTCTGTTCCTTTTAAGGCTAAATTTCCTTCAACTACTTTCATCTATTTTCCTTTAAGATTTCTTCTATCTGCATAGTTTGTTTTACAACTCTATTAAGCTGACTTAAACTTAACATATTTGGACCATCACAAAGTGCTTCACATGGATTTACATGAGTTTCATAAAAATACCCGTCCACACCAACTGCAGCCGCAGCTCTTGCTAAATACTCCACAAATTTAGCATCTCCACCGCTTTTTCCATCAAGCCCGCCCGGCATCTGAACACTATGTGTCGCATCAAATATAACAGGTGCAAATTCCCTCATTATCGGTAAAGAACGCATATCAACTACTAAATTTCCATACCCAAAAGTTGAACCTCTCTCAGTTAGCCAAACTCCGTTTTGTTTAGCTACCTTATAACCATCATCTTTAATACCTCTAGTTTCTAAAACCTTTTTAACACTAAATTTCATTTGATCAGGAGCTAAAAACTGCCCTTTTTTGATATTTACAACTGCTTTTGTCTTTGCACTTTCTACTAAAAGATCAGTTTGACGACACAAAAAAGCTGGAATTTGTAGTACGTCCGCAACTTCTGCAACTATGCTAGCTTGATAACTCTCATGTATATCAGTTAAAATTTTAAGCCCAAACTCACGCTTAACTTCACTTAAAATTTTAAGTCCACCATCAAGTCCTGGCCCACGAAAAGATCCAATACTAGTTCTATTTGCCTTATCAAAACTTGACTTAAAATAGAACTCAACACCTCTTATTTGATTAAATTTCGCCACTTTTTCAGCCACTTTAAAGATTAAGTCTCTGCTTTCTATGACACAAGGTCCTGCTATAAGTATCATTTTATGCCTTTTTATTCTCTAGTGCGGTTATAACACCACTTATAATAACAACTATTATACCTATCATTGCCAAAACATTTGGTAAATCATCACCCATAAACCATCCTATCATGAGTGTAAAAACAATATCACAATACCCTATCGCAGCTACAGTTCCAGCACTCTTTGATGCAGCATAAGCCTTTGTTACAAAGGTCTGAAAAATAAACCCTGAAACACCCATTAAAACGATCCAACCCCACATACTTGAAGTTGGAATAACAAATTTAGCAAACATAAAATCAAAAAATACTGGAGTTTGTATAAATCCAGCTACTATCATACATAAAAGCGGGATAATAGTGCCATTTAGCATAAATGAAAGCACGATAGTTTTAGTATCATAAGCTTTGCGAAGTTCATGCACACTCATATAAGCAACAGCAGCAAGAACACCGTTAAGAAAGCCCATAATATGTGCTTTTTCTATACCTAAATTTGGTTGCATTATCATCAAAATTCCAAAAAAACCTACAATTATCCCAAACCACGCTTTATTTGAAAGCTTTTCTCCAAAAAACAAAGTTCCAAAAATACCTAAAAACATAGGCGCCATTTTAGTAAAGATAAAAGCTTCAGCAAGTCCAATAGACGCGATATTATAAAAAAATGCAAGCATAGATATAGTGCCTATAAATCCACGCAAAAACAGCACCACAGGCATGCCACCTTTATTGTTAACGCCGTATTTGTATATAGCAAAAAATATTATAAAAAGCCCAACTAAGTTGCGAAAAAAAGAGACCTCCACTGAACTCATTCCATCGGCACTTAACGCCTTAGCAAATGCACCTGTAGAAGCAAAAAACAACGATGCTATAATCATATAATAAGCACCTAAATTTCGCCTTGCAAAGTGTTTGATACTCAAATTTTCTCCTAAAGATTTATATTATAGTATAATTACCTAAATTTAGGGTAATTTATACTTATACATTGTATAATGTTGCTTTTTATAAGGATAGAAATTTGACAAAAGTTATACTAATAGGTCGTCCAAATGTTGGAAAATCTAGTCTTTTTAACCGTCTTATCGGTCGCCGTATCGCTATAACTAGTGATGTTGCTGGTACTACTAGAGATACCAATAAAGAAGAGTGTGAAATTTACGATCGAAGCTGTATACTTATCGATAGTGGCGGACTTGATAATAGCTCAGAAATGTTTAAAAAAGTAAGAGATAAAACGCTAAATGAGGCAAAAAATGCCGATGTGATACTTTTTATGGTTGATGGCAAAATGATGCCACAAATAGAAGATAAAGAGATATTTTACTCACTTCTTGGACTTAAAAAACCAACTGTTTTAGTTATAAACAAAATAGATAGCCAAAAAGATAGCCAAAGGGCTTATGAGTTTATAGAATTTGGAGCACCTAAAGTTATAGAAGTTTCAGTCAGCCATAATACTGGTCTTGATGAGCTAAAAGATTTTATATATCCAAATTTAACTGATACTTTAAAGCCTGATACAGAAGAGAGTTTTGATGACTTTTTAGCAAATTTTAGTGAAGATGATGATTTACTAAATGAAATTTCAGTTGATACTCCTATAAAAGTTGGGATAATAGGACGTGTAAATGTCGGTAAAAGCAGTCTTTTAAATGCTCTTGTTAAGGATGAGCGAAGTGTAGTTAGTGATGTAGCAGGCACAACAATAGATCCTGTAAACGAAACTTACGTTTTTGAGGAGCAAATTTACGAATTTGTAGATACTGCTGGAGTTAGAAAGCGTGGCAAGATAGAAGGGATAGAACGTTTTGCACTTCAACGAACTGAGAAAATTTTAGAAAACTCAGATGTTGCACTTCTTGTTTTAGATAGTAGCGAAGCTCTAACTGAACTTGATGAACGTATTGCTGGACTTGCTTCAAAATATGAACTTGGCATTATCATAGTCTTAAATAAATGGGAAAATAAGGGCGAAAAAGCTTTTGATGAAATTTTAGCTACGATAAGGGATAAATTTAAGTTTTTAAATTATGCACCTATTATTAGCGTATCCGCACTTGAAGGCAAAAGAGTACATAAACTCTATCCTCTAATCTCTGAAATTTATGCAAATTTCGCTCAAAAGATCAAAACATCTAGACTAAATGAAGTCATTAAAGAGGCAACTCTTACACATCCTCTACCTCACGATAAAGGCAAGCTAGTTAAAATTTACTATGCAGCTCAATTTGGAGTTAAACCGCCTAAAATAGCTCTGATAATGAACCGCCCTAAAGCTCTTCATTTTAGCTATAAAAGATATCTAACAAACAAACTTAGACAAAACTTTAGTCTAGAAGGAGTACCTGTTGTACTAGTCGCAAGAGATAAAAAACGTCAAGAAAGTGATGATAAAGAGCAAAAGGAGTAGAGTTGAAAAAAAAGAAAAATATAATTTTGATAGGCTTTATGGGCGTTGGAAAAGGAACGATCGCAAGAGAGTTGTATGCTCAAACTGGTATCTTTGCTATCGACTGCGATGATATGATAGAAAGTCTTGCAAATATGCGTATAAGTGAAATTTTTGAACTCAAAGGTGAGAAGGTTTTTCGCCAAATGGAAAGAGACTTGGCTAAATTTCTCTTTGATTCGGTTGATAAAGCTATCATCTCAACAGGTGGCGGATTTTATAAAAATAAAAATTTAGAAAAACTAGGCACAATCATCTATTTAAGGGCTAGTTTTAAGTTTATCATAGATCGCATCAAATCAAGCCCAAATAGCGAACGCAAAATAGCCAAACGCCCTCTTTTACAAGATCTTAACAAAGCCAAAGCCCTACACGATGAGAGAGATGAGCTATATGCTAAAAAAGCTGATATCATCATTGATGTTGAAAACAAAACAGCAAAAGAGAAAGCAAAAGAGATAAAGAAAAAGCTTCAAAAGTAACACAAAGCATATCATCTTAACATATGAAATTTTAAAGGATAAAAATGAGAACACTTACAGGACTTCAACCCTCAGGCAAACTTCACTTAGGTAATCACTTCGCCTCAATAAAACCGATGGTTGAGAGGCAAAACAACAGCAGTGATGATATGTTTATGTTTATAGCAAACTATCACGCTATGACCTCTCTAAGTGATGCATATAAGTTAAAAAATGCCACATACGAAGCAGCTTGTGCATTTCTTGCCCTTGGTATAGACCCACAAAAAAGCACTTTTTGGGTGCAAAGTGACGTAAAAGAGGTACTTGAACTCTACTGGATACTTAGCGGATATACACCGATGGGGCTACTTGAACGTGCTCATGCTTATAAAGATAAAGTTGCAAAAGGCTTTGATGCAAATCACAATCTTTTTAGCTATCCTGTTTTAATGGCAGCTGATATATTGCTATATGGTTCAAATTTAGTCCCTGTGGGTAAAGATCAAATTCAACACGTCGAAATAGCGCGAGATATAGCACTCAAATTTAACAATGCTCATGGTGAAATTTTTATAATGCCTGACTCAAAAGTTGATCAAAATGTAGCTACTGTGCCTGGCACAGATGGAGCAAAAATGAGCAAAAGCTACAAAAACACAATAGATATATTTGCTGATGCTAAAACGCTTAAAAAGCAAACTTCAAAGATAGTAACAGATAGCACATCTTTAGAAGATCCTAAAGATTGGCAAACATGTAACATTTATACTATCGCAAAGCTATTTCTTGATGAAGAAGGTCAAAAAGAGCTTAAAGCTAGGTATGAAAAAGGCGGTGAAGGCTATGGTCACTTTAAACTATACTTAAATGAGTTAATTTGGGACTATTTTAAAGATGCAAGAGAAAAATTTGACTACTACATAAACAACTTAAATCAAGTTGATGAAATTTTAGAAAATGGTGCTAACAAAGCTCGCAGAATAGCGCACGACACTATCTCTAAAGTTCGCGAAGTGACCGGATTATATAGGTAAATTTCTTAAATAGTAAAAATTTTGATCTAGCTTAGTTGACCTTTAGTAAAATTTTGGTATTATTAAAATAATTTAAATTTTAGGAGAAATATATGGGCGTTATCTACCCTTACGTTCAAGTTGTGCATTTGCTATGTGCTATTATTTTTGTTGGACATCTATTTTTTGATGTTATTACTTACTCTTTTGCAGCCAAAAAAATGCCTCACGAAACTGCCTTGGCTGCTCAAAAAGCATATGAATCAATTGCTAGCAAATTTATGCCTTGGATAGTTTTTACCATCATCCTAACAGGCGGAATGATGATGACAAGATGGGTAAATAGCGATATAGGATACTTTAGTACAAATATGCAAAAGCTATTTATGCTTAAAGTCCTCCTAGGCTCTTTGATATTTCTTGCTATTTTGATAAATAAAATAAATAAAAATATTTTTAAGAAGTCGACTCCACTTATCAACATCCACCCATTTGCTCTGCCTTTAGCACTCATTATTATTTTGATAGCAAAATCATTTATTTATATAGGATAGATATGTTAAATTTAAAACTTATAGAGACAAATTTTGAAGAATTTAACCGTAAACTTATCGCTAAAAAGGTAAGTCAAACAGCACTTAAAAAACTTCTTGATAGTTACAACGATGTAAAACTAAAAAAAATTAATATCGAAGAACTTCAAGCTCTACAAAATTCCAAAAGCAAAGAAGTTGGAACAAAGGCAAGAAATGGCGAAGATATATCTACTCTTAAAGCCGAATTAGAGGAAAATAAAAGTAAAATTCAAACCCTTAGCGAAGATCTAAATCAAGCTGAAACCCACCTAGAAAAACTAGCTTCTTCCATACCAAACATAATTGATGATGATGTTCCATTTGGTGAAGATGAGAGTCAAAATGTTGAGCTTAAAAAAGTTCTTAAACCTAAAGAGTTTAACTTTACTCCAAAACACCACTATGAGCTTGGTGAAAAGCTTGGTTGGCTTGACTTTGAGCGTGGTGTAAAACTTTCAGGAAGTCGTTTTACAGCCATAAAAGGAGATGGGGCGAAAATAAATAGAGCACTTGTAAACTACATGATAGACTTTAACTTATCGCGTGGTTTTGAGCTTGTAAACATTCCTTTTTTAGTAAGATCTGAAATTTTATATGGCACGGGACAGCTTCCAAAATTTGAAGATGATCTATACAAAGCTGATGAAAACCTATATCTTATCCCAACTAGCGAAGTTCCTGTTACAAATTTATACAATGATGAAATTTTAAATAGTGATTGCTTACCACAAAAATTTACCTGTTATAGTCACTGTTTTAGAAAAGAAGCAGGCAGTGCTGGACGCGATACTAGGGGCATGATAAGACAACATCAATTTGAAAAAGTTGAGCTTGTATGTTTAACAAAACAAGATCAAAGTGATAAGATCTTTGATGAGATGGTTAGTTGTGCAAGCGATCTTTTAACCTCACTTGGTTTAGCTCACAGACATATGCTTCTTTGCTCTGGAGATACTGGATTTAGTGCTGCTAAAACTATAGATCTTGAAGTGTGGTTACCTGCTCAAAATTGCTACCGTGAGATAAGTTCGATTAGTAATTGTCGTGATTTTCAAGCAAGAAGAGCTAAAATACGCTATAAAGAGGGCAAAAAAAATCTTCTAGCTCACACGCTAAATGGCTCAAGTTTAGCTGTTGGAAGAACACTAATAGCTATTATGGAGAACTATCAAAAAGAAGATGGCTCTATAGAAATTCCAAAAGTATTAGAAAAATATATGTAGTTTTGTTGCCCATTAATTTTAAATGGGCAACTTGTTTATTTAACCACACCACACTAAATAACACTGCTAAAACTCCAACAAAACAGATATTTTATAAACTATGTTGAAGCAGTAAAAGTGTTACAAAGCATAATTTACTTTTTTAAGCTGAAATTCCACTATTTTCAGTAAAATTTATCAAACATCGACAAAAGGCTATATTTTGAAAAAATATATAGAAAATTTAATAGCTAAATTTAGTAAATTTGAAGTAGAGTGCTTAAAAGATGAAGAAAAGACACAACTTCTTAAATCCATCAAAACTCACATATCCTTTATACAACACGAACGACTAGCACATCTACTTATCACAATGCTCTTTACCTTGCTTTTGCTTGCATTTTTTGTCATGTTTATGATAGGTGGAAATTTAGGTATTGGCGCGATAATGATAATATTTTTTGTATTTGAAATTTTCTATATAAAACACTACTGGGTACTAGAAAATGGTATTGAAAAGTTATATAAAATTTACATGAACTTAGAACAAACAATACTCCCTCATACTCCTTAAAAATTCATCACTACAAATTTCAACAAAACGCCCTTTATGTTAAATTTATACGTGTAATTTATGTATATTGGATTTATCTTATATGAGATTACAGGAAACTTGCTCTTAAAACTTAGTTTCCTGCTTGTAAATTAAAACCTAAGCAAAGTATCTATAAACACAATACTTAGCTCTTCTTTAGCTAAATTTACTACTTCTTTTGCATATTTAAATAGCTATTTAACGCACCTACATATGCTTGAGCACTAGCCAACATAGTATCAACATCAAGCCCATGTCCTATCATGGTCATATCTCCAAATTTAACCTTAACAACTACTTTAGCAAGCGCATCTTTGCCTTGTGAAACTGCCTTAACTTGATAGTCTTTAAGTTTGCCTTCTATACCTGAAATTCTATCGACTGCTTTAAATATTGCATCAACTGAGCCATTTCCAAGCGATGCATCACTTAATTCGCCATCTTTATGAGCGATAGTAAGCGCTGCTCCTGCGTGACCTTTGTTGCAACCATTTGTACTAAGTGTGATAATGTCGTAAAATTTCTCTATTTTAGTTATCTCACTTGCAACTAAAGCTCTAATATCTTCATCAAATATCTCTTTTTTCTTGTCACATAGATCTTTAAATTTAGCAAAAGTTTCATTTAACTCATCTTCATTTAGCTCATATCCTAAATTTTTAAGCTTATCTTTAAAAGCGTGCCTACCACTATGTTTACCTAGCACCAAACCACTTTCTTGGATAAATCCAACATCACTTGCTTGGATGATTTCATAAGTTTCAGGGTGCTTTAAAACACCATCTTGGTGAATACCACTCTCATGAGCAAAAGCATTTTTACCAACTATAGCTTTGTTCGGTTGTGGTTCTATGCCTGTTATGCTTGCAACTAGTCTTGAACTAGGGTAGATCTCTTTAAAATTTATATCCGTATAAAGTGGTCCGTATTTATCAGATCTTGTTTTTAATACCATTGCGATCTCTTCAAGTGCGGCATTTCCTGCTCTCTCACCTAGTCCATTTATAGTTACTTCAACTTGTCTTGCGCCAGCTTCGATACAAGCTAAAGTATTAGCAACACCAAGCCCTAAGTCATCGTGATTGTGTGCTGAAAGTACTGCTCTACCATTTATAAAACTACTCATCTGTTTAAAAAACTCATACATCTCATTTGGAAGTCTATATCCAACTGTATCTGGCAAATTTATAGTAGTCGCACCTGCAGCGATAACTGCATCAACTATCTCTTTTACAAATGATAACTCACTTCTTCCTGCATCTTCACAGCTAAACTCAACATCATTGACTAAAGTTTTAGCGTAGGTTACAGCGTTAACTGCTGTTTTTATCACCTCATCAGGAGATTTTTTAAGTTTATACTCCATATGAATAGGACTTGTTGCTAAAAATGTGTGAATTCTCTTATTTTTAGCGGGTGCAATAGCATCTGCTGCAGCTTTGATATCTTTTTCAATAGACCTTGCAAGAGAACATACATTGATAGTTGAGCTCTCTTTAGCTATTAAATTTACAGCTTCAAAATCACCTCTACTAGCAGCTGCAAAGCCTGCTTCTATAACATCAACTCCTAAACGTTCAAGCTGTAACGCAAGGCGGATTTTTTCTTCAGTATTCATAGATGCACCCGGGCTTTGTTCACCATCTCTTAAGGTTGTATCAAATATAATAATTTTATTCTTATCCATAATGTTTTCCTAAACAATAAATTTTATTAATTATACTACTATTTTTTTATTTTTGCAAGGTAAAATTTTAAAACTACTCTAATAACTCCATAAAACATATATGAAGTAGTAACAGTCGCCATAAATTCTATCGGTTTTATATATAAAAGTGCAAGCAATAAGATAGCTAAAACAAGTACTTTTCTAAAATTTGTCTTATTTAAATCGATCTGCTTAAAACTAGGATAGCGTATATTGCTGACCATTAAAAGTCCTATACATATAATACAAATTGTATATACATAACCTAAATTTAAGTGAAAATCAAATTTAATATACAACGCTACCCATGAAACTACACTTATCGCTGCCATTGGTATAGGAAGTCCTATAAAAATATTGGGTTCGTTTTGCATAGTTGTGACATTAAACCTTGCAAGTCTTATAGCACCAAAAACTACAAATATCCCACTAGCTAAAATTCCAGGTCTACCAAATTCATGTCCCATAGCACAATAAAAAAGCATAGCAGGTGCAACGCCAAACGCTACAAGATCGCAAAGAGAGTCAAACTCTACTCCGAATTTTGATGTTGTGTTAGTAAGCCTTGCAACTCTTCCATCAAGTCCATCTAAAACCAACGAGATAAATATAAATATAATAGCTTTTTCAAACTCACCTTCAAAAGAAGCTACTACACTTAAAATTCCAAAAAAACAGCTAGCTGCAGTTAAAAGGTTTGGAAATACATAAGCTATATGATAATCTGTCTTTTTCATGCTTTTTTATGTTTTGCTTTCTCTATATCACTATTTTCTTCACTATCTTCAGTGCTTTCTAAGCGACTATCTAACCCTGCTTCTTTTTCATAATTTCTAATAATCTCACGAACCTGCTCGCCTGTGATAGTTTCATCTTTATATAGTGCCTTTACCATCTCTTCAACTGCTGGCTTATAAAGTTTGATCATCTCAACAACCTCATTTATACGCTCACTTAGTTTATCTTTAACTGACTCATCTAATTTTTGAGCCATCATATCACTATAATCTTTAATCACTTGACCAGAAAGAAAAGTATTTCGTTGTTTTTCTAAAACCATAAGTCCTGCAACATCACTCATTCCATACATTGATATCATTCCTTTAAGTATATCAGTAGCACGTTCTAAGTCGTTACTAGCTCCTGTTGAGATATCTTCCATGAATACCATCTCCGCACCACGTCCACCTAAAAGTACATCGACTTCAGCGATAAGCTCATGCTTTTGCATGAGGAATTTATTCTCCTCAGGTGTGTTTAGTGTATATCCAAGTGCTGCCAATCCACGCGGTATGATAGAAACTTTTGTTACTTTTCTAGCTCCCTTTGTTAGCTCCGCAATAAGCGCATGCCCGCACTCGTGATAAGCTACGATACGTTTTTCTTTAGGATTAACACGGCGAGATTTCTTCTCAAGTCCAGCGATACTTCTTTCAACTGCTTCAATTAAATCTACTTGAGCAACAGATGGTTTTGACTCTCGTCCTGCAAGAAGAGCTGCTTCATTTACTATATTTTCAAGATCAGCACCAGCTAAGCCTGTTGTAAGCCTAGCAATCTCCTCTACATCTACATCATCAGCAAATTTCACACCTTTCATATGAATTTTAAGGATATCCATTCTGCCTTTAAAGTCAGGTTTATCAACTAAAACTTGTCTATCAAAACGCCCTGGCCTAAGCAGAGCTGCATCTAAAATTTCAGGTCTATTAGTAGCTGCCATAACTATAACAGGAGAATTATCCGAATCAAACCCGTCCATTTCTGAAAGTAGTTGGTTTAGAGTCTGCTCTCTCTCATCATTTCCGCCCATTGGAGTACTTGATCTGCTTTTTCCTATAGCATCTATCTCATCAATGAAAACAATAGAAGGTGCTTCTTTTTTAGCATTTTCAAAAAGATCTCTTACCCTGCTTGCTCCAACACCAACAAACATCTCAATAAAACTTGATGCTGATATAGAAAAAAATGGCACACTTGCCTCTCCTGCAACAGCTCTAGCAAGAAGAGTTTTACCTGTTCCTGGAGGTCCAACTAATAAAATTCCTTTAGGAATTTTAGCTCCTAAGCGAAGATATTTATCTGGGTTTTTAAGATAATCAACAATCTCTTGAACCTCTTCTTTAGCCTCTTCTACACCTGCAACATCATCAAATTTAACATTAGGTTTTTCTGAGTTTACAAGCTTTTTAGAGCTTCCTACACCCAAAATTCCGCCTCCTGCATTTTTTTGCATTCTATTTACTAAAAATATCCAAATCCCAAAGAAAAGAAATATCGGTATAATCCAGCTAAATATCATATCTGTAAATGCATTTCGCTCGTTATATGCTGTATAAGGTATGTTTTGCTCATCAAGAAGTGTTGTTAAATTTGGATCTTGAACTCTACTAGCTACATAAAGTACATTGCTTCCTTCACCTTTTATTTGAGTTTGTCCTATAAAAACTTTAGAAATTTGCTTGTTTTGAACTAATCCTTTAAACTCAGAATAAGCTACTTGCCTACTTACACCACCTATATTAGAGCTACCAACATCGATATTTGGCGACATAGCTCTAAATACAACTACCATTAAAATCGCAAAAATAACAAAGGTTATAATAGGATTTTGGTTAAAAAAATTATTGTTGTTGTTCTTATTGCCGTCTTGATTGTTTTTATTAAAATTATTCAAATTTTACCTTTCTCGTTTAAATACAAAGCTTACCCACTCATTTTTCTCTAAAATTTCCAGACAAGTAAGCTCTGAGAATTCCGCTTTAATTCTCTCAAGGTATTTATCTAAAATCCCTGAAAGTATTAAAACTCCACCCGCTTTTGTACGTGCTATAAGATCTTTTTTAATGATAAATATCACATCAGCGATGATATTTGCAACTACTATATCATACTGTTTTTCTGCTTTATCAACACTTCCTAGCCAAATTTTTGGCTCTTTTAATCCATTTTTTATAAAATTTTCTTTGGTAGAGATAACTGCTTGCTCATCAGTATCACAACAACTAACCTCTAACCCACTTTTGGCTAAAGCAAGTGATAAGATTCCACTTCCACAACCTACATCAAGCGCTGTTTTATAGCTGTTTTTATACTTTGATATAAACCAAAGAGATGAGTTTGTGCTCTCATGATGACCGCTTCCAAACGCTAAAGCGGGGTCGACAACTATATCTATAAGCTCTTTTTTAGGCTCGTGCCAACTAGGTCTTATATAAAACTCACCAACTCGAGTTGGATTGACACCTTTTTTATATCTATCTATCCAGTCAAAATTCTCTTTTTTACTAGAATTTAAACTAAGATCAACACTTAAATTTAGGCTATTTTCTAAAGCTTTTTTATACTCTTTTAAGGCAAATTCTATGTTTTCTAAGTTATCTTCATCGCGTACGATAAAACTATTATCTTTTAACTCAATGCCTACAACACCTAAATCAAAGACAAAATCAACGAAAAATTTTAAAGCGTTGTTACTTCTAACTTCTAGCTCATAAAAATAACTTTTCAAACTATATCAACCTACCATTAAATTTAAGTACATTTAACTATCATTTTACAAAAACTTAGTTTTAAATTTGCTTAGTTTGTAAAATAAGTGTAGATTGTAGCTAATTTACGTAAATATATTTTAGATAGTATTAATTTAAAATTTTAAAAGCCTTTTTTAAATCGATAGTACCTTCATAATAAGCTTTTCCTACTATCACACCATAAATTATTCCGCTATCTTTAACCTTTTGAATATCACTTAGATCTTTTACTCCCCCACTTGCTATGGTTTTAACACCACTTGCCTTAGCGATAGCCTCTGTAAACTCAACATTTACGCCACTTAACGTGCCGTCTTTACTTATATCTGTGCAAATTATAGCGTCCACTCCCGCATCAGCATAAATTTTGGCTAAATCAGTAGCTTTAACCTCACTTATCTCATCCCAGCCCTCAACTGCTACAAAACCGTTTTTTGCATCTATACCAACGCCAATCTTATAAATTTTGGCCATATCTTTTACAAACTGTGGATCTTTGAGTGCGATAGAGCCGAGTATGAAGCGATCTACACCTAAACTTTCATACTCTTTTATACGTGCCTTATCTCTAATGCCACCGCCAACTTCAATTTTTAAATTTGTAGATTCTACTATGCGTTTAATAACTTCAAAATTTTGAGGACTTCCAGCAAATGCGCCATCAAGATCGACTATATGTAGCCATTTAGCTCCACTATCTTCAAATTCTTTAGCAAATTCCCATGGTTTATCACTATAAATTTTAGCTGTATTCATATCACCTTTATGTAATCTAACAGCCTTGCCTTCTTTTAAATCAATCGCTGGTAAAATTTTCATCACCATCCTTTTTATTTAATGCATGTTTAAACTCAGGAACTATCTCTTTAAGTCTTGCTTCTATCTCATCTTCATTTTTACACTCTAAAAGAGCTAAAATTTGAGAATTTAAAAGCTCTAAATCATAGTGCGCGCTAGTTGTTACAAATATAGATTCAAACTCAGTTTTTTTATCGCTCTCATCAATAAGTAGTTCTTCATAGAGTTTTTCTCCTGCCCTAAGTCCTACATACTCAACTTTTAATTCCTTCTCTTTGCCTGCTAAATTTATCATCTTTTTAGCTAAATCTGCTATTTTAACCTGCTTACCCATATCAAGCACAAAAAGCTCACCACCTTTAGCTATACTTGCAGCTTGAAGAACTAACTGACACGCTTCATTTACCAACATAAAATACCGTACTATATCCGGATGCGTGACTGTTAAATTTCTATTTTGCTCTATCAAAGCTCTAAATTTAGGTATCACACTTCCACTACTTTCTAAAACATTTCCAAATCTAACTGCTGAAATTTCACTGTTTTGAGAAGTTGAATTTAATGCATATAATTCACAAACTCGCTTTGTTGCTCCCATGATATTTGTTGGTCTTACAGCCTTATCTGTTGATATAAGCACAACTTTTCTAACACCGTATTTAATGCTAGTGTCTATTATATTTTTAGTGCCTAAGATGTTGTTAACAACTGCCATTTTAGGGTTAAACTCACAAAGTGGAACATGCTTATAAGCTGCGGCGTGGACTACTATTTCTGGGCTAAATTCTTTAAATATTTTATCTAATTCATCTTTGTAGACTATATTTACCATTTTCAAAGAATTTCTTGGGTCTTGATTTGTGTTTTCATTTATTTGATATAGGTTAAATTCACTATGATCAACCATAATAAGGCGTTTTACTCCAAATTTAAGACACTGTTTACATATCTCACTTCCTATAGTTCCACCAGCTCCTGTTACTAAAACAACCTTATCTTTTATAAATTCTCTTACAACACCACTATTTAGATCTTTTGGCTTTCTTGCCAAAAGATCTTCAACTGTCACACTTCGTATCTCACCACCTTCTATAAGTGAGAAAATTTTAACATTTTCAATACCATACTCTGTAAGCTCATCATGAAGTTTTTTTAGCTCATCTTGATTTAACTTAAGCGCTATTATCGCTGTTTTAGCGTTGTATTTTTTAATAAATTTTGGTATATCATCTTGATTTTTAACTATAAAATTTTCGCAAGTTGTGCCTATGGCTTCTTTTCTAATATCAAAAACCCCAACAGCATAGTAGTTGATATAACCCTCTTTCATACCTTTAAGAACATGTAGGGCTTTTTGTGTTGCACCTACAACTATACAAGCTTCACTATTGTTGTTTTTAGGTTCAGTTAACATACGTTTTGAAATTCTAAAACCACTTATCAAAATATAACAAATCGCCGCATCTATAATGATAACACTTCTAGCAAAAGGGCTAAAAACATCATCAAAAAAAGCATAAATAACAATAAAAATAGCCATAGCAAGTATATGAGCTGCAAATATCTTTCTTGCCTCATATAATCCAAAAAAACGCCATGGAACTAAGTAAATTTTAGATATCCATAGAAAAAATACCCTTAAAATCGTTATCGTAAATACATATAGCAACAACCCTTTATAAAATTCATTTGGTACATCTCCATTAAAACGGAGAAAAAAGGCTAGTATCGCTGAAAAAATAGATATTAAAATATCACCAACGATAAAAAATGCAGATCTTTTAAATTTAGTAGGTTTAAAAAACTCTTTCATCTAACTATACTTTTTATAATTTCACAAACTTTGTCTATCTGATTATCGCTGATAGATGTGCCACTTGGCAAACAAATTCCTCTATTAAAATACTCTTCACTTCTACCATCAACCACTGCTTTTGCACCTTTAAAAACAGGCTGAAGGTGCATGGGCTTCCACAAAGGTCTACTCTCGATATCGGCCTTATCAAGAGCTTCTATAACTTTTAAATGAGTTCCTTTTTTGCTAAAAAGCAAGGTTGTAAGCCATCTGTTGCTTTTAGAGTACTCTATTTCTGGCATAAACTCTAAATTTAGAGATTTTAAATTTGATCTATACTTATCAAAAATTTCTCTTTTTTTAATAACTTTATCCTCTAAATTCTCCATCTGTCCTACACCAATAGCGCCTAAAACATTGCTTAAGCGGTAGTTATAACCATAGTCAAGATGCTCATAATGAACAAACGCCTCTCTTGCTTGTGTGCTGTAATAGCGTGCTTTTTTAAGTAGTTCTTCATCGCTACTTACAAGCATTCCACCGCCACTTGTGGTAATAATCTTGTTGCCATTAAAACTATATGCACCAAATTTTCCAAAAGTTCCTAAACTTTGTTCTTTATACTTTGCGCCTAAAGCCTCAGCTGCATCTTCTATCAAAACAATATTTTCATTAGCACAAATTTCTAAAATTTCACTCATCTTAGCTGAACTTCCATACAGATGAGTTAAAATAAGAGCTTTTGGCTTTTTAGGGGATTTAGATATCGCCTTTTTTAAAAGTACAGGACTTAAATTCCAACTTTCATCACAATCAATAAGCACAGGAGTACATCTTTCATAAAATATAGGATTTAAACTTGCTATAAAAGTAAAGCTAGATCCTAAAACAACATCTCCATTTTTTATATCTAAAACTTTAAGAGCTAAATGAAGTGCTGCTGTACCTGAGTTTAACGCAAGAGAGTACTTAGCTTTTGTCTGTATTCTGACACTTTGCTCGAACCTATCCACATATTCGCCAAGAGGTGCTATGTAATTGCTTTCAAAAACTTTTTTGACATACTCTAATTCATTTGCGCCCATATCAGGCGGACTTAAAAAAATTCTTGCCATTTAAACCTTCTTAATAAATTCAGTCTTTAAGACAACTAAACCAAATTTATCTATCTTACACTCTATCTCTTTTGAGTTGTTAGTTAGGCGGATATTTTTGGCTTTTGTGCCTTGCTTTATGCTATTTTTAGATCCTTTAAGTTTGAGATCTTTTATAACAACTTTACTATCACCACTTTCTAGATCTATACCATTTGCATCTACCGTCATTTTAATCCTTTATCTTTTTAAATTTTGCTGGCACACCTACTGCAATTGAGTTGCTTGGGATATCATCAATAACTACTGCACCTGCGCCCACAACTGAATTTTTTCCTACCGCAACACACTGTATAAGGTTAGCGCCGATACCAACATGTGTCAATTCTCCTATTCTAACACCACCTGCTAAATTTGCTCCTGGGCTAATATGAGCAAAATCTCCTATCTTGCACTCATGTTCGATCACACATCCTGAATTTAGTATAACCCCATCTCCAACACAAGCTTTAGCATTTAGCGTGACATTTGCCATCACAACACTACCTTTGCCGATTTTAGCACTTGGTGAGATAACCGCACTTGGGTGAAGTAAACTTACTAAATTAAACTTAGCAGATAATACTTTAGTTTGTAAATTTTGGCGTATTTGGTTATCTCCAACTGCAATTATGATATCAAATTTTGGTAAATTAGCATTGAAAACAACTCCTTTTGCATCATCTAAAAATATTATATCTTCATATCCTAAAGCTAATGCGATATCTGCTACAACAAGTCCGTGTCCACTTGCGCCGTATATATAAATACTCTTAGTTTTTTCCATTGAATTTCTCCGTTGTTGCCATGCCTTCTTTACTAACGCCCTCTTTTTTTATAACTTTTTTTACTGTTAAAATAGCAATTTTAAGATCAAGTATAAAATTTAAATTTCTAGCATAATACACATCATATTCAAATTTTTTACTCCAAGTTATAGCATTTCGTCCATTTACTTGAGCTAATCCTGTCATACCCGGACGCACACTGTGGCGAATATGCTGTTCTTGACTATAAAGCTCTAAATATTCCACAAGCAAAGGTCTAGGGCCTATAAAGCTCATATCTCCTTTTAAAACGTTAAAAAGTTGTGGAAGTTCATCTAAACTAAGCAAACGAATCTTAGCCCCAAATGGACTAAGTCTATCTTCATCAGATAAAAGCTCACCATTTTCATCTTGCTCATCACTCATAGTTTTAAATTTATAAATTTTAAAAAGCTTTTCATTTAGCCCCGGTCTAATTTGTGTAAATATAGGGTTAGATGAAATTTTAAATTTTATAACAATATATAAAACTAACATAATAGGGCAAGTTAAAAAAATCAAAAAAAATGCTCCTAAAATATCTAAAATTCTCTTCAAAGAACTCTTATACATCTATAAATTTCCTATAAACTTCCATATATTTTTCATTTATAATAGGCTGATTATAATACTCTAAAACAAGCTTTCTTGCACTTTCTCCCATTCTTTTTGCCATATCTGGGGCATTTAACAACTCAGCTATCTTTACAGCTAAATCAGTAGAACTTCTTGGCTTACAAAGTAGACCATTTACACCATCTTTAACTGCTTCATTACACCCTACTACATCACTTACTACACAAGGTTTTTCCATACTCATAGCCTCTAAAACTGTACGTGGAAAACCCTCTTTATAACTTGGAAGAGTATAAATATAACAAGCTTTAAGTAGCTGTCTTACCTTGTCGCTCCACCTTATCCATAAGACATTTTTACCTATTAAAAACTCAGTATCAGCACTACTTTTATTGTCTTTATACACATCTCCTACAAAGACAAAAAGTACATCTTTTCTATCTTTTAAAATTTCAGCTGCTTCGTAAAATTCTTTTATACCTTTATGCCATAATGCACGCCCTATCATCATAACTACTTTTTTATCACTATTAAAATCATAACTTTTTGAAATTTTAGGATCAAAATACTGTGCATCAACTCCAACACTTTTTATACGCCAAACTTTATCTTTTGAAATGATATCTTGAGATATCATAAAGTCAGGATCACTATCGTTAACAAATATAACCTTATCACTCATCTTAAAAGCACGTCTGCTTAGTTTGTTAAGGAAAAAACGTATGATTTTACTTTTGATATCATCTTCAACATAGAAACTTCCCAAACCTTCAACTAAATTTATCACATACTTTATGCCTGCTTTTTTAGCTGCAAAAGTGCCAAAGGTATTGCTTTTATGTGCTGCAGTTTGAAGCAGATCTAAATTTAAAGGCTTTAAAGTTTTTGTTAAATTTCTAAAATCATTTAAAACTTTAAATGGATTTATAGAACCTGCAGACAGCTCATAATAAACCATCTCAAATTCACCCTCCAATCTCTTCGCATGCTCGCCTTTTGGCGTGATAGCTATCACTTCATGCCCTTTTGCTTTAAGTTCAAGCATAATAGGACGACGAAAATAATAAAGGCTCATATCATTATGAGTTAAAAAACCAATTCTAGCCATAAATTCTCCCTTTAAATTTCAAGCTTAAATTTA
>JAAYFN010000067.1 GCA_012728225.1 Campylobacter sp.
GTTGTAAGCAACCCAACTTGTGGTGCATGTCTTGGTGGATATATGGGAATTTTAGGCGCAAAAGAGAGATGTGTTTCGACTACAAACCGAAATTTTGTAGGTAGAATGGGAGATAGAACAAGTGAGGTTTATCTTGCAAACTCAGCAGTTGCAGCAGCTAGCGCTATAACAGGCAAAATTACCGACCCAAGAGATCTTTAAGATAGCTTATAGGCAAATATAGGAAAAATTTTGAGTCAAAATTTAGATAAGTTAGAAATTTGCGTTATACTTGCAGGCGGTAAAAGCTCACGCATGAAAAAGGATAAAACTCTCCTTCCTTATCTTCAGTTTCCAACACTTACGCATTTTTGCTATGCAAGGTTTAGTGAAATTTTTAACCATGTTTATGTTAGTGCTAAAGATGCTAAATTTAGCCCAAATTTGCCACTTTTAAAAGATGATTTTGACTCTTTTTCGCCTATGGGCGCACTTGCTAGTATCTTATCAAATCCAAATTTCAAAGACCAATATATATTTATAAATCCAGCAGATATGCCCTTTACTAGTGAAAACACAATTAGAAATTTATATGCAAATTTAGAAAATACTAAAATTTGTGTTGCCAAAAACAGAGCCTTTACGCACAATCTTTGTGGCTTTTATCACTCCAGTATAGCGCCTTTAGCTCGCAAATTTTATGAGCTTGATATCCACAAAATAAGCGAGCTTTTTAAAAAGGTAGAATTTAAAAGTATAGAATTTGATGAAGAGTTTTATAATATTAACTATCCAAAAGATTATGATAATTTATAAGGAAAAATCATGAAAAAGATATCTATTTTATCGCTAGTTTGTCTTAGTGTTATGTTCGCACAAAGTAGCAATGAAATTTATACCAAAGCTTTAGAATACGAAGCTAGAGGGGATTTTAAATCAGCCATGCTTGAGTACAAAAAGCTTGCCCAACAGCAAGTTACTAGCCAACCAGAGGAACTGCAAGAGGCAAACAACATATCAAGCATAAACTCAGCCGGATATAAGCATAAAGAGGATTTAGATACCAAAGTTACTTTTAGTAGTGATGACAGGCGTACTTTTGACTCTTCTAAAGCTACAAAAACAACATAACCTTCTAAAAAAAGCTTATACCCAAGAGCAAATACCGAAGATAAACAGTGGTTATATCAGCACAAACCCTCATATATCGGCTGGGCGTATGATTTTAGCAAAAAAGAAGAGCGTTTTGGAGATGAGAGAAAAGATCAAGAGGTTAAATTTCAGTTTAGTTTTCAAAAACCACTCTTTGATGACCTTTTAGGACTTGATGAAACATGGTCTTTTGGGTATACTCAAACATCTTTTTGGCAAATACAAGTCGACTCTTTGCCTTTTAGAACCACAGATTATCAGCCAGAATTTTTTGTAACTATACCAACAAATGATATTTGGAAGCTTGATTATATAAGAGTAGGTTTAAACCATCAGTCAAACGGCGAAGGTGGACTTAAGTCAAGATCGTGGAACAGAGCCTACCTTGAAACTACTTTTAGTCTCGGAAATTTACGTATAACTCCTACTGTTTGGCACTCATTTATTTTTGATGATGAAAACAAAGATATCAGACAGTATATGGGTTATGGTGATTTGAAATTTAGTTATGACATTGCAGACCACCATTTAGTAGCCTTGTGGCGCAACAACTTACGTTTTGATAACCAAAACCGTGGAGCTATCGAGCTAAATTATTATTTTCCACTTCCATTTGGAGATGGTATTTACGGCTACTTACAGTATTTTAACGGTTATGGTGAGAGTTTGTATGACTACAATAAACAGGTAAATAAAGTTATGTTAGGTATATCGTTTTATGAGTATTAACTAAAATATTATTTATAATTATTACAAATGTAGTTACAAAGTAGTTACAAAGCATCAAATTAACTATATATGTATAAAATAAATATTATTTTTAGTTTAAATTTAGGATAAAAGAGATACAATATCTATAAGAGTTTTACATAAGCGTATGTAAAACAAATTTATTTAAGGAGCAAACCATGAAAAAAGGTTTTACAATGATCGAGTTGATCTTCGTGATCGTTATACTAGGTATTTTAGCAGCAGTTGCAGTTCCAAGACTAACAGCTACTAGAGATGATGCAGAGTTGGCAAAAGCAGCTACAAATGTAAGTACAGTCATTTCTGACTTTACAAGCTACTACACATCACAAGGTAGTTTTGCTGCTGACAATCAAGATATGACAAATGTTGACTTGCCTATAAAAATTAAAAATGATACTTGTGCTGAATTTGAAACAACAACAGATGGCAACTTGACAATTACACAAAAAAATGGTGGCCTATGTGATGATCTTTGGAAACTTGACTCTATGAAAAATATTCCGACAGAGTATCAAATAGGCGGTAAAGGCGTTAAGTGGTAAGCCACTAAACTTTACCTCAAGTAACTTTAAGCCCTTAGTTTTTCTAAGGGCTTTTTAAATTTATACTAAATTTTCTTATCACTATACTTTTACATCTGTTTATCTTGTCTCAACTACATAATAAATATTTTAAAATTTTATGTTATAATCCCACCCATTAAAGACAAAACAAAGGCATTATGATGAAAAAACTACTTCTTACTCTTGTTTTAACACTAAATTTTGCATTAGCTGATGCTATAAGTGATGCAGCTGCAGCTCTAGAAGTAGGCGATCAAAAAACAGCGATAGAAAAGCTAAAGCCCGCATGTGGCCCTAAAAATCTCACAGCTTGCCACAACCTAGCCCTTATCTACTTAAATGGCGAAGGAGAAGTAAGCAACTTAGGAGAAGCTTTACGGCTTTTTAAACAAGCATGTGGCGGTAAAATTCACGCTAGTTGTCAAAAAGTAGGTCTTATGTATGAACAAGGTATCGGCGTAGCAAAGGATCTTTTTACTGCTTATGAATACTATGAACTTTCATGCGATGATAAATTTCCATCAGGGTGTGCAAAACTAGCGCATATGCACGAAAATGGGATCGGCACAAGACAAAATCTAACCAAAGCCACAGAGTTATATAACAAAGCTTGCACTCAAGGAGAGCTTTCTGCTTGTGTAAATTTAGGGCTTATGTATCAAAATGGGCGTGGAGTTGAGCAAAATTTAACTAAAGCCGAAGATCTTTATACTAAAGCTTGCGAAGGAGAAAACTCAGTTGCTTGTCACAATCTTTCAGTTTTATATCAGAGCAAAGGCGATAAACAAGCACTTTTACTCTCACTTGAAAAATCATGTAAATTTGGCATGGTTGAAAACTGTTTGGAACTAGGTACTATCTATACTAATGGCACAGGAGTGGATCAAAATTTCACTAAAGCTAAGGAATTTTTTGGTTATGCTTGTGATTTTAGAGATGAAAAAGGGTGTGAAAGTTATAAAATTTTAAATGAAGCAGGGTTTTAAAAGCTTTAAAATTCTCTTTATAAAAAGATAAAGTAGCCTATAAAACAGTAAATTTATCATAAAATTTTATTATTTATATCATCAAGACACTCTACAAATAGGAGCTTTTTACCGTATAAATTTATTGATATATATATTTTAATTATTTATTAGGTGTTTTATAAAATTTGTTTTAAACTATAATTAAGAATATTTACTATATAATCATAAGATTTGTTTTAAATATTTAAAGCGTTAGATATTTGAAACTAACTATTACCGTGCATTTGCATGTCAAAGGGGATTGTTATGAATAAAGCGTATAAGCATATTTATAAAGAAGGTGTTGGTTGGATAGCTATAAGCGAAGAGGCTAGTGGAGTATCTTCATCAAGAGGTTCAAGCGTAGTTAAAAGTAGCTCTAAACTATCAGTACTAGGAGCTATCTTAAGTAAAAGCAAACTCTTAAAAGAAAAACTCAGCCTAGCTACCGTAGTAGCGCTTGTCGCTGGTGGTCTATCTTTTGGAGCACTCTCTCCAGCTCATGCTTATTATGCAGGTGGTAGTAGTTCAAATACTGCAAAAGGAAACGTTGCCATAGGAGGCGGTGGTATTGTTTCTATTAATGATCCTTATTATGGCGCTACAGCGAGTGGAGGGGATTCTGTTGCTATTGGTTCAGGAGTAATAGCAAAAGCTCCTAACAATGTAGGTGGAGCAGTCGCTATTGGTAATGGTACCACACAAGCTATAGGTGCCCAAGCAGTAGCAATAGGTTCAGATGCTGAAGCTACTGCATCTCAATCTATGGCGATAGGAAATGATACATCCGCTAAACAGCTAGGAAGTATAGCTATAGGCGGTGATGATACACTAGACTCCAATTTTAATAATACAGGCATAAGTTATGGATTGTATTTAGATAGTTTAAATCGTGGAGCGTATGTATCTGGAGAGGAGAAAGGGTACCGTAGGACGACGAGTGATGGTTTGGGTGCTATAGCTGTGGGTGTTCATGCTCAAGCACTCTCTCAAGGTGCTACCGCTATAGGTCTTGGCTCTACGGTAGGGAAGTCTAGTGATGATGCTACAGCTATAGGCACTTTCGCTTATGCTAATGGTTTTCGCTCAACTGCTATAGGGTTTAACGCTCAGGCTCTTGCTAAGAGTGGAACTGCTATAGGTGATGAAGCTATAGTCAATGCAGAAGACTCTCTAGCTATTGGCAATAGCTCTAAAGTTAATACTGGAGTGTCGGGTGGCATAGCTCTTGGTTCAAACTCGGTAGCTGATAGAGTAGCAGGTATAGCAGGATACGTACCTTCTGATGCTTTTGCAGAGCAAGAAGCTGCTATTTTAGCTACAACTAGTAAAAGTGGAGCTGTCTCAGTTGGAGGCGGAACTGCAGGAAATAGACAGATCGTAAACGTAGCAGCTGGAACAAATGATAACGATGCAGTCAACGTAGCTCAACTTAAAGCTAGTAGATCAGAAGTTGAGGCAGGAACAAACGTTGTTTCAGTAGAAAAAGAAGTAGGAACTGATAACCAA
>JAAYFN010000068.1 GCA_012728225.1 Campylobacter sp.
AGCGGATTTGCACCAACTTAGAGGACGGGTAGGAAGAAGTTCAAGGCAGGGATATTGCTACTTTTTTGTTGAAGATAAAAACGCGTTAAAAGAGGACGCAATAAAGCGTTTAGTAGCCTTAGAGAGCAATTCATTTTTAGGCTCAGGTTCAGTTCTTGCTTATCATGATTTAGAAATTAGAGGTGGTGGAAATTTAATAGGCGAAGCGCAAAGTGGACATATAGAAGCCATTGGTTACTCACTTTACCTTAGAATGCTTGAAGATGCTATAAATACCATTCTTAGCAAAGGCGAGCAAGAAGAGAGCAAAAGTGTGGATATTAAGCTAAATATTACAGCATTTTTAAGTAGTGATTATATTAAAGAAGATAGACTTAGGCTTGATCTTTATAGAAGACTTAGCAAGACTAAAGAGATATCAGAGGTCTATGAAATCGCAAGTGAGATGGAAGATAGGTTTGGCAAGATCGATCTTTATACAAAGCAGTTTTTAGATCTTATGATGGTTAAAATTTTAGCTTTAAAGTGTGGTTATCAAGCACTCTCAAACTATGAAACAAATGTAAGTTTAATGCGAGTTGACGGGCAAAAAACTTTACTAAAAGCAAAAAGCAAGGATGATGATGATATCTTAGCAGTGATACTTCAAACTCTAAGAAAGGAGAGTAAAAATGAGCCAAAGAATTGACTGGAATAGCACAAAAGCAGCGATTTATCGTGCTAGTTTAGGCTATTTGCGAGCTGTGAGGGATGTTGATTATGTTGATATTGATTTGCTTATAGGTATAGATAGACAAAAATCTCAGCTTATAGAAAATACTCAAAATTTTATAAACAACAAAGGTTTTAATCATGCGCTTTTATGGGGTGAAAGAGGGTGCGGAAAGTCAAGTTTGATCAAAGCTGTTTTTACTAGTTTTGCTAAGCAAAATTTACGTATCATAGAGATAGGTGTTGATGACCTTGGCGGGTTAGAGCAAATTTTAACTCAAATAAGAGAGTATGGGGAGTATAAATTTATCATATTTTGTGATGATTTAAGTTTTGATGCGGGAGATAAAAGTTATAAACATCTAAAGCCTTTACTTGAAGGTAGTATCGAAAAACCTCCCACAAATGTAGTTTTATACGCTACATCAAACCGCCGTCATATAGTAAGTGAAAGCATGAGTGATAATGCTATACACAAAAAAGAAGAGGTTGATGAAAAACTCTCACTTAGTGATAGATTTGGGCTGTGGATAAGTTTTTATCAAGGAAGCTTTAAAGAATACTTAGATATCGTCGATAGTTACTTTAAAGAGTACAAAGGAAACAGAGATGAACTTCATCTTAAAGCTCGCCAATACGCAATGTTAAGAGCTAGTAGGAGTGGTAGGGTTGCTAAGCAGTTTTATGAGAGTTATGCTAAAAATAGTGAAATTTAGTTTTATATGTTAGACAATAAAAGGAAGTTTATATGAATAGCAAGGAGCTTTTTGAGCTTATAAAGTGCGAAGAGGAACCTTTAATTTTAACTAAATTTGAGTGGTTTTTGTTTATATTAGTTTCAAATAATACTAAATTTGATAAAGCTATACAAGCAGTTGAAAATTTACGAAATTTTCAAATTTTAGATCTTGAAACGTTAAGTTGCTGTAGTAGAGAAAAGTTAGAAAATATCATAAAAGCAAGTGGGTTTTATAAAAGTAAAGCTAAGGTTATGCTTAGTTTAGCAGATGAAATTTTGAGTCAATACAGTAGTTTTGAAGGTTTTTGTGTAGATGCTAGTGGTGAGTGGCTATACTCTCAAAAAGGGCTAGGGTTAAAAAGTGCTGATATGATACTTTTGTTTGTTTGTGAACAAAATGTCATGCCTGTTAGTAGTAATGCACTTAAAATTTTAAATTACCTTGGGTATGAATTTGAAAGTTATTTTGAGGCAAGAGAGTGGCTAGATCTAGGCAATATAGAGATATCAAAAGCTTACTATATAAGTATAGAAAATTTTGCCAAGAGACATTTTAAAGGCAGGCAAATTTTGCCAAGTGGGGCTAAAATTTTAGATAATTTAAAATGATTTCAAGCTAGATAGTCATTTATTTTGACTACTTTTTTATCTTTTATATAAACTCTTGGTACGCGCCTTGAAACTAAACATAAAATTTCGTAACTTATAGTGCTGTTTTTAGTAGCTAAACTCTCAGCTGTTATCAAATTAGGGCCAAAAATTTCAACCCAATCACCAGTTTTTACTTTAATATTAAGTGGAGTCTTAACCATACATAAATCCATGCAAATTCTTCCTACTACGGGACATATCATACCATTTACTATAACTTCAGGCTCTTTTTGAGCACGCAAAAATCCATCAGCATAGCCTATATTTATAGTGATGATTTTTTCTAGTTCATCAACTACAAAGTATTTCATGCCGTATCCTATCGGCGAGCCTTTTGGTAGTGTTTTAACGTTTGCAACTTTAGCCTCTAGGCTCATTGCAGGAGTTAATTTTATAGGATTAGTTGAAGAGCTTAAGGGGAGATATCCATAACATGCGATCCCTCCTCTTACCATATTAAAATGAGTATTTTTGTATCTTAAAATGCCGGCTGAATTTGATGCGTGGATGAGTGGAATTTGGATATTTAGAGATTTTAATTTTTCTAAAACTAAGTTAAATCTTTTGAGTTGGGTAGAGGTAAATTTATCTCCTTCATTATCAGCATTTGAAAAATGTGTAAATATCCCATTTATTTTTAAATTTTTAAATTTTGAAATTTCATATATTTCTGCACAAATTTCACTGTTGTTTTCATCGTTTGCCACGAACCCTAAACGCCCCATACCACTGTCAATAGTTATCTGTATTTTAGCTACTACTTTAAGTTTTTTAGCTATTTTATCTATATCTTTTGCTTGATCAATATTTGAAATAGGTAGTTCAAGCCCAAGTTTTATAGCTTTTTCTATCTCATCACTTGGACCTAGAAGGAGCAATGGAAGGTTGATCCTAGCGCGTTTTAACTCTTCACCCTCACTAACTCTTGCCACAGCTAAATACTCAGCTCCTAACTCTTCATATAGTTTTGATACAGCTACTGCCCCATGTCCGTAAGCATCTGCTTTAACTACGGCACAAAATTTTACATCTTTGCCAATAGAAGACCTTAAAATTTGGTAGTTTTGCTCTAAAGCATCTAAATTTACTAAAGCTCTTATATTCATTCTTGCTCTTTTATTATTTTTACTGTTTTTGCACTCTTGCTAAATTCTATGAGATCTTCCACACTTTGCACATTCCACGGTACTCTTTGCAAACAAATTTTAAGGATCTCACACGCACTTAAAGCGTCATTAAAAGCCCTATGATGAGCATTTTCTATACCTAAAAGCTCTTTTAATGAACTTAATCCATATTTTTGTGCTGGTATTGTTCGGCGAGCTAAATTTATAGTACAAAGTGGACGGTTTAAAAGTATACCAAAGCCTGCTTGTTGCATACTTATACTTAAAAAATTATAATCAAATTTTACATTATGAGCTACAAAAATAGAGTCACCTAAAAATAGCCTAAATTTTGCCAATACATCATTAAGATGAGGTGCATTGTCAAGATCTTTTAGCGTGATACCTGTAAGTTCAATGATATTTTCAGGAATAAAAGGAGCTTTTATAAAACTCTCAAATTTATCCAAGATTTTACCATTTTGCATTTTTAAAGCACCTATTTCAATAACTTGGCCACTTTTTATGCCTCCACTTGTTTCTATATCTACAACGCAAAAAATAGCTTCATCTATGTTGGTCTCTCTAGATTTTAGAGTTATTTTACCATTATCAAGTTTAATAATAGGAAGTCCTAGCGTATTCCACATAGTAAAATTTTTAACGTCTATAAGTGAAGTTATCTCCTCTATATAGTCTGCTTGAGCTATAAAATCATGATAATTTATACTTTTTGTAGCTAGCAAATTTATTAAATGTTCTATTTTAGAAGCTTTTTTCACATCATAGCTCTATAATTTTAAGGATTTTATAGATGCTTCATAGTCATTTGATGAAAATATATAAC
>JAAYFN010000069.1 GCA_012728225.1 Campylobacter sp.
ATGATATCGGAGAAAAAGATGAAACAGCTTTTATTTTTACTGATATTATCACTAAGCTTAAATGCTTATGAGTTGCTAGAATTGTTTGAAAATAATACTTATATCAGCAAGGTAAATTATGCTGATAAAAGATTGACTTTAGCTAGCAAAAATGAGTTTTTTATAGTTGATCTCTTGAGAAAAAACATAATAGATCAAGGAGTTTTAAACTATGAAATTTTGGCTATTTCTAAAGATAAAGTTGTACTAAAAAATGCCCTTACCTTTAGTTCAAAGCTTGGATATATATCAAATCCTTTAAGCTATCAAAACTCTGCTAAGTTGCTATTTCACAAAGGTAATGAAGTTTTGCTTTTTGATACAAATAGCACTTCAAAAAAGCTTAGTAATAACGTAAAACCTACTACTGCTTTTATAGGAAAAAGTGGAATTTACATCTCTTTTTTCAGTAGAAATTTAATTAAATTTGATGAAGCTCTAAATATCTTAGAAGATATCAAAACTCCAAATTTAATTACATCTATATTAGAGCTTGATGACACTTTAATATTAGGTGATTCTAAAGGAAATCTTTATAATGACAAGGTAAAAATAAATCTTCTTTCGCAAATAGATGCTATCTGCGAATGTGGAGATAAAATCTGTATAGGTGATTATAAAGGAAACTTATATATATATGATAAAAACATAGAAAAGGAGGAGGGTAGAGAACATATTTTTAATGAACGTGTAAGAGCGTTGTTTTATGACGACGAAGTTGGCATTATCGCTGTCTCATGGAAGGGCGATATAGCTATTTTAAACAAAGAAGACTAAAAGGAGTTTTATATGTTTAAGATTAAAAATATTTTTCTTGCAGCTTGTTTGGCTACTAGCTCATTTCTTGGGGCAAGCGAACTAGAAGATGTAATGAAAAAAAGAGGGCTTAGCGAACAAGACGTTTTAGCAGCTGCTAAAACATATGTTCCAAGCGGGAAAAGAGATGATTACATCGTTTTCTCTTCAGGTGGACAATCTGGCCAAGTTATAGTTTACGGTGTCCCGTCTATGAGAATTTACAAATACATTGGTGTATTTACTCCAGAACCTTGGCAAGGATATTGATATGATGTTGAGACTAAAAAAATTCTTGAACAAGGTCATATGCGCGGAGTTGAATTAGCATGGGGAGATACTCACCATCCAAACTTTAGCGAAAAAAATGGTGAATATGTGGGGGATTATGTATTTATCAACGATAAAGCCAACCCTAGAATAGCTGTCATAGATTTAAAGAGCTTTGATACTGTTCAAATAGTAACAAACCCTATTATAAAAAGTAACCACGGTGGTGCTTTCGTAACACCAAACACAGAGTACGTTATAGAAGCAAGCCAATACGCTGCTCCACTTGATAACTTCTATCATCCAATAGAGGCATATGAAGAAGTTTATCGTGGTGCAATAACACTTTGGAAATTTGACTATGAAAAAGGAAGAATTGATAAAGATGCAAGTTTCTCACTAGAACTTCCACCATATATGCAAGACTTAAGTGATGCTGGTAAAGGTCCAAGTACAGGCTGGGCATTTACAAACAGCTTTAACACTGAGATTTATGTAGGTGACGTGGGTAAAGGAACTCCACCAAACGAAGCTGGTATGAGTAGAAACGATACTGACTATATGCACGTGTATAATTGGCAAATTTTAGAAAAATTAGCTCAAGATCCTGCAAACTATAAAATCATTAACGATCACCGCGTTATTCCTATAGAGGTTGCGGTAGCAAATAATGCTTTATTCCTAATCCCTGAGCCAAAGAGCCCACATGGTGTGGATGTAACTCCTGATGGTAAGTATATCTTAGTTGCTGGTAAACTTGATACAGTGGCTACAGTTTATGAGTTTGAAAAAATTAAAGCTTTAATAGATGCAAAAGAGTACATTGGTACAGATCCATATGGTATTCCTATCCTTGATATGGAAAAAAGTATGTATGGTCAAGTAGAATTAGGCCTTGGACCACTTCACTTTGCATTTGATAGTGAGCCTGATATAGTATATACATCTTTGTTTGTTGATTCACAAGTAGTTAAATGGAACTATAAAACTCTCCAAGTTTTAGATCGTGTTAACATTCACTACAACATCGGACACATAGATACTATGGAAGGCAAATCAGCCAAACCAAAAGGTGAGTATGTTATATCTCTTAACAAGCTATCAATCGATCGCTTTAACCCAATTGGACCGCTTCACCCACAAAACCACCAACTAATAGACATCAAAACACCTAAGATGACTTTGTTGTATGATATGCCTATAGGTCTTGGTGAGCCACACGACGTTATATCTATCTCAGCAGATAAACTAAAACCTCTTGTAACATACCCAATGGGAACTGATGCTACAACAGGCAAAAAACACGAAGCAGCTACTCTAGCAGGACAAGAGAGAATTGAAAGAGATGGCAAAAATGTTACTGTATATGGTACTATGATAAGAAGTCACATCAACCCAGAGATAATCGAAGTTGAAGTTGATGATAACGTTACTATTCACCTAACAAACCTAGAAAGAGCTGAAGATGAGACTCATGGATTTACTGTTGACTTAATGAACGTTCACACTTCAATTGAGCCAGGTAAAACATCATCTGTAAACTTTATAGCTCAAGAGGGTGTTTTCCCTTACTACTGTACTGAGTTCTGCTCTGCACTACACTTAGAGATGATGGGCTATTTATTAGTAAAAGACCCTAGCAAAGAGTATGAAGATGTTAGAGCAAAAAAACTAGAAAAACTTGATCCTGTAGCACTTCAAGCTGAGTATGATAAAATTTTAGCTTCAAACAAAGCTACTGATGATGTTATCCAAAACGTAGTTGCATTCATGACTGAAAATAACTACCAAAATTATCCAAACATCAAAGCTTTAATAGAAGATGCTTTAGATCAATACTCTAAAATAGACGAAGTTAAAGCAAATGCTGACAAAGCATTAGCTGATGGCAATATGGACTTAGCTGTTACTTGGGAATATCAAGTATGGCAATATCTAGTTAAAACTGCTGACTCAGGTCTTAGAGCAAGATCACTTCTTATAAGAGAGCTTTCAACACCTATGAGCGAGGCTGCTTCTAGAGGTGAAGATGCTTATCTAGAAGGCGGATGTAGTGGCTGTCACGTTATCGGTCAAGTTAGTTCAGGTCCTGACTTAACAGGAGTTCTTTTAAGACATGAAACTGGTGCAGAATGGGTTAAAAACTTCATTTTAAATACTGAAGAACACTATAATGAACCATATGTTGATGCATTGATTAACTTCTTTAATCTTCGCATGCCTAACCAAAACATGACTGAAAAACAAGCTGATGATATTATAGAATATTTGAAGTGGATAGACGAAAACGCTGCCCTTCAATAAAAAAATTCCCCCATTTTGGGGGAATTATAAAAGGATAAATATGCCAAAATATAAAATTTACACTATTATAGCCCTTGTCTTAATGACCTTAGGCTTTACAATACCCGTTATAGGTTTTCATGGTATGCCTGATAGGATAAAAGCAGGTCAAGAAGTTCCTGCTTATGCTGAAACGATATGGAATTTCTATACCAAAATTCAACACAAAAACCATCTCTTACCTGATGATGTAAAAGGCGATCTTTCTAAGATGATTGAAAGAGGGGCTGAGATAACCATGCCTAGTCTTCCTGTTTGGTCGATAGTTCTAAGCGCGCCACAGTATCCACAAGAAGCTTTTCCTAATGGTATCCCACTTTTTATCCACGTAGATGGTTATGGTGGTGATGTTGGTGAGATGAACACACTAAACCACTATATAGGAATGTATCCAGTTGAATATGGTGGCAATACAGAAAGAGCTATCTCTCCTCACTATCTTTTGATATCAACTCTTTGTATGCTTGCTTTCTTATACTATAATGGAAGAGGAAATTCCTTGCTTATGATTTTACCTATCATAGCATGGGTATTTTTTCTATCTGCATGGGCTGGTTGGCTCTATTGGTATGGTCACAATATGCAAGATTGGGGAGCATTTACAATTAAACCTTTTATGCCTACGGCTTTAGGTGAAGGTAAAGTTGCTCAGTTTACGACAAGTTCATACCCAGATATAGGCTTTTGGGTGATGATAGCAATGAGTGTGCTATCTATATTAGCAATATTTTCAAAGAGAAAATATTTAAGAGAAAAAGAGAGCGAATGAGAGTTATAGCACTGCTGATACTAACTATGAATTTTGCCCTTGCAAACCCTCTTCAAGAGGCTATAGACTCGGCTAAAAGTGGAGATGTTATAGAGCTTGGAAAAGGTGAATTTATAGGCGATATCATCATAAACAAACCCCTTACAATAAAAGGGAATGATACTATCATAACAGGAGAGAACAAAGGAACTGTTATATCCATAGTCTCACCAAATGTTACTCTTGAAAATTTAACCATTAGAGGCAGTGGAAACTCACATGGCGTTTTAGATGCTGGTGTCAGTTGTAAAAGTGCCTACAATGTTAAAATTTTAAACTGTGATATTAAAGATTCACTTTTTGGTATAAATTTTGAGCAGTGCAATGACTCGATCATACATGGCAACCGTATTACCTCAAAAGATACAAGTCCTGGTTTAAAAGGAGATGGTATCAGACTTTGGTATAGTCACAACAATGAACTAACTTATAACTACGTCTATGACAGTCGCGATACTGTTATATGGTATTGTAGTGGGAATTTGATACAACACAACGTCGGAGTACGTGGTAGATATGCTCTACACTTCATGTATTCAGGGCGAAATTTAGTTCTAGATAATAACTATACTGAAAATTCTGTGGGTGTCTTTTTTATGTTTTCTAATGGAAGTGAAGCTAAAAGAAACATTGTAGCTAGCTCAACAGGAGCTTTTGGCCTTGGTTTTGGCATGAAAGATGTAAGTGATTTTCTCATAGAAGATAACATTATGATATATAATGCTAGAGGTCTTTATATCGACAACTCGCCGTATGAACCCGGTACTACAAACATATATAGAAATAACCAAATTTTATATAACACTGTTGCTGTGCAAACTCAATCCGTACAACTTCCTAGTATTTTTGAAAATAACAACTTTATAGGAAATATGGATATGATGGTAAGTGGCTCAAATGATGAACAGCTTACCAAAAACACTTGGATAGGAAACTACTTTGATGAGTATCAAGGCTTTGACCGAGATAATGACGGTTTTGGCGATACGCCATACCAAAATTATATCTATGCTGATATTCTCTGGCAAACTTTCCCGAATTTACAGTTTTTTTATGGATCTGCTGTGATCTCAGGGATAAATTTGCTAGCTAAATTAGCACCATTTTCTGAGCCAATGCTACTTATAACTGACGAAAGTCCACGGATGAAACCTTTGGAGTTTAAAAATGAATAGAAGAGAATTTACAGGAGCTAGCTTACTAGCACTTCTTGCGTTAGGTGGAAGTTACGCAGTCAAACTTAATGCAAAAAATGATACCTACTTAAGACCACCAAGAAGTTCACCAGATTTTGATAAACTTTGCATTAAATGTGGTCAATGCGTACAAGTTTGCCCGTATTATGCTATAAGCTTACTTGATATAACAAGTGGGGTTGACATTGGCACAGCGCACATTGATCCTAAAAAACGAGGATGCTATCTGTGTGATCTTCTTCCTTGTGTTTTAGCATGCCCAAGTGGTGCATTAAATCCTGATAGCTTAGAGAGAGAAGATGCAAATATGGGAGTTGTTACACTAACAAATTTCAATGAATGCTTAAGTCTTAAAGGCGAACGTTTAAGCCCGGAAAAAACTGAGTTTTTAACATCTAGAAAAACTCACAACGAGCGAGAAGCTAAAGTTGTAGAAGATATAAAAAACTCAAATGGTGAAATTTGTGATTTATGCGTTAAACTCTGTCCTATTGGAAGTAGTGCTATTGAGCTTGATGAGAAAAATCTACCACGTATAAAAGAGGGATGTGTAGGCTGTGGAGTATGCGTAGAAGTATGCCCTGTGGGTATCATAGAAGCTATTCCTCATAAAAAATTTAGTGAGGTATATAAGGACTAATATGAAAAAATTTATAATTTTACTATCTATGTTGATGCTAGTTGGTTGTGGTGACAACCAAGAAAAAAAAGAGTCTCAAAGCTCACCTGAATCAACAATGGCTCAAATGCCTTCTATAGAAATTGCATCAAACAAGCCTCAAAAAGGTGAAGACAAAGTAGCAAAATTTACAAGCTATGATGTTAGAGGTAACAGAGTGATTGATATCGCTCCTGAGGGTGAAGGCAACTCTACAACTAAAAAAATTACTGCTGTAGCACTGATAAGAAACCCTTATTTAAACATAAACGTCAGCCTGCTTGAAAAACATTTAGGTTATAACTTTTTAGTTAAATGTTCAGCATGTCATAATGACTATGCAAACGGAGTCATAGGACCATCTCTTCTAGATAAAAGCGAAAGTGAAATTTCTAACATGATAAAAGCTTACCGCTCTAAAACTGAAGAAAACGTTCTTATACATGAGTTAGTTGCAAAAATGCCAGATGAAGAGATAAATTCACTTGCTAAAGATATAAGTGAATTTAACGCTGAAGTAAAAAGGATTAAAGATGAAAACAGGTAAAATTTTAGCTATAGTTATTGGTGCTTTGTGTATAGGTGCTGTAGTTTATATAATGAATTCAGGTGCTCCTGATCCTACTAAAACTGCAAGTCAAACCGCCAAACAAGAGAGTAATTATAAAGATAATGAAGCTAAAGAGGCTGCTAGGAAAAAAGAGCAGATGGAAGCAATAGAGAAAAAAGAACAAGAAAAGATCGCTAAATTAGAAGAGGAAAGAGCTGCTCTAGAGAGAAAACGTCAAAACGAAGGTGTAAGTGCTCTTTACCGCATAAGTTGTGCACCGTGTCATGGACTTGATGGTAGAGGCGAGATAGCTCCTCACATAGCAGGACAAACTGAAGAGCAAATTTTAAAATCACTTCAAGACTTTAAAACACATAGCATCGATAATACTCTTATGAGTGAACTGCTTCAAAATGTAAGTGATGAAAACTTATCAATTTTGGCTGAAGAAATTTCAAGGTTTGAGTAATTATGGATAAATATAGCGAGCGTTCAACTGTTGCAAGAACGCCTTTTTTAAAGACATTTTTTGGTAAAAATAGAGATGGCAAGTATCGCCCAACCATACGTTTTTATCGTTTTTTTGTTATTATCCTAATGCACTTACTTTTTATATTATCATACCGCATAGATTTGCAAATTTTGGAAGGTAGCATAAGTGCATCTAGGCTTTTTGGACTTCACTTGGCTGATGCCTTTATAACTATAGAGGCAATTGTTGCAAGTCATCAAATTCCTACAAATTTAATCATCGGCTCTTTAACGATACTTATGTTTTACACTCTTTTTGGCGGAAGAGCGTTTTGTTCGTGGGTATGCCCTTATAATCTGCTTGGTGAGATAGGTGAAAGAATAAATGCATTACTAATTAGAAGAAGGATTATTAAAAAACGAGAATTTAATCCTAAATTTCGCTATTTTTTCTTAGCTGTTTTTATAGCAGCAACTTTTATCAGCGGATATCTCATATTTGAGATGTTTAACGTAGTAGGAATTTTTTCAAGATTTTTAATATATGGATATAGTGTAGCATTTAGCTTTGTAATAATTGTTTTGATGATAGAAATTTTCTTCTCAAGAAGAGCTTGGTGTAGATATATATGTCCACTTGGAACAACTTATGAACTTATTTGCGGCCATACAAATGCAATTAAAATTTCTTGGGACAAAGAGAGTTGTGACCACTGTAATGTCTGTATAGATGCATGCATTGTTCCTCACGTTCTTAGAGTAACCAAAGACAAACATAAAGATGATGAAAATGGTCAATTTTTAGTTACAGGAGCTGACTGCACACTTTGTGGAAGGTGTATTGATGTATGTCATCATGATAGTTTAAAATTTGAAAACCGCCTTAAGAAGCTTTTATAAAAGGAATTATGTGATAAAACTAACTAAAATTACAAAGAAATTTGGCGCACACCTTGCACTTAATGATATAAATTTAAATATTCATAAAGGTGATAGAGTACTACTTGCAGGACAAAATGGAGCTGGTAAAAGTACACTTTTAAAAGTTATGCTTGGAGAACTTTATCCTGATGCAGGAGAGATTCTAGTTAACTCATATAGCCCTTTTAAAAATAGAAAAAAAGCTCTTTCTAGCTTAGCTTTTGTGCCACAATCTGCACCTCCTCTAAAGCTGAATTTAGCTGAAATTTCTAAATATGCAAATGCAACAAGTAATGCAAAATTTAGCGATATAGAGAATTTTTGTAACTTGCTAAATTTAGATATAAGCAAAGAGCTCTTAAAACCATTTTATAAACTTTCAGGTGGTATGAAGCAGAAATTTTTAATCTCCCTAGCTTTAGCTAGAAATAGTGAAATTTTACTTTTTGATGAACCAACAGCCAACCTTGACACAGAAGCACGTTCTAAATTTTTAGATCTTATAAAAACTAAATTTTTAGATAAAACTATACTTGTTATTTCACACCGTTTAAGTGAGATAGAAGGGATTGCAAACCGTGTAGTTGAGCTTGATTTAGGAGAGATAGTAAAGGATCAAACATTATGAAAAATCTTTTTTTAATAGCTAAAATGGACATCAAAGAGTCTCTTCGTTCTAAATGGTTTTTGATATATACTCTAACTTTTGCGGGTATAATCGCTATATTTTTCTTAAGTGGAGTTACAAATTCTCGTATTGCTGGCTTTACAGGCCTTACAAGACTTCTTTTGCTTTTTATCCAAATTTGTTTTATCATCCTACCTATATTTATACTCATTACTACAGTTAGAAGTATAAGTTATGATAGAGATATGAACACACTAGAATATCTACTAAGTTATCCTATTAGCCTTAAAGAGTACTATTTTGGAAAAGCTTTTGGTAGGGGCGTTGTAGTATTTTTACCTCTTCTTCTAGCTTTTGGGTTAATTGTGATAATAGGAGTCGTAAAAGGTTTATCTATCCCCTGGGGAATTATCATTTTATATACCCTTTTGCTCTCTGCTTTAAGCTTTGTTTTTCTAGCTTTTGGATTTTTGATATCAAGTATTGTTAAAAGTCAAGAGATGTCACTGGCTATGGCGTTTTTTGTATGGCTATTTTTCTTAGCTTTTCTTGATCTTGGTCTTATAGGACTTATGATGAGAAGCTCTATTAATGAGTATCTTATCTATACATTTGCCATTCTTAACCCTATCCAAACTTTTAGGGTAGCAAGTATGTCTTTATTTGATCCAAATTTATCAGTTATCGGACCTGCTGCTTACTATATACTTGATATTTTTGGAAGAAAAACATTTATGCTTTATTCTCTTTTGTATCCAGCAGTGCTTGGCATAATATGTTTGATTTTAGGATATGTAGCATTTGCTAAAAAGGATCTAGTATGATGAAATTTGTATTTTTAATAGCTTTAGCGTTAAATTTAAATGCTATAAACATAGAAGACGCTAACTCAACCTGCCCTATAACACTCACTAATGCACTAGATAGTCCTAAGCTTTTAAGTGTTATTGAAAATGAAAATGGTGAAATTTTACTTTTTAGCTCACCTAAAGCTATGTTTGATTACACTTATAAGCCTGAAAATTCAGAAGCTCCTTATAAAGAACTGTATGTAACTAACTATGCAAACGGTGAACTTATACGAGCTAAAGATGCGGTTTATCTGTTTGGAAGCAGATTTTTAAGCGTTAGTGGTGATGATTTGATAGCTTTTGACTCTAACCAAACTGCAGCTAAATTTATGGATGAACTTAAGGGAAAAACTCTTTTGGATTTTAATCGTATAAACTCTAAATTAGTAGAGTTTTTAAACGAAAGGTAGAGAGTGAAAAAAGTTCTTTTAGCACTTAGTATAGTTTTGTTTTTAGTAGGATGTGATTCAAAAACCAACAACAATCGACAAATTTCAGAAGTTGGCGCACACTTAACTTGTCATCTTAACATTGAAGATTGCACACAAGAATTTAATGGCAAAACAACAGAAATTTCATTTACTCCAAAGCCTATAAGAGCAATGATGCCTACGACTTTACGCATAACGAATTTAGGGGATTATGAAAATTTAAGTGTTATCGTTAGTGGAGTAAATATGGATATGGGCAAAATACATGCTAATTTTGTTAAAAAAGGTGATGTTCACGAAGCAAATATAATGTTTAGTGCATGCGTTGGGGATATGCTTTATGAAGGAGTTTTATACAACGACAAAGAACCTATCGGCTATAAATTTGAGATAGTTATAGGTATATTTTGATTTTCATGCTTACTAAACTAAGCATGAAAATTTTAAATAGGTTATAAATTTAAGATATTAAGCTAATATCAATGAATGAGTAAAACTTCAAATTTAGCAACCTTTACAATACTATCTTTATCACTAGCTACTATTATGGCTGGAGCTGCTGTTGCGCCTGCTGTTGGGATTATAGGAGAGTATTTTAACAGCTCTAGCAAGTTTATGATCCAGCAGATCATATCTATACATAGTTTTTTTATCATAATAAGTTCATTTTTATTTTCTTTTTTAGCTAAGAAATTTAGCTCAAAAACTATTGCTATACTTGGTTTATCACTCTATATCATAGGCGGTGTAGGGGCATTTTTTGCAAATAGTATATATACCATACTTACACTTCGTGCTCTACTTGGCATAGGAGTTGGTCTTATCCAGCCACTTGGTACAGGACTCATCGGACTACTTTATACAGATGCGGAAAAATCAAAACTTCTAGGATACAGCACGGCGGTTTCAAGCTTAAGTGGAATTTTACTAACACCACTATCCTCATTTTTAGCTGATATGTCTTGGAACTATGCATTTTTAGTCTATTTGATTGGGTTTATTATTTTAGGGTTTGTGATGCTTTTTTTACCAAACATAAACTTAAGAGCTAAAAATCCACCAAAAGGAGCTTTTAGCAGTGCTTTTAAAGAAATTTATCCCTACTCTTTAGGAGTATTTTTGGTAATGCTTGTATTTTACTCTTTTCCTACAAATTTCTCTATTGTTATGGTGAGTGAGGGTATGGTAGAGCCAAAATTTATAGGATTTTTACTAGCTTATCAGCATCTTTTTAGTGCAATTTCAGGAATTTTATTTGCTTTTATGTTAGCAAAATTTAAAACAAAAGCAAAGTATGCTTATGCTTTTCTTTTTGCGGTTGGATTTTTCGCTCAATTTAAAGCTGTAAATTTAACTCATGTCTTTATAGGCCTTACTTTAGTAGGCTTTTCTCAAGGTGCTTTAATGACTACAATGTTTACTTTAGTAAGCACAACTACTAGTAAAACAAATATGGCAGTTTCTATGGCGATCATGTCTGCATCTTTATATCTTGGGCAGTTTTTAAACCCTTTTATTATAAAAACTCTAGGTCCTTTACTGCATTTTATAGATCTAAGAGGAGCTTTTGGAGTAAGTTTTATCTTATCTGTGTTTTTATTTTTTTGGATGTTTTATATAGATAAATTTACAAGATCTAAATTTCACGAAAATCCTTAAAATAGCTTAAAATTTCATCATAAATTTCTTGATTAAAAATATCCATCATAGTGCTTGCAGAGTTTATATTTATGTTGCTTTTATAAAAAAGGTTTGTTCTATACTCTTTGGTTTTAACTCCATCATCAACCCTTATAAGCAATGACACCTCAGCATCATATATATAGCTATTTGTTCTAGCATCATAACACTCGCCCCATACCCTACATCTATGTGCCGCGCCAAAACCTGGATATATAAATGGATCTGGATCTTTGATATAGTTACGCCTAAAGTACTCTAAATTTCCTTTTATAACTACACTTGCTAAATTCTCATCACCAACTACCTCATACCCATCATTTGCAAATTTAAAAGACAGATCAGTGGTTAAATTACTATCAAACCGGCTTGTATTAGTAAATTTAACAAAAATTTTGCTATTTTTTGGACTATTTTGAAGTGTGATTAACCGGGTTGAGTTCATCACACTAGAATATTTACTTTCATCCACCGCACATCCACAAAAAAGCAAAACAAAAAGAGCCCAAACTATAATATCAAAGCCTCTCATCGTTTAAACTACTCCTTTTATTGCTATTTAAATAGTGATAAATTCTCTTATAAATTTGATAATTAAATATCTCTGTGATGGTTGAGTTTGAGTAGAGATTTTTATCACTTTGAAAAGTTAGATTTGTTTCATGCCGAGCATCTTTATTATCGCCTTTTATATATATAAGTAAAGAAATTTCAGCGTCATAAATATATCTTTTATCATAATAATCATCGTGCCAATGCCACCCAAAACCCCTATAATGTTGATAGCCTAGCCAGTCATATTCCACAACTTCCATGCAACGAAAGTAGTTTAAATTTCCCTTAAGAACAATACTTGCCAAACTCTCTTTATCAACTATATCATAACCATTATTTAAAAGATATTCTGAGATACTTGAAGTTAAATTGCTATCAACTCTACTTGAATTTGTAAACTCTATATACGTTTTTTTATTTTTTGGGCTAATTTCTATAAATACCGGATTGCTACTTTTGACAATACCTTGATCTAAATTCAGCTTAGAACTACACCCTACTAACATAAAGATAGCTATTATTAAAAGTATCTGCTTTTTCATCTTTAAATCCTTAAATTTATAAGATTTTAGCTAAATTCAGTAAACACCTAAATAAATTAAAGATTAAAAAAAAAGGGGAATCGCTTCCCCTTATGCACTATGTTTTATCTTATAATGCTATTATTTTCTAGCCTACTCTCTGCCCTTACCATAACTCTTTTTCTATACATATTTGATACTTCAGTTGCATCACCAACCAAAAGAGCATTTGTTGAGCATACAGCTGCACACATTGGTATTTTTCCTTCAGCTATACGGTTTTGACCATATTTATGAAGCTCTTGACTTGAGAATGTCTCTTCAGGACCACCCGCACAAAGAGTACATTTATCCATAGCTCCTTTTGTACTAAACGCTCCATCTCTTGGAAATTGTGGTGCACCAAATGGACATGCATATAAGCAGTATCCACAACCTATACAGGTATCTTTATCGTGCAACACTATACCATCTTCCCTAATATAAAAGCACTGCACAGGGCAAACCTGTGCACACGGTGCATCAGTACAATGTTGACAAGCTATCGTACTTGATATCTCTTTACCTACAACACCCTCATTTAAGGTTATAACGCGACGTCTATTTATACCAACTGGCACCTCATGAGCTGAAGAGCAAGCCACTTGACAAGCAAAACAAGATATACACCTGCTTGTATCTACATAAAATTTCATTCTTGCCATATCTTACCCCTTACGCTTTCTCTAACCTGCAAAGACCTGCGTTAAACTCTGAAATTTGAGTTTGTGGGTCAAAGCCGTAGTTTACTATAGTACATGAACTCTCACCTATTATATAAGGTTTAGCTTCCTCTGGATATCTGCTACTTAAATCAACCCCTTGCATAATACCTGCAAAGTTATACGGCAAACAAATTCTATCAGGAGTAACTGACTCTGAATAGTAGCATTTTACCTTGATCTTTGTGCCTTGTGGACTATGTAGCCACATCATATCTCTATCTTTTATACCATACTTGGCTGCTAGCTTAGGATTTACGTGTGCAAACATCTCAGGAGTTATAGCTGCTAGATACTTACTGGTTCTTTCTATCATTCCTGCCCCACTTAGGTTAACTAAACGCATAGAACTCATGATAGTAGGGAACTCTTCTGACCAATCCTTCTCTTGCTGCTCACTTATAAATTTGGTTGGCACTCTAAAGTTTCTAGCTTGATCATCAAAAGTAGGATATTTTTGAACTAAATCCCATCTTGGTGAGTGAACAGGTTCTCTATGAAGTGGAATAGGATCGGTAAATTCCCAAACAATAGTTCTAGCTCTTGCATTTCCATAAGCACAAACTCCTGCTTCTCTACATTTCTCAGCTATAATCCCACTATAATCCATAGCCCAACTTGGTCCCATTTTTTGACGCTCTTCATCAGTTAAAGTTATACCTAAAATCTCTTCGATATTATCTTTAGTTATCTGCGGATGACCACCTTTGACTTTTGAACCTGGCAAAGTTATGCTCTCATCAGCTAACTGACTAACACCATTATGCTCTAAGCCAAAACGATTTCTAAAGCCCATACCACCTTCAGCATAAGGCTTAGTTATATCATACAAAATATGTGTTCCTGGATGTTTTTCATCCCAGCACGGCCATGGAAGACCATAATACTCTCCCTCTACTGGGCCTCTACCTCTAAATGTATGAGGATCAAAATTATGCCAATTTTCTTGATGTCTTTTTAACCTTTCGGCTGTTCTGCCGTTGTTTCCTATACTTTGAGTATTTCTTGATATCTCATTAGTTGCATCTTCAGGCCATTTAAAACCTTCATCATCACCTCTGATTTGAACTATCTCATGATCAACTATACCCATTTTCATACCACGAGTATACTCATAATAAAAACCAAATTTCTTAGCAAACAAAAACATAACCTCTTGATCTTCTTTGCTTTCATATATAGGCTTTATGATCTGATCTCTCCACTGTGCTGAACGGTTAGTTGCTGCAACTTGTCCTGAACTCTCAAACTGGGTAGCGACAGGCAACACATAAATACCATCTGGTCTATCACTTAAAATAGCTACTTCATTTAAAAATGGTTCAGCTATTACGAGCATATCTATCTTACTAAGTGCTTCTGCTATCTTTGTAGTATGTGCCATAGATGTTATGCCAGTTCCTTGAACCCATAAAACTCTAAGTTTTCCACTTGAAAATGTATCTTCACTCTCAAGCACACCTTGCCACCATTTTGATAGTGAATAACCTTTTTCATTTCTCCAGTTTCTATCTTCTGGATTTGCTGGATCATGATAAAAATACTCATTAAATTTAGTCCCTTTTACTGGATCACCTGTCTTATCTCGTGGCTCTTTTACAGACACTGCAAAACGCTTAATAAAATCATCATAGTTTACTCCCCAGCCCTTACAATGGTGCTGAAAAGCAGCGTCTCCAAGTCCATAATACCCCGGCAAACTATCAGCTAGGCAGTTCATATCAGTTGCACCTTGAACGTTATCATGACCACGAAGGATATTTGTTCCACCACCCTCTTTGCCCATATTTCCTAAAATGAGCTGTAAAATAGCTAAAATTCTAGTATTTGAACTACCAACAGAGTGCTGAGTTATCCCCAATGCCCAAAATAGTGTTGCTGGTTTTGTTTGTGCATACATACTTGTAAATCTTATAAGCTCATCAGTCGTACAACCCGTAACATTTGCCACCTCTTCGGGCGTCCACTTAGCTGCTTCTGCTTTGATAAGATCAACACCATAAGTTTGCTTTTCTACTACTTCTTTATCTTCCCACCCATTTTTAAAGATTATGTGAAGCATACCGTATATAAATGCAATATCCGTTCCCGGTCTTATTCGTATAAACATATCAGCTTTAGCTGCAGTTTTTGTATAAACAGGATCAACTACTACAATGTAGCCACCGTTTCTATCTCTAGCTTGTAAAGCTGCTTTCATTGCTCCAACTGGGTTTGCAACTGCTGCGTTTGATCCTATAAAAAGCATCATCTTAGCATTTGCTGCCACATCGTTGTTGCTGTTGGTCATAGCGCCATAACCCCAAGTATTCGCCACACCGGCGACTGTTGCGCTATGTCAAATTCTAGCAACGTGATCTATGTTGTTAGTACCCCAAAATGCTTCAAATTTTCTAAAATAAAATGCCTGCTCATTGCTAAATTTTGCAGAACCTAAAAACTCAATTGAGTCTGGACCGTCTTCAGCTCTAACTTCAAGCATCTTATCGCCGATCTCTTCAACTGCTCTCTCCCATGAAATTCTCTCCCACTTTCCATTTACTTTTTTAAGTGGATACTTTAATCTCATTTTAGATTTTGTCAAATCTATCTGATCAATACCTTTACAGCAGTGACTACCTTGACTAATTGGATGGTCAATTGCCATCTCTTGTCTTATCCAAGTATTTGACGCTTCGTCAACTTCTGCTACAACACCACATCCTGCGGAACATATCGAGCAGATAGTCTTTTTCATAACGCTTCCTGGAAACGGATCTTTTAGCTCAGCATTTGTTGCTTCGCGAAGTGTATCATTACTACCAAAAGCATTGGTAGTAGCTGCACCTGCGCCAAGAGCTGCGAGCTTAAGAAAAGAGCGTCTTCCTATATTTGATTGACTCATAGTTTCTCTCCTTAATAAGCTATTTTATAATACTTTTCCCACTGTTTGCTAGTGTGATAAAGTACCTCTTTTTTATGTGCCTTGCCTTGAGCAACGCCACTTTGTGTTTTTTGCTCTTCAAAACTATTAGCAAGTGCACTTGTAGCAACCCCTGCAGCCGCTCCACTTGCTAGGGCTTTTTTTAGAAAATCTCTTCTTTTTTCATTCATTTTGTCCCCCTTAACTAAATCTGACATCTAAGAGTATGCAAATTTTGCATATTTCCAACAACACTTTAATATAGTCCTAAAGTGTACTTCAATCATCTCAAAATTTAGCGACAAAGCTTATATCGCTTAAATTTCAAATATGGTATTTTAACATAATTACTATTAAAAAAGCTTTTTAATAATTGTTAATAGAAAAAATTCAGTTTAAATTTATACAAGCTATTCTATGTTGTCGTAAAACTCGATTCCACTTATATCATATTTTATTTTTGACTCATTTTCTCTGGTAAATGATGGGTTTTTAGAAATACTCTCTTTTGCTAAACTTCTCTCTTTTTTCGGAGCATCCGCACCAAGAACCGCCCTTTCAAAGCTAAAAAAACTTTCCATTAAATTTGCTAAATGAAGATAAAATTTAGATCTTTTGCTACTTTTTAAAAGCTCACAAAACTCATCAACAAAATCATTTATAACACTAGCAAAAAGTTCACTGCTTAAAAAACTATTTGAGCCAATCTCATCTCTTAAAATAGAACTCATAAGATAAAATATAAATCCTATAAAGTCCTCACTATCTTTACAAAGCTCGGTATCACGGCGAAATTTACTCTTTCTAGTGATATTTACAACCATAAGTCTCATCTTTCCATCATCTCTACCTTCATTATAAAAAGAGGCGGTAAGTGGGACATTTGCATATGAATAATCAAAAAGTACACTATTTTGCTCAATTTTAAACTCATCAAAACTAAAACTTTCTAAAATTTCAAAATCTTTAGAATTTGATGGATCAATAGGCGATGCTTTAAGATATATAAGTTGCTCTTTCCATTTGTAAAATTTTGAGCTATCTTCGCTAAAAAACAGTGGCAATGCGAAAAATTCATAATACATACTTCTTGCTATTGTTATATTTTTATCAGTCATACTATTTTCCTTTACTAGCTTTATATTTGATTATTTTCATTTATTTGTTGCTCTATCATTGTTTTAGCTTTACAGTCTGGGCAACAATAAAGAGTTTTAATTTTGATCGGATCATTTCCCCATAAAGGCGCTAACATATTAGCTATTTTCATAACTGCCTTAGTTGTAGCAAATTCTTTACCACACTCTATACAGGCAAAAAGATCATCTTTTGCAAGCTCTTTAAACTCAAAATAAGTTGGATTTAACTCATATCCACTTCTTTCTACTTTTATAGTATCTTTTTCAGCACAACTTAACTCACAATACCCACAAGTTGTACAAATTGAAGGGTTAAATTTGATAGAGTTATCACTCTTATCAGCTACCAAAGCTCCAACATTACAAGCTCCAACACAACTTAAACAAAGCGTGCAAGTATCGGGATTGATATGAACTTGTCCATATTTTATCCACTGGCCATTTGGCAAAACACCCAAATCATCCTCTGCAACGATGTGTTTTACACGTTTAGCAAAAACCTCTCTTTTAGCTAAAGCATGTTCTTCTATACTATATTTAAGACCATCTATAAAATATGACTCTTCTAAAGCTTTTTTAAGCTCTACCTCGTTAGTAGCAACAAGAATTCCTGTTTTAGCATATCTTGCCTCTATAATGCCATTTACCAGCTTTATAGCATCCATTGTTGCTGGACTTAAAATATCACTATAATATATAAGAGTTGCTCCACTTTCTTGTAAAAGTGTCATATAGTGAGTTTCACCTAAAAATTTCTCTCCTTCTATAGCAAAAGGTAAAAACCCTTCAGGCAAGGCAACATCACACTTATCTACCCTCATAACTCTAGGCGTTATAACTATTTTTTTGTCCTTATAAAGCTTAGCAACTTCATAAAATACATCTCTTGGCATCTTTGAGTAATCCATTGCTCCACTTGGACAAACTGCTACACATTCACCACACTCTTGACAATCTATATGAGAAAAAACTAGCTGTCGTTTTTCATTATCTTTAAGTATCGCGACAGTCGGACATATATCCGCACATTTCCCGCAGTGTTGGCTCCTTCTTTCGTGATACTGACATATAGTACTATCATATGTAATGGCACTTTTATATTTGTATACAGGAGAGCATTTGTTTAAATAGCTTAAAATTTCACTATCTAAAAGCTCTTTTATTTCCAAAACACCACTTTGTCTAAGCATATAATCCTTAGCTTCTCTAACAAGTACAAAATCAGCCTCACCCTCAAATTCATCATTTTCACGTAAAATAGTAATAAACAAATCTCCTATTTGTCCGTATAGAAATTTAACCTCTTCATGTTTTAATCTTATAAGTTTATACCCGCTTTTTTTTATGAGATCTTCTAGCAAACTCTCATCATCATCACTTACTAATAAGACATTTTTACCTACATCTTTTTGATAATCAATATCCTTAGATTTATCAAAAACCATAGCTCTTATTTCATAAAGAAGGGATAAATTTTTAGCTTTTTCTAAAATACTGTCTTTACTCATTTTGGCATAAAAATTTACCTCAGGAGCGAAAATCTCAACATTTAACTTATTTGAATTTCCCACTAAATACTGATTTTCATTAGGGCTTGATATCCGCTCTATTTCATCAGGAGTAATCATATCACAACTAAAGTCATCTAAAAAAACAAACTCCTTCATAAACCTATCCTTCCATATAAATTTATCAAATTGTATAATATTTATCTTAAGCTAAAATGAATTTTTTTTATTTTATGATATAATACAAAATGAAAGAAATTTTACCTTTAGATAGAAAAATGCTTGTTTTTACAAACAAATTCAGTGATACTTTGCTACAAACTCTTAAAAAAAAATATAAAAATAAATCACTCTATTTATCCTTTAATATAGGCTTTGAAAAAGATATACTTGAAATTCCAAACAATAGTATAAAATTTTTGTTATTAGAATTTAACAAAAAACATAGTCAAATTAAAACTTCTATTTTAAGCAACAAAACTATACTTTTTACATATATACTCTGGGTAAATTTTTTATACCTTAAAATTTCTGCAAACATTATAAAAGTGCGTAAAGATGAATATGTTTAAATCTCATAAAAAATTTGGCTTTAAAAAGAGCATTAATATGCTTTTTATCATCACAGCAACTACAACTGCAATGTTACTGATGATATTTAGCACCTACATAATAAATTTAAAAAACGCTATGAACTATACATACAACAACAGCATAAGTCATGTTATGCATCTTGAAAACATAAGAGATATCTATACTACCAATATACACTGTTCTGTGGATGAGTTTGAAAAAAATGGAGATGAGTTCTCTTTTAATGAGATAAAAACAAACCTTACATATCTTACACAACAGTGGGAAATTTACACATCACTACCTAAAAAAAATATAGATAACCTATCTTTAAAAGAGAAATTTAGTGTAGCACTTTTCATGCCTAAAGAGAACTTTAACACTTTGTCATATCAAGTTGACTTAGAAGACTCTATCACTAAGACACTATCAAAGCTTAATCAAGACTTAAAAAACCCTGATAGAACAAAAAGTAAAGCTATGCTTGAAAGCTTAAGCCTTGATATTCACCTACTTATAAAACATCACTTAGAAGAGGTTAAAAACTCCTTTACTCTCATAAATTCTCAGTATGAGAAAAATTTAAAATTTATGTTCTATTCTATTTTTATATTGCTTTTAATATTTATACTATTTTTGTATGCTCTTGTTAGAAATTCAAAAAACATCAACGATAAACTTGAAAAAACAGTTAAAGAAAAAACTGATGAGTTAATAAATTTAACCCAAAGTCTAGAACTTACTCTTAAGCATGAAATAGCAATGTCTCGACAAAAAGACAAAACTATCCTTGCTCAATCTCGCATGGCAAGTCTAAGTGAAATGCTTGAAAATGTCGCACATCAATGGCGACAACCGCTTGGATCTATATCTATGATTATCCAAAGCTTTGAAACAAAACATAAAGCTGGAAAACTAACTCCTGATTTCATCCATCAACAGGTAAATGAAGGACTTTTTTTAACTCAAACTATGTCTAAAACGCTAAGTGATTTCCAAAACTTTTACAGTCCCAACAAAGCCAAAGAGAGCTTTAGTTTAAACACTATCATAAATGACGCTCTTAAAATTTCAGGATATGCACTAGAGAAAAAAGAGATAAAAGTAGAATTTATGCAAAGCAAAGATATAGAAATTTTCTCCTATAAAAATGAGATAACTCACACTATAATAAATATCATAAACAATGCAAAAGATAGTATAAATGTAGATAGTAACTATAAATTTATAATCATAGAAACCTATCAAGATGATAATATGGCCATCGTTGATATCACAGATAGTGGTGGTGGTATAGATGAAAAAGTTATAGATAAAATTTTTGATCCTTATTTTACTACAAAGCATAAAAGCTCAGGAAGAGGAATTGGGCTATATATGAGTAAAAACATTATGGAAAAACATGTTAAAGGTGCTTTAAATGTAAAAAATGTTATACTTAATAGAGATGATGAAAAAATTATATGTGCAAAATTTAGTATAAAAATCCCAATAACCAAAGGAGACCAGCCATGCAAGAGAGAAATTTAGATGTTTTAACAAAATTTAACATACTCTACTTAGAAGATGACAACACTCTTTTACATCAAACTAGCACTGTTTTAGAAGACTTTGTTCACTCTGTTTTTGCTTGCAATACAGTAGATGATGCCTATAAAATCATCAATACTGAAAAAGTCGACGTCATAGTAAGTGATATCTTACTTGAAGGGACAACAGGCATAGAATTTTTAAGGAAGATCAGAAATAGTGGCTTTGATACACCTGCGATTTTTACAACTGCTTATGATAAAACAGAGTATCTACTTGATGCTATTAAACTAAGCGCTAACGACTATATCATCAAACCTATCAACATAAAAGATCTACTTAGATCACTATATGACGTACTTTTGCCAACCATTAAAGATCAAGAAATAAAGAAAAATGAAGCTATCATAAAAATGATAGCAGCAGTTACTGACACAAAAGCAGTTGAAGTTATAAAATATTTGATGAATGAGCTTGATGATGATCTTATGTTTAACCATACATACAACGATATAATGGAGAGTGTCGATATAAGCAAACCTACTATCATCAAACTATTTAAACAGCTCATCGATCTAGGAGTTTTAACAAAAATTCAAAACTCAAAGTATAAATTTAACCCTGGCACTCTTATAAGTTTGGAGCTTTAATGCACCTACCTAAAGTTGATAAAATCGCTAAAAGAGTTGAGTTTGAAGGGCTTTTTTATCCCTTAATTCTTCGCTTAACAAAAGAAATTTTAGAAGAAGAGCGAACTAAAGCATTGTCAAATTTAACTTACCTTAGTGAAGATAGTATAGTAGATGAAATTTTAAAAAGATACCAAGAGTACTCAAATTTAGAACTTAAACCTCTTATAAATGCAACTGGCGTGGTACTTCATACAAATTTAGGAAGAGCACCTATACACCCTGAAATTTTAAACCGTGCTAGCAAAACGATAATAAACTACTCAAATTTAGAATACAACCTAAAAGAGGGTAAACGCGGTCAAAGATATGATTTTACGAGTTTACTTGCCAAAGAGCTTTTTGGACGTGACGCTGTTATAGTAAACAATAACGCGAGTGCTGTATTTTTAGTACTAAATACCTTTGCTAAAAACAAAGATGTTATAGTTAGTAGGGGTGAACTTGTCGAAATAGGTGGAAGCTTTAGAATCCCTGAAGTTATGCTAAACTCAGGAGCAGTTTTAAAAGAGGTTGGAACTACAAATAAAACTAAAATTTCAGACTATAAAGAGAGCATAAGCGAACAAACTGCAATGCTTATGAAAGTTCATCTTTCAAATTTTAGTCTACGTGGTTTTACTCAAAGTGCAAGCTTAAATGAGATAACTAACCTTGCTAGAAGTCATGGAATTTTGGATTATTATGATCTAGGAAGTGCGTATATAAATCCTCTTCCTTACACACTAGGAAAAGAGGAGCCACCACTTAGTAAAGTGCTCCAAAGTGGGGTTAGCTTGCTTAGTTTTAGTGGAGATAAGCTTTTTGGAAGTGTGCAATGTGGGATTATTTTAGGCAAAAAAGAGCTTCTTGATAAACTTAAGAAAAACCAACTTTTTAGAATGCTTAGAGTTGATAAAGTTACTCTAAGTATTTTAAACGAAACTATGAAAGCCTACATAAACAAAGAGTATGACCTCATCACAGCAACTAGTCAAATTTACAAAGATACTGATGAGCTTTTAGCTCTAGCAAATTTAGTCCAAAACCAAGTCCGCTTTGAGACAAAAGTCGTTCAAACTAAAACTATCGTAGGAGGTGGTACACTTCCAAACCGTGAATATCCAAGCATAGCTTTAGCTTTTAAGGGTGAAGCTGAGTGGTTTGAGGTGAAATTTAGGGAAAATGGCATAATTGGACGTATAGAAAACGATAGCTTTATGCTTGATTTCAGAAGTGTGCAAGAGTGCGATATAGAAAAACTAGTAGAAATTTGTGAGAAAATTTACAGTGAGTAGTATCATAATAGGGACAGCAGGACATATTGATCACGGCAAAACCTCTCTTATAAAAGCGATAAATGGCATTGACGGCGATAGAATGCAGAGTGAAAAAGAGCGTGGTATCACGATAGATCTAAGCTTTTCAAATCTCAAGCGAAATGATCAAAACATAGCCTTTATCGATGTTCCAGGTCATGAAAATTTAGTTAAAACCATGATAAGTGGTGCGTACGCTTTTGATGCTTGCTTGCTTGTAGTTGCAAGTGATGATGGCATCATGCCTCAAACAAGAGAGCATATCCAGATTCTATCCTTACTTAGTATTAAAAGTATCATAGTTTGTATAACAAAGTGTGATATTGCTACTAAAAATAGAGAAGTAGAAGTTGAAAACGAGATAAGAGAGTATATATCTGAGTTTGAAAATTTAGATATTTTAAATGTTTTTAAAGTTAGCATTAAAGATGATGCAGGTATTGCTGAGCTTAAAAACTATCTTTTTACCATCACTTCAAAACCACGAGATGAAAGTCCGCTTATAAGGTATTATGTAGATAGAATTTTTACTGTAAAAGGTGCTGGAACTATCGTAACAGGAAGCCTTATAGAGGGTATTATAAAAGAAAATGAAAAGCTTTTTATATTAGATACTAACAAAGAAACAAACGTTAAAAGTATAGAAGTTCACGATCAACCAACACAACTTGCCCTATCACCAAACCGTGTAGCACTAAATTTAAGTGATATCAGTGTTAGTGCTTTAAAAAAAGGATATATACTTAGCAAAAAAGGCTTTTTTAGAGGTTTTAAAGAGGCGGACGTAGTTTTTTATGGTGATTTAAATATGGGTGATGAGGTGGTTTTTTGTGTAGGAAGCAAACAAACAGCAGCTAAAGCTATAATTTTAAGTGAAAAAAACAACTCAAAATTTATAACTTTTAAATTTTTTAACACTATGTTTTTAAAATTTAACGAGCCCTTTGTTGTACTTGTAAACTCCCGAGTTGTAGGTGGAGGGAGAGTTTTAAACCCTGTTCTTGAGCCACTTAAAAAGCAGACTAAAGTTAAACTTTTAAATACACTTTTAAACAAAAATTTTACTCTTGCTTTTGAAATTTTAACCACATCTCACAAACATGGTTTTGGGCTTATATCATCACTTCAACGTTTTGACTTAAGTCATGAAGAAGCTCTTGAAATAGCTAACAAGCTAAAAGATGTCTACACCGATAAACCAGGACTTTGTATCTATCCAGCTCAAGCTATTGATGACCTTAAAAGCAATATAAAATTTATCATATCCAAAAATGAATATGCTGTTTTTTCAGCTAGTAGTATAAGTCTTCGCATAAATTGGGCAAGTCAAAGCTTTGCTAAATTCGTCCTTGACGAGCTAGTTAAAGAGAACACAATAGATCAAAATGGTGCTTTATATGTCAAAAAAGGGGTAAATTTTGATAAAGTTAAAGAGAGTTTAGAGAGTAAAATTTACGATATCTTAAGTATGAGCGGGCTAACTCCTGATGCTCCCTATAATATATATGACAATCTTGATATCGATAGACAAACAGGTGATAATGCATTTAAAGCTCTAACTTCATCAAAAAAGATACTCAGACTTGCACATAACCTCTTCATTACTAGTGAAAATTTAAATTTGGCTATGAAACTACTACGTGATATCATCTCTAAAGAGGGTTTTGTAAATATAGGAAATGTAAAAGATAAACTAGGCTTAAGTCGCAAATATACTATCGCATATCTTGAGTATTTAGATAAATTTGATGATATAACAAAAGTAGAAAATGATAGAGTGTTTGCCTAAATGTTACATGATATTTAAATAACACTTGTACAATTACATAAATTTTATAAAAAAGGTTTTCGTATGAAAAAACTACTATTAATTTCAGTATTGGCGGCAAGTTCACTTTTTGCATTAACAAATGAAGAAATCTTGGGGCTTTATAAAAACTTACCACATAATTTAACAGTCGATATTAGTAAACGTACAAAGGTTGAAAATTTTCCAGAAGTTGAAATGGTGGTTATCGAAATGTCAGATGGAAACATAAGCCAAAATGATGTCATTTTTGTAAAAGATAACTTTTTAATACAAGATCTTTTTGATACTAAAGCAGGTGTGAGCTATAGAGAAGAGTTTCTTTATAACGAAGCTAATAAAAAGATAAGCCAAACATATAAAAGTGAAGATGATAAGAACATTATCAAACTAGGAAATGATGCTAGTAAACCTACTTCTATCATATTTGTTGACCCTAAATGTCCACACTGTCAAGATACAGTAGATAACCTTGAGATATTTTTAGAGAAATCAAATTTAGAGATTATATCTCTTAGCTTTATAGGTGGTGATGATTCGGCAGCTAGAAATGCTAAAATATATGAAGAGGTTGCTAAAGAAGCTAGTGATAGCAAAAAGATAGAGATACTTAAAAAATACTATTCTGATGAAACTGCAACTCCTAAAGCTAGCCAAGATGCTAAAGATAAGATGTTTAAAATAAGTGAGAACTACTCAAATGCAGGTATTTATAGCGTTCCTAGAATAGTAAATAAAGAAGATTTAAACCTAAAATAAGATACATAATTTTGGAGCTTAAAGCTCCAAAATTTATTTTTACTCAAAATAACTATATATATCCTTGATCTATCATCGCATCAGCTACCTTTTTAAATCCAGCTATATTACTGCCCAAAACTAAATTTCCCTCATCAGCATACTCAACTGAAGTCTCATATACAGTTTTAAAGATATCTGTCATTATAGTGTGAAGTTTTCTATCTACTTTTTCAAAGCTCCAACTCTCCATACTAGCATTTTGAGCCATCTCTAAAGCACTAGTTGCAACCCCACCCGCATTTGCTGCCTTTCCAGGACAATAAATAATATCATCATGAGCTAACATAAATTTCATAGCATCGGGCGTACTAGGCATATTTGCACCCTCACAGACTAAACGACATCCATTTTTATATAAAGTTTTAGCATCTTCTAAGCTTAACTCATTTTGTGTTGCACTTGGAAAAGCTGCATCACAAGGTATACTAAAAACCTCATTTCTATCTTTAGAATACTCACTCAAACTAAGAAATTTTGCACTTTTTCGCTCTTTTGCGTAACTTTGTAGATTTTCACGGCGAACTTCTTTTATATCTTTTAAAAGCTCTATATCGATACCATCTTTATCATAAATACACCCACGCGAGTCGCTTACTGCAATAGGCAAAGCACCAAATTCATAAAGTTTTTCCGCTGTATAAATAGCAACATTTCCAGCACCACTTATAACGCACTTTTTACCTTCTAAGCTTTTGCCCTGTTTTATAAGAGCTTCATTAGCAAAATAAACTGAGCCATATCCTGTAGCTTGAGTTCTAGCCAAACTTCCACCCCAACTAAGCCCTTTACCTGTTATAGCACCATCAAAGCGACCACTTAACTTTTTGTATTGACCATAAAGATAGCCTATTTCACGTGCTCCAACGCCGATATCTCCTGCTGGAACGTCTTTAACATCGCCTATTAATTTAAAAAGGTCATTCATAAAAGCTTGACAAAATCTCATTATCTCGGCGTTACTTTTACCTTTTGGATCAAAATTTGCTCCACCTTTTCCACCACCTATATTCAGCCCTGTTAGTGAGTTTTTAAAAATTTGTTCAAATCCTAAAAATTTTAAAACGTCTAAATTCACAGTTGGATGAAATCTAAGTCCACCTTTATACGGTCCCAAATTTGAGTTAAACTGAACACGGTATCCAAAATGAACACATGGCTTTCCTTTATCACTAATATACACTGTTCTAAACATTGTCGTTTTCTCAGGCATAACTATACGGTGCAAAACATCGTGTTCTTGGTATTTTCCATCACGCTCTAAAAGTGGAATAAGGTTGATAAGAACTTCGCTAGCTGCTTGATAGAAAATAGGCTGTCTTGGAGAGACACGCTTAATGTGTTTTAGTACTTTAGATACATACTCTTTTGAGTTCATAAATATCCTTTAATTGGGATTAAAATTTAGCATTCTAGCTTTTTTGAGATAGAGCTTAAGAGCTTTTTGCTCTTTATATGATATATTATATTCAATATACTTAAGATACCATAAAATTTTATCTTTTTTAATACCCCTACTATCTGCATAACTCTTCAATATATACTGAGGAATTTTAACCTTTGTTTTTAAGAATTTCTTAACAACTTTTCTATATGAGTTTTTTGAACCTATGAGACAAAATACAGCAAAAACAAATGGTAAATTTGTCTTTTTGTTCCAAATTTCACCCATATCATAAAATTCATCTGTACCACCTTCTTTAAGATAGGCCTTAAGTGCGTTATCTCCGATGATAACCTCTCCTTCTAAACCCAAAACTTTACTTAACATATTTGATGTCATTGATGCAGAATCAAGCTTTTTAGTGCTGTTTTTACGTACAAGTACACTTTTAACTGGTCCTTTTGAGATGATGCCCATATTAAGCTTATCATATTTAGCTCTTCTACTTTCAATACTTGAAATAACAGCAGCGTCTATACGTCTATAATATAGATCTTTACAAAGCACACTTGGGACATTTTTACGAAATTCTATACCTTTTTTAACGCTACCTTGAAGTGGATAACTTTTTAAAAAAACATGAAATGGTAGTAAATTTAGATAATCAATCTTACCAAACGTCATTTAATCCTCAATTATAGGGACAAGGATAGCTTTTTTAATTTCCCCGTTGGCAAAATTTACAGTTACAAAATTTTCTGAGAAACATATCTTAACATCACCATCCATACAACTATCACTTATACTAATAAGACGATAACTATTACCTTCGTTGTCCAACATAACAGCACTTCTAAGCTCGTCAACACTCTTAAGGCTAAAGCTAAACCCATCTAAGCCTACAAAATACATAATATCACTTTTAAATTCATTAGGTTTATTAGTTTCTTTAAATTCTAAACTCTTAGAACAAGAACTTAGCATTAAAAAAAGTAAAAAAAGTGCAAAAAGCTTAATTGATTGTGTTAAAAACCCTATCACCCGCATCACCTAACCCTGGAACTATATAGCCTCTTTCATCTAAACCTTCATCTATCGCAGCAACAAAAACCGGCACATCTGGATAAATTTTACTAAACCTTTCTAACCCTTCTGGCGCTGCAATTATAGATATAAATTTTATATCTTCTACTCCCTTTTGACGCAAAAATTTAACAGCATCTATCGCTGTTCCTCCTGTTGCAAACATTGGATCTATTATAATAGCGGTTCGCTCTTTATAATCACTTGGAAGTTTTGCATAAAAAAATTCAGCTTCTAAACTCTTCTCATTTCTTTGAAACCCGAGAAAACCAACACTTGCATCAGGCATAAGTTTAAAAACTGCATCAAGCATACCCAAAGCTGCACGAAGTATAGGACAAATCATCACTTTTGTAGCAAGTTTTTTTCCTTTTGTCTGGCAAATAGGAGTTTGAATATCAACACTTTTTAACTCTAACTCACTACTTGCTTTAAAAAGCATAAGATAACTTATCTCATCAATAAGCATTCTAAACTGAAATGGATCTGTATTTTTATCTCTTAAAATAGAAATTTTATGTTCTATTAAAGGGTGTGAAATTTGATGAATATTTTGCATCTTATCTCCTATGCTTGTTTAACAAATTCTCTCTTATCTCCCAAAGCTCTCGTGAAAGGTCAACTTTATAAGTTTGAGGCTTGATATTTCTTATATATTCATCCCACATACTCTCTTTTTCCTTTTTAGCAAATTCTGCTATCTCTTTAACGCTTTTTTTCTTGCCTACAAATTTGCCTTCAATAAAAAGCGGTTTTAAAAGCTCTCTTGTATAGAAATTTGTAAGTTTTTTACTTTTATATGTATAAAGCGGGTGAAATATCTCTATGCTATCTAAATTTTCAAAACTCTCACCATCAACACTTATAAGATCTGCTAAAGCTTTGTTTGTATCTTTATCATAAAAGCGGTGAATTTGTTTAAAACCAGGGTTGTTTATCTTTCTAGGGTCGTTTGAAATTTTAATCTTTGGCTCTATTTGTCCATTTTTTTCTATTCCACTTAACTTATAAACTCCACCTAAGCTAGGGTTATCATCAGAGGTGATAAGTTTCGTACCAACTCCCCAACTGTCGACTTTAGCACCTGACTGTTTAAGGTGCTCTATGGTATATTCATCAAGATCACTTGATGCTGTTATCTTAACATTTTCAAAACCTGCTTTATCGAGCATTTTTCTAGTTTCTTTACTTAAATACTCTATATCGCCTGAGTCTATTCTAACACCAAGTGGCTTATGTCCACTCTCTCTAAGCTCTTTAAAAACTGTGATAGCGTTTGGAACCCCACTAGTTAAAACATCGTATGTATCAACTAACAAAAGTGTAGCGTCTGGATACATCTTGGCATAAGCCCTAAAAC
>JAAYFN010000070.1 GCA_012728225.1 Campylobacter sp.
TAGCCATACTGCTAGCACCGATGACAACACTCCACTCTCCATTTAAATTTGCCTCTTTTAAATTTTTAAAAACCTCGCTCGCCTCACCCCAAAATTTAGTCTCAAATTTCTTAGTTGCCTCTTTAATAAGAAAAACTTTACGTCTTGGTGCAAGCTTAGTGATACTCTCGATTAAACTTAAAATTCTTTTTGGCGACTCATAAACTACTGCTGGATAAGCTAAATTTAATGCATTTTCTATAGCTTGAGAACGCTCTTTTCCTGTGTTAGGAAAAAACCCTAAAAATATAAATTCCTTCTCCACTAGTCCACTAGCTGCGGCAGCTAAAATAACTGCATTTGTACCACTTATAACTTCATATGGTATATCTAAACTTTGAGCATATCTTACCAAATAGACACCTGGATCACTTATACAAGGCATTCCAGCATCACTCATATATACACAAATTCTACTTTGTAAAATATCTGAAATTTCACTTAGAATTTGCTTTTCATTGTGAGAATGAACGCTTATATACTCTTTTGCTCCAAAATTTGTATTTAACTTGGTTTGTAGTAAATTTATAAGTTTTTTAGTAACTCTTATATCCTCACATAGGATAAATTCGCTGATATAAAGTATGTCTAAAGAGTGGGTTGATATATCTGAGAGATTTCCTATGGGAGTAGGAAGGAAGTAGAGCAAACTACTTCATACCATATTTTTTCTTAAATTTCTCAACTCTGCCTGCTGAGTCTACTATTTTCTCACTGCCTGTGAAAAATGGATGACACTCTGAGCAGATGTCAACTTTAAGCGTGCTTTGGTTTGATTTAGTCTCAAAAGTGTTACCACATGCACAACTTACTGTACATTCAAGATACTCTGGATGGATATCTTTTTTCATAATTTTTCCTTTTGTATATGTTTATAAATTTTAGTGAATGTGAATTTTACCATAAAAAACTTAAATTTAGATTATTTATATTTTAGTAAAATTTAAAACCAAATTTTACTAAAAAAGTATCATTTTAGATGCCGTTGCTATAATAGCTGTGTTTGAGCGTAAAATACTAACTGAGTTTAAAGAGTAGCTTTTAAATCTTTTTTTTTCATCCTTACTAAAGCCACCTTCTGGCCCTATAAAAAGAACTTCATTTCTAGTAGCTAAATTTAAACTCTCTCCACCAAAATCAACAATAGCAACTTCGCCTACCTTGCTACAAAGCTCATCAACATTTTCATAAATTTCAACCTCCATAATAGAGTTTCTACCGCACTGCTGAGATGAGTTAATCAAAATTCTATTAACTCTTTCAAGGTTTATTTTCACATCTTTTTGCGAAAATTCTGAGTAGACTAAACAGAGTTTTTTAACACCTAACTCATTTAAACTAGGTAGAGTTTTTTCTACCACGCTTAACTCTACAACTGCCCATGCTAAGGTGATTTGAGATATAAAATCAACAACAGTACTTCTAAATATCAGTTCTAAATTTACACTTTTTCTATCAAAGCTTAAAATTTCATATATATAGTTATATCCATCATGCAAATTTCGCACATCTAGCCTATCACCAACTTTAACTCTTCTTGCCTTTAAGTGCTTAAGTTGCTCACCATCTATATTTAAAATTTCATCGCCACAAAATTTAGAGTATAAAAAAACCATCTATTGTCCTTATTTAAACTATCCAAATAAGCAAATTTAGTCCTAAAATGATAGCTATATATATTTTCATTTTATATTTATATCCATCATACTTACGCGTATAGTAGGCTCTTTTAAGTGCTGAGTATCCACTACCTAAAAGCCCACATATAACAACACTTGTCGTAACCATAAGCAAAACTCTAAAAGTTATATCAAAATTTACTATCGGCATCATCACAAGCCCTGTTAAAATAATAGCCGTTAAAACTCCTGCATAAAGTGGATAAAAGTATCTAACTCTCTTCATTAAACTAACGCCTTCACCTTTTTGTGAAAAGATCAACAACACAAATGTAAAAGCAACAAAAAGTATAGATAAAAATCTATGTACCCACAAAGCGACCTCATAAGTGTATATCATCTATGCCTCTTTTACCGCTGGAAATATCTCACCATCTATTAATTTATCATAAAACTCCGGATCTTCCCACTCGCTTTTTATCTCATCGCTAAATTTAATATCATTTAAACTTATAGCTCCCATATTTGGATTATACGCATCATCTCTAAAGCACTGTGCATATCCTGTATCTGTTTCATGGATAATGATACTATCTAAAGTAACACCTTTTTCACCATTTATCATCTCAGTTTGTTTAAGCAAAGCATCTATCATAACAAAAAATACTCTACTAAACTGCTCAGCACTTGGGTTAAAAGGTAACTCTACCCACCTTAAAGTGTGTTTTTTCATATCATCTATATATTTGCTACTATCCTTACTAAAAAGCGTTGTAGCGTGATCAAAACTATCTATAAGGGTTTTGATACCAAATTTCATAAGCCCAAAATCATATACCATGCCTGCATTATCTAGATAGTTTGAACTAAGAAGAACTTCACACATATAAGAGTGTCCATGGATACTTACTCTACAACGCCTTGAAGTGCAGTTTCGCACGATGTGAGCATTTTCAAATTTGTAAATTTTGCGTATTATCATATCTGCTCCATTTCTAAAATTTCACGCATTATACACTAACTTTGGGAAAATAGGTAAATTTAAACTCCCTCTTTATCATCGTAAACTCTGATATGAAGCCTATCTGAATAGTTAAAGCCATTTTTTAAACAAAACTCAAAAGCAAATTTAGCATTTTTTTCAAGCTCTTTTTTAGTCGCTCCTAAAGGCATACAATAAACCTCATTTGGGGCAATTTCTAAAATTTCTAAAATTTCGGCTTCTGCGTTAAAACTTTTGTCTATAACAAATTTATAAAAACTATCTTTTGCATTTTCTTTTATAGCTTTTAAAGCTTTGGAATTTAACCGTTTTTCGCGTGGTTCTAAGGAATTTAAAAGTTTTGGACTTATACAAAAAACTGCATTTTTATATAGTGGAAATTCATCAAAATTAACTAAAATAGTTCCGTTTGTCTCAAAATGTACCTCATAACCCAAATCAAAAATTTCTCCTATAAAAGTATAAAAAATTTCATCTTTATAGTGTAAAAGCGGTTCACCACCTGTAATAACTATGATGGGTTTGTGAGTTAAATTTAACTTTTTTAGTTTAGTAATTAAAAAATTTGCATTTGGGACAATTTGACTACTAAAGTGAGTAAAATTTACAGCTTTTATAGAGTCGCAACCATATAAAATTTCTCCTGTTTTTGGAGATTTTACCAAATATTTAAATCCTTCACATCGTAAATTGCACCCTGCAAAACGATAAAATATAGCGCTTTTTCCTGAGTATTTACCCTCACCTTGCAAAGAGTAAAAACACTCGACCAATCTCAAGCTCTAACCCCCAGTTTCATAAAACGCCCTAGATGAAATTTGATTATCAACTGCATTCATCTCCCAGCGATTTTTTTCTGGCTTATTTCTAAGTACGTCGCGTAAAATTTCACTAGCTTTTTCTATATCTTTAGTGCGGAGTGCTTCTTTGATACTTTGACCTTCATCAAAATAAAGACATGGTATAAGCACACCACTAGCACTCATCCTTAAGCGGTTGCAACTCTCACAAAAATCATGTCTATGAGGATCTATGATACCAAATTTATATCCGCCATCTATCTCATAAATAGATGAAGGAGAATTTATTACTTGTCCAATCTCTTTTATGCTATATTTTTTACTAATAATATTTAAAATTTCACTACCTTTAAGCCCTTTTAAATCCCCATACATGTGAATATTTTCCATAAACTCGATATATCTTATCATCGCTCCTTTAAATTTAGCAAATTCTAAAAGATGCAAAATTTCATCATCATTTATCCCTTTTAAAGCGACTGTGTTTATCTTTACGCTAAGCCCAACTTCAAGTGCTTTATCGATACCAAAAAGAACTTTATGTAAGATATTTTTTTGTGAGATATATTCAGCTTTTTGAGGAACAAGTGTATCAAGCGAGATATTAACACGTTTAAGCCCTTTGTCTTTAAGCTCTTGTGCAAAACTGCTCATAAAATACCCATTTGTAGTCATCGCAAGATCGATATCTGGTGCATAAGAGCTAATCATTGCTATAAAATCAGGCGTTCCTTTTCGCACCAAAGGTTCACCTCCAGTGATACGTATCTTTTTTACCCCTTCATCTATGCAAACTTTCACAAACTCAAACATCTCTTCAAATGTTAAAATTTCACTATGTGGCTTCCACTCAAAAGGAGTTATTGGCATGCAGTATCTGCACCGAAAATTACATCTTTCGGTTACTGAAATTCTTAAATAATCAACTCTTCTGCCATGACCATCTATAAGCATACTCTTGTTTTAAACCTCTTTTACTTAGTTATTTTATATCTTTAAGTGCTGCTACGATTGGCTCAAGCTTTTGATTGACTAGATCTTCTATCTCGTCAGATATAGCATTTATCTCTATAGTGTTTAACAGCTCTTTTTGTGATTCAAGCTCTTTTTTAATAGCAAAAATCTCACTCATATTATCACCTATAATGTTATCGTATCGATTAAGTTTTTTGTCGGTTTGCTTATCCTTAAAATACATAACTATAAGCATAATAAATATAACTATACAAAGTCCTAAAATTATAATACTATTGGTTTCCATAATGTCTCCCTATATAAAAAGATCTAGCCATATAAAGCAGAAAAATATAAAACTTAGATAGCCATTTAGAGTAAAAAAAGCTCTATCTATCTTAGTAAAATCTCGTTTAACGATGCGGTGTTCTTGTGCTAAAATAACAGCTGAAACAGCCACTCCAAAATATGCAAAGATACCAAGCCCTGCTGCCCAGCAGTAAAAAATCCAAAAAAGCACAGCAATAGCATGAAACAATCTAGATATAAACATCGATGCTTCTTCACCATAAAGAGCTGGTATACTATAAAGTTTCGCACTTTTGTCATACTCAATATCTTGAAGCGAATACAACACATCGAATCCACCTACCCAAAAAGCTACCCCACAGCAGAGCAAAACTGACCATAAAGGTATAGTTCCAGTAACTGCTACAGCTCCTGCAATAGGAGCAAGCCCTAAACAAAAACCAAGCACAATATGAGCAGTTTCAGAAAAACGCTTAAAAATAGAGTACCCACCAAGTAAAGCCAAAAAAGGAAATGATAGTTTAAAAGCTAGACTATTTATAAAGTAAGTTGTAACAATAAAAACAACCGCACAAAGCAAAATAAATATCAGCAAATTTTTACGTCCGATCCTACCATCGACACTTGGGCGATTTGTACATCGCGGATTGGGTCTATCGATATCTTCATCCATATATCTGTTAAAAGCCATCGCGAAACTTCTAGCACTTACTGCACAAATCACCCCAAGCACAAGCAATCTAATGCCAAACCACATAGTGCTACTTACTATCTTTGAGCCTGTTATCATTGCCACAAAAATAAAAGGCAGAGCGAAAACTGAGTGCTTGAAAACAATAAGCTCATTAATATCTAATACAATATTTTTAAACTTTTCCATCTATTCCTCTCAAGCCATAATTTTAGCGAATTTATATTAAAATATCTATGATTAAGGCTAAATTAGATAAAATTTGTTAAATTTAAGGAGAATTAAGTGAATTTAGAATTTGCTATCATAGGACCAACAGCTAGCGGAAAAAGCCAAATGGCACTAAATTTTGCACGTAAACTAGGTGCTACAATCTTAAGTCTTGACGCTCTTTCTGTATACAAACAAATCGATATAGCAAGTGCAAAACCAACACTCAAAGAGCTTGAAGAAATTCGCCACTTTGGGATAAATTTAGTATATCCTAATGAGAATTTTAGTGTCGGTAACTTTATAGATGAGTATAAAAAAGCTAGCAAATTTTGCAAACAAAACAGCACTCCTCTTATTATAACAGGGGGGACAGGATTTTATCTCAAAACTATGTTAGATGGTTTAAGCCCTAAAGTTAAAGATATTAAACCTGATATAAAAAACTCTGAAATTTTTGCTCTTGCTAAAAAGCTTGATCCAGAATTTACAGCTAAATTTAGCCAAAATGATAGCTATAGACTTAAAAAATGGTATAGTATCTATAAACAAACGGGCGAAATTCCTACTAATTTTCTGCGTGAAAACAGAGGCGATCCTGTGATAAAAAATCTTAAAATCTTTGAAATTTACACTACTCCCGAAACTTTAAATCCTAAAATCAGACAAAGAACTAAAAATATGCTAAATTTAGGGCTTATCGACGAAGCAAAATTTCTTTTTGAAAAGTATGGATTTGAGTCAAAAGCTCTAAATTCTATAGGGTTAAAAGAAGCTAGAAGCTATCTTAAAGATGAAATTTCACACATAGAATTAGAAGAGCTTATATCAACTCATACAATTCAGCTTGCTAAACGCCAACGTACCTTCAATCGCTCACAATTTAAAGAGAAAATATCTGCTTCGTATGAGCTTTTAGAAGATGAAATTTCCAAATTTATTGATTAACGACATTTTGAGTTTGGCATAAGTTCTACATTGTTTATGAGAGTAGCTTCTCCTTGGACAAACTCGCACTCCTTGCCTTCTTGAATCACTGAGTTTAGTACGCCATCTTTCTCATAATCTATCTTTACATACTTTGGTCCACCAAAAATTTTACCTATACTTATACCTCCACCAAAACCACTATATGAACCACTGCCTATACCTATACCACCACCAACTCTTACTCCGTCATTATGGTCTTTAAACTCACTAA
>JAAYFN010000071.1 GCA_012728225.1 Campylobacter sp.
GGTTAAGTTTGCTATGAGCAAAAGGCTCTATGCCTATGTATAAAAATAGTGTAAAAAATATAACTATTATTAATGTTTTTAACTCTTTCATATCTACCCCCTCTTCTTTCTTTCAGATATCGTTACTAAAGGTAAGACAACTAAGATTTGAAGTATATATATAATAGATAAAACAAAACCAATATAAGTGTTTGATATGCCCATTATAGTTCCATCTACAGGCAACTTACCAAAGATACTTAAAAGTATCAAGTCTATTATAAGCAACCAAAACCATATAAAAAATCCTTTGCTTTCATGAGCTGGAGCAACTATACTATTTCTATCAAGCCATGGTATAAATGCTAATGAAATCATAGAAAAACCAAATCCCATAAGCCCTATATCTGCAGCTTTCAAAGGTCCAACATCAAAGAAAAATCCTCTTAATATCTCATACTCCCATAAAAAATACCACTCTGGATAGATATGAGTTGGAGTTTTAAGACTGTTAGCTGGGTCAAAGTTGATAGGATCCATTGCAAAGCCAAAATTAAAACCTACCAAATAAAAGAAAAATACCATAAATATACATACATAAAAGAAGTCTTTAGCTAAAAAACCTGGCCAAAAAGGTATAACTTTACTCTCTTTTGTTTTACCTTCTAGATATTTTTCACCTTCGAGATCAAAGTCAATCTCTTCACCTGTTAGGTTATTAACATGTGGAACTCTTAAAGCATAAAAGTGTAGAACTATGCCTACAAGTATAAGAAGTGGCATTAAAACAACGTGTAACATAAAAAATCTTGTTAACGTTGGATCACTTACAGCATAATCCCCTCTTATCCACTCAACAAGTGCATCACCGATAAATGGAATTCCACCAAAAAGTTGAGTGATAACTTGTGCTGCCCAATAACTCATCTGTCCCCATGGTAACATATATCCACTAAATGCCTCTGCTGAATACAACACAAGAAGTAAGATACCACTTAACCATATCATTTCACGACCATTTTTGTATGAACGATAATAAATTCCTGTAAGTAGGTGTACATATATAATCAAAAAGCTAACTGATGCTCCTATCGCATGTATATGTCGCCATAGCCAACCATAGTTAACCTCTTGCATGATAGTTTTATTTACACTATCAAAAGCAAGAAATGCATCTGGTTTATAATATGACATTAGCATCAAACCACTTATTAAAAGCAAAACAAAAAGGGTAGTCAAAATAACACCCATTGCCCATAAGAAACTGATGTTTTTAGGGATCCAATAATGCCCTGCTAAAACATTCCAAACTTTTTTAACAGCTAAGCGCTGTTCAAACCAGTCACCTAGCCCTGTAGATTTTTTAATCTGTGCCATTCATATCCCCCCTTACGCTTGTGCGCTTATAAGCTTTTCATATTCAGGGCCTGTTTCGCCAAGAACAAGAGTAGTGCCATCTATTTTAAATGGAGGTATATCAAGAGCTCTTGGTGGTGGTCCAAATGTTACATTGCCACTTGCATCAAAGATACCTCCATGGCATGCACATACAAATTGATTTGCAGCAGGCTTATAGCTAGGTATGCAC
>JAAYFN010000072.1 GCA_012728225.1 Campylobacter sp.
ACCATAGAGAAAATTTATGAAAGTTCAAATGTTTACTCTATAAATGATGCAATAGAGGCGATTAAAACTTTTAAAAACCAAGGCGTAAATGTTGGTGGTATCAAAGCCAATCTCTACTCTCATATATTTTTCCCATTTTTTGCACCTATTATGCTTCTTATACTTTACTATTATCTTCCGCCAATTGCTAGGTTTTTCAATATAGCAGTTTTAAGTTTTCTCTTTTTTATGAGTACTGTTTATATGTGGGGGATACTATATTTGCTACAACGTTTCTCTCAAACTGGTGTGATAGCTCCTGAAATTGGACTTATCTTTCCTATCGTTATTTTGGTAGCATATGCAGTTCGTTTAGTTATAAAGTATCGTTAAGAAAATTGTTGTAAAATTTAACTCAAAAGGAAATTTATGGAGTATCAAAAGTTAAAACAAGCCTATAAAACGCCACTTTATATTTATGATTTTGATATGGTTAAAAGTAGATATTTATCCCTTAAAGAAGTTTTTTTGGCTAGAAAGTCTCTTATCTGTTATGCTGTAAAGGCTAATTCAAATTTATCTCTTCTTAAGATGTTAGTTGGTCTTGAGAGTGGATTTGATTGTGTGAGCATTGGAGAGGTTAAAAGAGCTATTTTTGTAGGCGCTAAACCTTATAAAATAATTTTTTCAGGAGTTGGCAAGAGCGATGCTGAGATAAAAGAGGCGTTAGAGTTAAACATTCTTATGATAAATGTTGAGAGTAAAAGTGAGCTTTTAAGAGTTGAAAATATCGCAAAAGAGTTAAATTTAACAGCTCGCATAAGTGTTCGAGTTAACCCCAACATAGATCCAAAAACGCACTCTTATATATCAACTGGGCTTAAAGAGAATAAATTTGGTGTTAGCATTGATAGTGCAAAAAAGCTCTATATTTATGCTAAAAAAAGCAAATATCTTGAGCCTATCGGGATACATTTTCACATTGGAAGTCAGCTTATAGATATCACTCCAGTTCATGAAGCTGCAAAGATAGTCTCAAATTTGATGAAAGAGCTAAAATCAGCAGATATAGATATAAAGTTTTTTGATGTAGGAGGAGGTATTGGTTTAAGATACAAAGATGACAAAAGTGTGGATTTGTATCAGTAGGCTCAAGGCGTGCTAGCAGCATTAAAAGGGCAAGATGTAACAGTTATATGCGAGCCGGGAAGGTATTTGGTTGGTGAGTGTGGCCAGCTACTTACAAGCGTGATATACGAAAAAATAGATAATGATAAAAGATTTGTTGTAGTTGATGCAGCTATGAATGACCTTTTAAGGCCTAGCTTGTATGATGCATATCATGATATTATAGCTCTTAAAAATGGTGAAGTTTCAAAGTGCGATGTTGTGGGGCCAGTATGTGAAAGTGGGGATTTTTTAGGAAAAGATAGAGATCTTCCAAGACTAGAAAGTGGAGATTTGCTAGTAGTAAAGTCAGCAGGTGCGTATGGTTTTACTATGTCAAGTAACTACAATACCCGTCTAAGAGCTGCTGAAGTAGCTATAGAGGGTGGCAAAGACAGACTTATACGCAAAAGAGAGAGTTTTGAAGATCTTATACAAAATGAGTTATTAGGAGAGTTAAATGCAAAATATTGACAATCTAAGACAGAGCATAGACAGAGTTGATAGTAAAATTTTATCTTTGCTTGATGAGAGAATGGGATATGTTAAGCAGATTGGCGAGCTTAAAAACTCAAGTGGAGCTAGCATATATAGACCTGAGCGTGAGAGAACTATAATTTCTAGACTTACAAGTAGTAACTTAAAACACCTAAATAAAAAGGCTATTGAAGCGATATATTTTGAAATTTTCTCAGTTGCTAGAAATTTAGAAAAACCACAAGTTGTCGCATTTTTAGGACCTTTTGGTACTTTTTCGCATCAAGCTGCTAGAGCACGTTTTGGTGCAGTTAGTTCATATACGCCCTTAAGTACGATAGAGGCTGTATTTACTGAGCTTTTAAATGGTGGGGCAAAATATGGAGTTGTTCCTATAGAAAATAACACTGAAGGTGGTGTTGGGGCGACATTTGACTGCTTAGGAGAGCACAATAAAAGTATTAAAATAGTAGCTGAAATTTATCTTGATATACACCACTGTTTTATTTCACAACATGAAGATCTTAAAAATATAGAGAAAATTTACTCTCATCCACAAGGGTATAATCAATGTCTTAAATTTTTAGAAGATCATGGGCTGTCAGATTTAGAGTTTATACCTACTAAATCCACAGCTTTAGCTGCTAAAATGGCAACTACTGAGCCAAACTCAGCAGCGATATGTTCACGTATAGCAGCAGATATTTATGCAGTTCCTGTGATGTTTGAAAAGATTGAGGATAACTTAGCTAACAGAACTCGCTTTTTTATCCTAAGTGACTTTAAAAATGCTAAATCAGGACATGATAAAACTTCAATTTTAGCAAAAACTGAGCACAAGCCAGGCGCGCTTGTAGAGCTTCTTGAAATGTTTAGAAATGAAGGTGTAAACTTAACAAAACTTGAGAGTCGTCCAGTTAAGAAGAAAGAATTTGGTCAAAATTTTTACCTTGATTTTGAAGGTCATATAGATGATGAGAGTGTTAAGCGTGTGCTTGCAAACGCTAAAAAAGAAGGACATGATATACAGTGGCTAGGAAGCTATATAAATGGAGATGAAAGATGAAATTTAATGCAAAACTTGAGGCTATTAAAAACTATGAAGCAGGTAAGCCTATCGAACTTATAGTTAGAGAATTTGGAGTAAAAGCAAAAGATGTTTTAAAACTTGCAAGTAACGAAAACCCGCAAGGAACAAGTAAAAAAGTGATAAAAGCTTTAAAAGATAGTGCAGGCAAAGCCCATCTTTATCCAGATGATAGCATGTATGAGATAAAAGAAGCACTTGCCACGAAAAATGGTGTAGAGCCAACAAATCTTATTATTGGTTCAGGAAGTGATCAAGTTATCGAATTTTTACTTCACGCTAAAGCAGATGAAAACTCAGCTATTTTAGTTGCAGGAACAACGTTTTCTATGTATGAAATTTATGCTGCACATATAGGCTGTAAAGTTTATAAAACACCTAGTAAAAGTCATAATTTAGACGAGTTTAGGGCTATTTATAACTCCAAAAAAGATGAAATTTCACTTATATTTTTATGTATTCCAAACAACCCTTTAGGTGAGTGTTTAAATGCAAATGACGTATACAAATTTATTTCTGAAATCAGTGAAAATACTTTAATCGTAATAGACGCGGCATATAATGAATTTGCTGCTTATAAAGATCCTAAAAAGTATATCTCTCCAGCAGAAATTTCAAAAACTAAAAATGCTATATATTTGGGCACATTTTCTAAATTATATGGTTTAGGTGGTATGCGTATAGGTTATGGTGTGGCAAACAAAGAAATTATCTTAGCTTTATCAAAACTAAGAGCGCCATTTAACGTTACAACTCATGCACTTATTGCTGCAAATGAGGCGCTTAAAGATAGTGAATATATAGAAAAAACTCTTAAAAATAACGTTAGCGAAATGAAAAAATATGAGAAATTTGCTGATGAAAATGGGATTAAATATATACCAAGTTATGCAAATTTCATAACTTTTATATTTGAAAAGCAAAACTCTAGCGAAATTTGTGAAGCTTTACTTAAAAAGGGTATAATCTTAAGAGATTTAAAAGGTTATGGCATGAATGCAGTCCGTATAACAGTTGGACTTCCATCTCAAAACAAAAGAGTCTTTAAAGGGCTAAAAACAGTTCTCTAAAAGGGGTAAATTTTGGATATCAAAGATAAAAGCATAGATGAATTAAAACAACTTTGCGATGATATAAGAGAGCGAATTTTAGAAGTAGTTAGTAAAAATGGCGGTCACTTAAGCTCAAATATCGGAGCTGTTGAGCTTATAGTAGCTATGCACTATGTGTTTGATGTAAAACATGATCCGATTATTTTTGATGTAAGCCACCAAAGTTATCCTCATAAGCTTTTAACTAAAAGATGGGATAAATTTGAAACTCTTCGTAAATTTGGAGGAATTTCAGGATATACTAAGCCAAGTGAGAGTGAATATGACTATTTTGTGGCAGGACATAGTTCAACTTCTATAAGTCTTGCAGTTGGAGCTGCAAAAGCTATCAAACTTAAAGGAGAAAATCGCATTCCAGTAGCTTTTATAGGCGATGGATCGATGAGTGCAGGACTTACTTATGAAGCGCTTAATGAGCTAGGTGATATTAAGTTGCCTTGTGTTATTATCTTAAATGATAATGAGATGAGCATCTCAAAACCTATCGGCGCTTTTAGTAAATACCTTAGTCAAAAGATGGCTGAACCTCTTTATATGAATTTTAGAAACTCCATAAAAGAATTTTTAGCTAGAAATTTCCCAGATAGCGCCTCTTATATGGCTAAGAAATTTGAAGAGAGTTTTAAACTTATAACACCAGGGCTTTTTTTTGAAGAGCTTGGTATAAAATATATAGGTCCTGTTGATGGACACAACTTAGAAAGTACTATTAAAGCTTTACAAGTTGCAAAAGCATTAAATAAACCTGTTGTAGTTCATGCTCAAACCTTAAAAGGAAAAGGCTATGAGCTTGCCGAGGGACAACATGCAGAATGGCACGGGGTTGGGCCATTTGACCTTGAAAATGGTAAAGCGCTTAAAAAGAGTGATTGCAAAGATGCTACTAGTATATATTCAGATAAGCTTTTGGAGATGGCAGGTAGATATAAAAATATCGTAGGTGTTACTGCTGCTATGTCAACTGGTACTGGATTAGACGCACTTATGAAGACATATCCTGATAGGTTTTGGGATGTTGCTATTGCTGAGCAACATGCTGTAACTTCGATGGCAGCGATGGCAAAAGAGGGATTTAAACCATATATCACGATATATTCTACTTTTCTTCAACGCGCTTTTGACCAAGTTATACATGATTGTGCGATAATGAACTTAAATGTTGTTTTTGCGATGGATAGAGCGGGTATAGTTGGTGAGGATGGTGAAACTCATCAAGGAGCTTTTGATATAAGCTATTTAAATGCTGTGCCAAATTTAACTCTTTGTGCACCTCGTGATGAGAAGAGTTTTAATGAAATTTTAGAGTATTCATATATTCACAAAGGCCCACTTGCTATTCGCTATCCAAGGGGAGGTTTTTTACTTTGTGGTAACAAAATAGAGGCTAAAAAAGTAGAATTTGCTAAAGGTGAAATTTTATTAAATAAAAACTCAAATGTTAGTTTGATAGGTTATGGAAATGGCGTTGGAAAAGCATTTCTTGTATCTCAAAAGCTAAAATTTGATACAAATTTAGTCGATCTTGTTTTTGTTAAACCTCTTGATGAAGAGATGCTTTTAAGTTTAGCAGAGTTTTCTAAGACTTGGTATATTTTTAGTGATTCAGCTAAAAATGGCGGAGTTGCCTCCATTATCGCTAGTTTTTTACAAAAGAGTGAAATTTATGATGTAAAGCTTGTGAGTTTTGAGTTTGAAGATGAGTTTATACAGCACGGAAACATCACTTTAGTAGAGCAAAGTTTGGGTATTGACGTTGATAGTTTGGTTAAAAAAGTAGAAAATTTTCAACTTAAAGAGAGCTAAATATTGATATTGTGGCGCAGATTGCCCGTTTAAATATAGCAGTTACTTTTAATAAGAAAAAATATTATTTAATATTAAGTTTGTTTAAAGAATTTTATGTATAATATGTCAAAAAAGGTAAACAATGGAGCATATAAG
>JAAYFN010000073.1 GCA_012728225.1 Campylobacter sp.
ACTAAAAAAATATTGACTAGGGGTGCTCATTGGGCTATAATATAGATGACAATCGGGTTTGTGGAGGTGCTCTATTGAAAGGAGAGGAATATAATGAATAAATTTAACTTTTATAAAATTTGGAGTGGTTTTTATCTTTTTATCAAAAACAACAGTAGCATAAGCATTTGAAGCTATGGAATTTCTCCTCTCTCCACCTTCAAATTTAACTAACTTACCGCCATTTTCTCTTATAAATCTAGCTAAAAATTTAATCGCATTTGGTATAGAATCACTTATCTGTATACCACTATGCCCGCCAGGAAAGCCTTCTAAATTTAACTCATAAACATACCCATCTTCACTAACTCTTGAAATTTTAGCTGTTGCATTTATATCTACACTTCCTGCACATCCTATACTTACCCTATCATCTTCTTCGCTATCAAGATTTAAAACACGCTTACTTTTAATCTCAAACTCACATCTTCCAACGCCCCAAAGACCGACTTCTTCATTGTTTGTAAAGATTACTTCAAGATTATCAAACTCATCCATTGCACTCATCATAATAGCTACACCTATGCCGTTATCAGCTCCTAAAGATGAGTTTTTAGCAGATAAAAATCCGTCTTTTTCTACAAGTTCTATGTTTGGAGCATCACCAACTAAAACCATATCATAGTGACTTTGAAGGCAAATTTTTGGCTCGCCTTTTTCTGCATAGATATTGCCTGCTTCATCAACTTCACAGCTAAAACCGCACTTTTTAATATGAGATAAAAGATACTCTTTTAGTTCATCAGTTTCCCAGCTCCCGTGAGGAATTTTACAAATTTCTTTGAAATACTCCATAACTTTTGTCATAACTATCCTTTAATCTATGGTAAAATTTATGTTATTATAACACAAAAGGATATATGAATGGATCTAAATTTAGTAAGAAAAGAGCGTCTTAAAGCTCTAAATTTCCAAATTTACAAAGATATTTTTGAGCTTTTAAACGATATACCTACAACTAAATGTGATGTAAATTTTGGAGATATCATTACAGCTAAAGCCAATGTAAATGAAGAGTTACAACGTAAAGTTTATGAGTGTGCTATAAGCTTAAAACCATGGAGAAAAGGCCCTTTTAAGCTCCTTGATACCTTTATAGATAGTGAATGGCAAAGTTTTATGAAATTTAATATCCTAAAACCATATCTAAATTTAAAAGATAAAAAGATAGCTGATATAGGGTGCAATAACGGATATTATCTATTTAAAATGTCACAAATGAACGCTAGTAAACTTGTAGGATTTGATCCAAGTATTAGAACCTATCTTCAGTTTAAATTTATAGATAAATTTATCTCTAGTGGGATAAAATATGAACTTTTAGGAGTAGAACATTTACCATTTTATGAGCATAAATTTGACACAATACTCTGTCTTGGAGTTTTATATCACAGAAGTGATCCTTTAAAAATGTTAAAAGATCTAAAACAAGGCTTAAATCAAAACGGTGAGGTTTTTCTTGATACTATGTTTATAGATGGAGATAAACAAATCGCACTTGTGCCAAAAAATACTTACTCAAAGATAGGAAATATCCACTTTGTCCCAACTATTCCAGCCCTTGAAAACTGGTGTGAAAGAGCAAAATTTAAAAGCTTTGAAGTTCTTGCTACAAAAGAGACAAATCAAGACGAGCAGAGAAAAACAAGCTGGATAGATGGTGAAAGTTTGGGTGATTTTTTAGATCCATGTGATCAAAGCCTTACGATAGAGGGTTATCCTGCACCAAAAAGAGTCTATGTTAGACTTAAAATTTAAATGTTTTATAATATACCTAAAAAATACTCAATTGTATCTTTTTCACTTTGTAAAGTGCTTGATCGGCCATGTCCTGGATAGATTTCATACTCATTTTTTATTTTTAAAGCTTTTTCTAAACTTTCTTTCATATCGCCTGCATCAGAAAAAGGAAAATCGTATCGCCCGATAGATCCTTCAAAAAGAAAATCTCCACTAAATATCACGCTTTTAGAGCCTTGAAAATTCACCTCAAGCATACAACACCCAGGAGTATGTCCTGGAAAATGATGAAATTTAACACTAAAGCCACCTACTTTAAACTCATCACCATCTTTAGCAAGCTTGCTACTATTAAATGTATTTGGCATGATACCAAATGGATCGCTTATAAGCATAAACTCATCATCTTCGTGTATGTAAATTTCACTTTTTTGAGCAAAAAACTTAGCATCATAAACGTGGTCATAATGCCCATGAGTTAGGAAAACTCCTTGTAAATTTACTGCATTTTCAACTGCCCATTTATAAGCACCTTCTCCTGGATCTATAATGATACTTTGAGTACCATTTTCACCGCTTTTACCAACAACAACATAACAATTTGTCACTGCTCTTCCAAAGTGTTTTCTTAAAATTTCCATCTAACCTATCTTTTTTTATCTATATTTTACTAAAAATTTGTTAAAATAAAAAATTAAATTTTAAAATAGAGGCAAAAGTGGTAAATTTAGAGCAAAATTTAGTATGTTTTTTAAAATCACAACTAGATAAAACAGCTCGCAAAACACTAATAGTTGGTCTTAGTGGCGGACTTGACTCATCAGTCGTACTTGCACTTTGCTCTTTAGTTGCTAAAACTAAAGCTTATATACTCCCCACCTCTACTTCAAACCCTCAAAGCTTAGAAGATGCCATAAAATGTGCTGATAAATTTGGCGTTGAGTATGAAATTTTAACTATATCTGCACTCCTTAAATGCTATGAAGAAAACTTAAGTTCACTCTCACCATATAGACTTGGAAATTTAACTGCAAGAGTGCGTATGTGCGTTCTTTATGATATGAGCGAAAAAGAAAATGGTGTTGTAGTTGGTACAAGTAACTTAAGTGAAAGACTACTTGGTTATTCAACGATATATGGCGATAGTGCTTGTGCTTTTAACCCTATTGGTGAGATATTTAAAAGTGAACTTTACAATCTAGCAAAGCATCTTAATATCCCACAAACTATCATAAACAAACCTCCAAGCGCGGATTTAATGCTCAACCAAACCGACGAGAAGGATTTAGGATATAGCTACAAAGAGATAGATGCTGTATTAAAAGCGTGGTATGATGAAGGTTTGAGCTTTGAAAGCTTAAGTGATAAATTTGATAAAAATTTAGTGAATATTATAAAAAATATGGTTCGCAAAAACAGCTTTAAGTTAAATATGCCTGAAATTGCGATGATAAGGAGAGATAGTGCAAGAAATACCATTTTTTAGACCAAGCGTTGACAACAAAGAACTAGATCTTATAAAAAAGGTTCTTTTTAACCCAAATTTAGATATGGTTAATAAATTTGAAAACGATGTGGCTAACTATTTTGGAAGCAAATACGCCATATCGACAAACAACGGCACAGCAGCTCAACACCTAACTCTTTGCGCAATGGATATAAAGCGAGCTGATAAGATAATATGTTCTGTAAACTCTTTTCCAAGCGTTGCTGAAGTGATACGTCACTTTGATGCTGAACCGATATTTGTCGATATAAACGAATATGATTTCAATATAA
>JAAYFN010000074.1 GCA_012728225.1 Campylobacter sp.
CAGCCACATTCCCTACAAAAAGTTTTTTAGTTTTATATCTTTTAACTTTATTTTTATGCATAGATTTCCTTTGTAGTATTTTACAAAGATATCATTATAGGGGGCTGAAATTTCTACTATTTCAGCCTTTAGTTGAGTTATTTATAAAAACTATGAAAATGTCCTATTGGATTGCAACCTTTTCCTATAACTGGTGCATTTTTGATAGCTTTAAATATATACTCTTTTGCTTTTATACAAGCATCTTTTAACTCAAGCCCATTTGCTAGATTTGCAGCTATCGCACTTGAGAGTGAACATCCCGAACCGTGGGTTGAGTCTGTTTTTAGACGCTCACTTTTAAAAACTTCAAGCTCTTTGCCATCGCAAAATATATCCACACTCTCCCCATTGATATCACCTAACTTTAAAAACACAGCTTTTGGTCCAAATTTAAGTAGTTTTTGGCAAGCTTTTTCACCATCTTTTATAGTTGAAATTTCACTATTTAAAATCTCTATAGCTTCAAAACGGTTTGGCGTAATGATAGTTGAAAGAGGGAAAAGATATTTGACTATAGCCTCTTTACTTTCTCCTTCTAGCCATATGTCGCCATTTTTACACGCCATAACTGGATCTAAAACGATAGGACAACTTCTATTTTCTAAACATTTTGTTACTGTTTTTATAATATCTACACTTGGGACTACACCTATTTTAACAGCACTTACTTTGATATCATCAAATATAGCATCAATACCTTTAGAGATAATATCAGTCGAAACTAACTCCATACCATAAATTCCTTGAGTGTTTTGTGCTGTTGTAGCAGTTACCACACCCATAGCATAAGTTTGATGAGCTATAAAGACCTTAAGATCGGCGATAAGCCCTGCTCCACCGCTTGGATCAACTCCTGCTATGCTTAGAACATTTTTCATCTTTACTCCTAAATATAATTCTTTATTATACTCTAAATTTACAAAATCTTTTTAAATAAGAAAATTTCTACTAATTTTATCTATATTTTTACTGTATATATCTGCCATAAGTGTTATAAAAATAAAATTTACTGATAATGAAATGATTTTAATAAAATATAAAGTTTATAGAATTTAAAAGAAATTTAAAAAGCACCTCGCACCAAAAGATGCGAAGTGCAAAGCTTGAAATGCATTTGGATGTATAAACTACATCATTCCACCCCTTCCCCCGCCCATTCCACTCATATCAGGCATAGCTGGCTTATCTTCTTTAACGTCTGTAACAGTCGCCTCAGTTGTTAAAAGCATACTAGCCACACTTACTGCATTTTGTAAAGCTATACGACTAACTTTAACCGGGTCGATAATACCCTCTTTAAACATATTTACGTACTTGCCTGTTGATGCGTCAAAGCCTATATTATCATCACTATTTGTTGAAATTTCATAAGCTACTACTCCGCCATCATAACCTGCATTTTCAGCGATCTGCCTAAGTGGAGAAAAAACTGCTCTTTTAACGATGTTTGCGCCTATTAACTCATCACCTTCAAGCTCAAGGTTTACTTTTTTACTTGCTCTTACAAGTGCACAACCACCACCTACGATAATGCCCTCTTCAACCGCTGCTTTTGTAGCACTTAATGCATCATCAACTCTATCTTTTTTTTCTTTCATCTCAGTTTCAGTTGCAGCGCCTACCTTGATAACTGCTACGCCACCACTTAATTTAGCAAGTCTTTCTTCAAGTTTTTCTCTATCATACTCACTTGAAGTCTCTTCTATCTGAGCTCTTATCTGAGCTATACGGCCATCTATGGCTTTTTTATCACCTTTACCATTTACAATAGTTGAGTTATCTTTATCTATTACGATACTTTCAGCCTCGCCAAGATCTGCCAAACTAGCACTTTCTAAAGTTCTTCCAAGCTCTTCACTTACAACAGTTCCACCTGTTAAAATAGCTAAATCTTCAAGCATAGCTTTTCTTCTATCACCAAATCCTGGAGCTTTAACAGCTGAGATATTTAATACACCACGAAGTTTGTTTACAACTAATGTAGCTAACGCCTCACCTTCAATATCTTCAGCTATAATAAGAAGTGGTTTTCCTGTCTTTTGAACATCTTCAAGAACTGGTAAAAGATCTTTAAGATTGGTAATTTTTTTATCATATAACAAAACGTAAGCGCCACTTAACTCAACTGTCATCTTCTCAGCATCAGTTACAAAATAAGGGCTTAAATAACCTCTATCAAACTGCATACCCTCAACTACATTTAACTCATCATCTATAGATTTAGCTTCTTCAACTGTGATAACACCATCTTTACCAACCTTCTCCATAGCATCGGCAATAAGCTCACCGATAACTTTATCAGAGTTAGCTGATATGCTAGCTACTTGAGTTATCTCTTTTTTATCATTTACTGGTCTTGCTAGCTTTTTAAGCTCTTCAATTATAGCAGCTGCTTCTTTATCCATTCCTCTTTTTACTTCGATAGGATTTGCACCTGCTGTAATGTTTCTCAAGCCCTCTTTAAAGATAGAATACGCTAAAACTGTAGCTGTAGTAGTGCCATCTCCTGCTTCATCGTTTGTCTTATTTGCTACCTCTTTTACTAAACTTGCTCCCATATTTTCAATAGTATCAAGAAGTTCTACCTCTTTTGCAACACTAACACCATCTTTTGTGATAGCTGGAGCACCAAAACTTTTTTGGATAAGAACGTTTCTTCCTCTTGGTCCCATTGTTACTTTAACTGTATCATTTAGTTTCTCTACGCCACTAAAAAGTTGATTTCTTGCATCATCTGAAAAAGTTATATTTTTTGCCATAGTTTATCCTTTCTTTACGCTATTACGCCTAAAACATCTTCTAAATTTAAGACTAGATATTTTTTATCATCTAGCTCTACTTCACTGCCTGAGTATTTACCAAAAACAACTACATCGCCAACTTTAACAACTTTACATTCATCATCATTGCCTACTGCTACTATTTTACCAGATGATGGTTTTTCTTTTGAAGCGTTATCTGGTATGATGATACCGCTAGCTGTAGTTTTGCTCTCCTCTTCGCGTTGTACTAAAACACGTTTTCCAAGTGGTTTGAAATTCATTTCTATCCTTTCCTTTGTTTAATTTTTTACTAAATTTTAGCACTCAATTTGTTTGAGTGATGAGATTATAGTTAAATTTATATTAATTGTCAACATTTTAGACCAAATTTATTATAAACTCTTAGTCTTTTACGCTCAACTTATAAAAATTATCCTCTACTTTTAACTATTTACTAAAATTTGATAAAATTCATAAAACAATTAGGAGAAAAGGATGAAAATTATAAAATATATAGCTATTTTACTAATCATAGTTTTAGTTGCTACTTACGCGCTCCTCTTTACAGCACCTGGAAATAACTTACTAAAACCATATATATCTAAAACTAGCAAAGAAAAAACGGGATATGATATAGATATCAAAAATTTCGATCTAAATTTTGGCAGTATTGATATAAGTGCTGATGTTAATAATGAAATTTCGACTAATATAAAGGGTGATTACTCACTTTTTTCACGAAATTTTGATTTAGACTATGATATTTATATCGCTGATTTAAAAAGTTTTGGAGTTAACCTAACAGAACCAATGGGTTTAAAAGGCAAAATCAGAGGCAAAATTAAAGAGTTTAGTGTAAATGGTGTTGGCAAAATGCTTGACTCAGATATCCGCTTTTTAGCAACCATGCTAGATATGAAACCATTTAACCTTGATCTTGACGCTAAAGGCTTAAATGCATCAAAAGCTTTGGCTTTAGCAGGTCAACCTATCTATCTAAGTGGCAATATCAATGCTGTGGCAAATATAAAAAATGGCGTTGGTGAGGCAAATATAACTTCAAACAACCTAGCTTTAAATAAAGATAGCTTAAAAGAGCAAAACATCACGATACCAAATGATATTGCTATCGATATTAACTCAAATATAACATATAAAGACAATACAATGCTTGCAAAAAGCGTGATAAATTCTGCTTTAGCAAATTTAAGTGCTGAAAAAACCTCTTATAGTTTTGAGAGTAAAATTTTAGAAAGCGACTTTAAAGTCCTTATAAGCAACTTAGGAAATTTAGAGCCTTTTACTAAGCAGAAATTAAATGGTAGTGTAAATTTAGATGGTGTACTTAAACTAAATGATAACAATCTTGAGTTTATAGATCTTAATCTTGATGGCTTTGGCGGAAGAGTAATCGCAAAACTAGCAAATAATATACTAAATGCAAATATAGAAAATATACAAACTAGCGAACTAATGGGCGTTATAGCTATGCCAAAAGCAGTAAATGGAGTTATAAACGGAACTGCAAGTATCCAAAATTTACAAGATACGGCAAAAATAAAAGGATCTGCAAATTTAAAGCTTACTCAAGGCAAAATAATTCCAAATGAACTTAAAAAGCTAGTAAACATCGACTTTCCAGCTGATAACAGCTTTAACATAAACTCAGATACTGTGATAGAAAAAGGCTTAGTTGCAACCAACTCAAATTTAAACTCAAACCTTTTAAATATACCTAACTTAAAAGCGACTTATGACCTTAAGAACAAAGATTTAAAAGCAAATTTTAGTGCAATTATTGATGACCTTAAAAACCTTCAAGTCTTTACCAAAAAAGCATTACATGGTTCACTTAAAGCAAATGGAGATATAAGCACAAAAAACTCTAAACTAAGTGCACTAAATTTAAGCATAGATACTCTTGGAGGCAATATAAAAGCTAACTCAAATGGCTCAAATTTAGACGCAACTGTATCAAAACTTGATATAAGTGATCTATTTGCTCTTATAGGACAAACTCATTTAGCAAGCGGAAATTTGGAGGCTAGTATAAACTTAACAACTATAGATCCTAAAAATCTAAACGGAAAGGTAAATTTATCTGTAAATAATGGAATTTTAAACCACACAGAGCTTAGCAAACTACTTAATAAAGAGTTTCCAAGCAAAGTAAAATTTAGCTCAAAAAATAGTGTTAATATAAACAGTTCAGTGGCAAATTTTGACTCACTCATAAACTCAGATCTAGCAAATATAGATAGCTTAAAAGGTAACTTTAACATAAATACTAAAGCTTTAGATGCCAAATATAACATTAACATACCTGATCTAAGAAAACTAAAATTTCTAGCTGGTAGAAATTTAAATGGTGCTATAAACGCAAATGGTGATATAAAAAAAGATGGAGAGAATTTAGTAGCAACTGCAAATTCTAACCTTTTTAATGGCACTCTTAACGCTAACATAAACAATGAAAAAATAAACGCAAAATTTACAAAATTTCAGATACTTGAGCTAACAAACATGCTTGATCTAGGTAAATTTTATGAAGGTATAGGCGATCTGACTCTAGACTATAACACAAAAAATCAAAACGGAAATTTTCACGTTGATATAAATCAAGGTCGTCTTACAAAAAGTGCTTTAACCGATGCAGTTAGCTTGATAACACAACGCGACATAACCAAGCAGATATTTAACGACTCATATATAAAAGGAGTGATAAAAAGTGGTCTTGTAAACTTTAATTCAGTTATGAAAGCTCCTAAAATGGATCTTAACATAACTAGCGGAACCTTAGATACAAAAACATCAAAGATAAATATTCCTGTAGAGATGAATATAGAAAAAACAGACATATCAGCCACTATAAAAGGAACTACACAAAATCCTAAAGTTAATGTATCATCAAACTATATTGAAAAGAAAATAGATAAAGTTATAGATAAAATTTTTGGTAGCGAAAGTAAAGAAACTAGCACTAAAACAGACACATCGGCCAAACCTGATAAACTAAAAAGTGATGATAAACTAAAAGATACTGCAAAAGAGTTGTTTAAAGGGCTTTTTGATAGATAAATTATTGTAAGGTGATAAATCACCTTACAATTCTACCAATTTATACTTCTATTTCTAAAACCTTTTCCACTCTCTTTTGAAGCATTATCATCTCCTAAAAATGCACCAACATTATCACCATCTTTAACACCACCTTGACCGCCCCACTCACCTATATTGTTTATAAACTCAACACCAAAGTAATTGTTAAGATTTGAATTTGGATTGTATATAAACCATGGTTTAGTATCTATTTCTATGTTGTCTTTGACTGCATCGCTACCGCTATATGATATCCTTAAATTTTCACTTATATCTAAGATATTATCTCTTTGTATCAAGATAGCCGAAACTGTTTCAGCACTATATTCATCTACAAAATCATCTGTAATATTACTAGCATAATACTTTTCAGCCACATTTCTATAAAAATTTGGCCAACTGTTGCCTATAGACTCAGCAGTATCTTCACTAAGTAAACTAATTGGCGTATTGTTATCTTTACAAAAATTTCCTTTACAGTAGATCATCGAGTAGATATTAGCATTTAAAACTGCATCTACTGAAACTGGCGGATACTCTTTGAGGTTTGAGTTGGCGTTACCATAGTAGAAATGTGCTACTCCCTCATTGGTATCATTATCAACCATTATACCTCTGCTGTAATTAAAAAATTTATTTTTATCTTTATCTCCTACTATACCAGCAACATTTAGCTCAGAAGGTAGTCCAGCTGTTTGATTTAGAGTAAGATCAAATTCTTCTATATCCACTAGAGAATTTCGATCAAAATCTTCAGCATATATAACTTGTGGATTTATAGGAGTATTGTTATCTCTCATGAAATTTACACCTATTTCTACTATATTTGTACCATCATTAAAACCATCTCTTGATGCGTTAAAGTCCATGGTAGCACCAACTTCTCTATTGTAAAGTGGCATATCGTTATCGTTTTGGCTAGCAGTTACAATAAGCTTATTTTTAAACTCATAAGATGAACCATATCCATCTGTAAAACACCTTGAATCAAGTGGATACTGACTACAATTAACTGCTCCTGTACTACATCTATCTGCCCCATTTACTTTTTCACCACCATCTGCACAGTCAAACTCAAACTCAAGCCCAAAACCTACATTTCTTGCATAACAAGCAGAGTTATACATAGTTGGGACTATATCTTTAAATAGGTCGTTATCAACAAGCTTAGCAGAGGCATTAACATCTAAAGTAGCGTGCATATCGTCGTCATTTAAATCATGGTTGTTATAGAAAGTATAGTCATAAGTTACGCTATCAACAAGTTCACTTTTTCTATCTCTTAAATCTGTAATATTTAGATCAACTCTATCATGTTTAAATTTAAAAACTGGCTCATCTTTAAATGCAACCCTACATCCTACTCTACCAAATTCATCTCTTTGATTTGAACTACTGCCTGCTATACACCCTGCCTCGTTTTGTCTGTTTTCATCAAGTAGTTGATCAACAGACGTCCAACTTTCATCAACAAACTGGAGTTTAACCTCGCCTATATTATAATAATAAAACCCATATTTTAGATCGCCATTATCTTTTTTATACTCATCTGTATATAAAAGAGCTGTTTTATTGTAATCTTCTTGAAATTTTTCATCATCATAAAACGTTCCGTTCATACTGGAAAAAGCTTTAAACTCATTTGCCATAGCTTTATTGATAGTATCTTTTATATTTGTAGTAACATCATACTTACCTTCAGAATTTACACCTGCAAAGCGAACTCCCACAGGTACACCACCTGCACCCCATAGCTTTATCTTACCATCTTCTACATCTGCAATTTTATTACCGTTTTCATCATAATAGTTCATATTCCATTTTTGATATCCGTTTGAATCGCCATCTTTTATCTTTTCAGAATTAAATGGATTATTAGCCAACACAGGATTTGCCGTACACCCCTCATACATCACAGGTTTAAGATAAGTGTCATTTTCATCAAAAGATTTACCATAAAAGCTATTTTGATATGAATCATATCCGCCTACATAGTAGCCTTTACTATTAACAGGATAAAATATTCCATTTAACTCAGCGTCTTTTCCAGCCTTTTTTATGGCATTATTTGTATTGCCTACTATCTCTTTTGGCCTAACTGAGAAAACATCTGAACCGCACACGTTAAATGCACCTTGAGTATTTACCCCTGATGCAAAGCTACCCAAAACAAAGCCAGGGTGTTTTTCACAATTCCCATTTTCATCACAAATTCTATTACCATTTTCATCTAAATAATACCCTTCATCGTCGATATTATACTCTTGCTCTTTTTTAGTAGGATAGTAAGATATCATAAAGGTATAATCTTTTCTAGCATAGTCAACTTGCATACCATTTTCCCTATCAAAAAGCTCAGCATAGTTAAACTCATCACCTAAACTTACTTCATAAGATTTGTTTAGATGACTGCAATTTATATTTTGATTAATAGGTAAGTGATAATCGCCAGCAAATGTTCTAGAGCTTTGACAAGCAGGAAAACTAAAAGGTATCTTATCGCTATCTAGCAAATTTTTACACCCTTTGGCATCTCTGTTTGCTAGAGTTATCAAAGATAACTCTAGTGTTCCATTAAGGTCAAATTTACTATACATTATCTCAGCCTCTTCTTTATCAACCGTCCATTGATCACCAAATTCATCATATACTATGTACTTTCCAGTTTCTACCATTATATCGTTACCATCTTCATCTTTTTTTGGATTTCCATTTTCATCTATTTTTACCGCTAGCTCTTTTTCAAAAGCATCATCAGGATCAACTCTATATATAAATTTTGTTTTAAACTCCTCACCAGCTATTTGAGTATGTAAATTTGTATCTGCGAGATCACTTAAAGTACTACTATCTTTATCAAAATTTTGATTTACTACCCTAAGTCCGCTAAGTGGAAAAACTCTTATCGACTTTCGGTTTGAATCCGCATCTTCACACAGTGGAATAGGATTTCCTGGTCCATACTTTATATCAATAACTTCATCACCAACATCATATTTAATATTTAAATATACATCTATAGGCTCAAATTTAGCTCCTATCGTGCTGTTAAAATCTATATAAACCATCTCGCTAGGTTCTAACTCTCCACCTGAAATTTCACCATTTAATATATTGCCCGCACCTCTGCCTAAAAGTACATTTAGCTCTTTATTGCTATTGCCTGTATAGTTAAACTGTCTACTAGCATAAATCAAACTTGTATCAAGCGAATTCTCATCTTTTATAATATTTTTTGGATCGAAGTTGCCAGCTGCATCAGGTAAAATTCTAAAAGGTTTTTTATAAGCTCCTGGCTTATCGTCTTCTATATAACGCATAAGACTCTCATTTTGCTGTCTGGAAGAATTTGTAAGTGAATTATCTATACGCATGGTGTTATCATTATATATCATGCTATCTTTAAAATTTATAGCAGCCTGAAGACCAAAAGCTTTTTCACCATCTTGCTTTGTCGAACTATTTTCGAATCTTATCCTATTTAAGATATTTTCACCTTGAATGACTGTGAAATTATTTTTCTGACCATCTGCATTGTAAATATCATGAGTATAGCAAATTTGAGGAACATAAAGATCAGTTGAAAAGACAACGTTACTTATCTTAATCCTGCCTGTCCTTGTTAAATTATTATTCCATTTATCTCTTTCAGAAGCACTACTAGCTATTACTTTTAAATTTACCTCTGTTTGCATGGGACCCATTTTCCCATATAAGTCATATATATCAATATCATTATAAGTACTTACTTCAAACCTTTCATTATGTGGAACTATTGGTATCCTTTCATTACTGTTGCCTTGTAGGCCATCCCTTTTTTGTTTGCCATCTAAATCTAGATATGATATAGACTTTCCTATCTGAGTTCCTGCTGTGTCAACTTCTCCTGTAAGTCCTACCCAATTGTTTCCTTTTTTGATTTCGATACCTTGTGACAGACCCAAGGCAGACTGCCCATTCATAAAATAAGCTACTTTAGCACTATAATCATCTTTATCTGGAGTTAAAAAACCAGAAAATTTATAATCAAATTTTATCGTACCACTAGAACTATGTAGCATATCAAAGCTATATCCATCAAATATAGTTATAGCTTTGGGTTTAAAACCTTTATCGGCATTATCATATACTATAACTAAGTTCCAAGTACCCCCAGCTCTACTACCAAAGTTAGCAAGCCATTGCCATGTGCCCATCTTATCTGGATTTTCAGTATACTTCATATACTTACTGCTAACATGGTGAAAACAACCATTGCCATTTACCGTTTTACAGTTTTTATCTATATTATCAAGAGCAGCAGTTATGTTTCCTACTGTTATTTTGCCATCTGTTATTTTGCTTTTTCTTAATATGTCAGTCACATCAACACTAGTACTATAAAACATACTATAACCTAGTATGTTTGGAGAGCTACCACTTGCAGAAGAATAGCTTTTGTTATAACTAACTAAAACTTTAGTGTCTTCTTGCTTGGCAGTTAGAGTATGCACTGGACCACCATCAACACTTATACTTATATCTCTGTAGTTGGCTATGCTATTATAAAAGTTTTCGTATGTAAAATAACCACTATTGTTATTTTTTATATCAAAAATTTCAGCTTCCCAATAAAGCCTAGCATAAACTATATCACCAACCTCTACATCTTTATATTCATTCCCTGTTGTAACTCCTTTATTTGGTTGCAACATAGCACTTGATGAGTTTAGATTAAACCTTTTATCTACATGAAAGTAGTTATGTGTGTTTTTAACGATGTTATTGCCTATCGATATAAAGTCACCTGCAACGTACCCATTTACAAGGTGATCATCATATGCAAATTCGTTATTTTTAACATAGTCAGCATTTGCTTGCCATCTTATTTTATGAGCATCTACGTTTGTAGTACCGATATTATAGTAGGCTGTTGTTGGCATGGCACTTTTCATATCTTTATCATTTTTATGTGTTTTATACTCTTGACCTGTTGGCGGATATACTAAAAGTTTTCCACTAGCTAAGCCGGCATAACCAACACTTATTATCAATGATATAAGTAAAAAAGCTCTTACTAAAATAACTCTCATATCTAACTCCTTAAATATGCTAAATTTATCTAAACTCTTAAATCCAAAAATTTAGATAAACTTAGGCTCATTAATTGAGCCTAAAAATTTAATACAATCCGAAATTTCCATCTTTTCTCTTATATAGCACCCTCATCTTAGCATCCAAATCATTAAAAACTATAAATAGTCTATTTTCTTCACTTTTGAGAATTTCTAAAGCCTCCTCAACTTCTAATGGCTTGTAAATTTCAAGCTCGGTTGGAATAATCTCATCAAAATCTATCTTAATATCATTAGTTATATCTAAAATTTGCTCTTTTAACTCATCTTTGTTTTTATGAGTTTTGATTTTGTCACTTTCACGCCTTAAAACTTTAGCTGCTCTTGCGGATATGTCATCTATAGCTGCATATAAATCCTTATTTTTGCCACCTATAACGACCGTACCTTTTTTAGGTATACTTAAGCTTAAATCAACTTTAAAACCTTTTTTGCCTTGTTTTTCGTCGGCTGATATGACAACTCTGCTACTTATTATATCAAGTCCATATTTCTCAAGTGACTCTAAAGCTTGATTTATATATGTTTTAATAGACTCTGTTAGTTCAAACTGCTTGCCTGTAATATTTGTATTCATTTAAAACTCCTTTTATGATTTTATATCAATTAATATTATACCACAAAAGCTATATTCAAAATCAAAAACAGTAGCTTTAAAAGACCAAATTTACCTTAAATTTATGGTCTTTGTATGGTTCGTCTAAAATACTTTATAGGTTCAGTTGCAACAGCTGAGGTACTTTCAACGGTTACGTCTAAAAGAGCCGTATTGTTTCCATCTGCATAACTATCTCCCATATTTTTACTAGGATTATTTAAAATAGTCCCACAAGATATAAGATCTTCATTTAAATATCGTATATCCACTTTGGCAGTAAATATAGGTGATGTGTTATCTGGATAGTTTATATTCACCTGTTCTAAACAATTTACACTATAATTATGTTCTTGCATAAGCAAAACTGCAAGCTGAGTAGCATTAATAGCTAAAATTTCAGCTTGTTCTTTTAAATAAATATCAGTTGTTTGTTTAACACTCTGAGTTGAAAAATTTAGTGCTAACATGCCAAGAATAGCTAGTATCACCATAAAAATAACAGCTATAAGTAAGCTAAATCCCTTTTTCATTAAAACACCACCTTTGACTTACAAACTATGTAATCAACTTCCACAAAATCCGGATCACGCATACACAATTTAATATCTATGCCACCAGCATTTCCTCTAAATCTAAAAAGGGTAACATTTTCAGCAAGTAAAGTCTTTTTTGTAACTGTATCGCTAAATTTACCACCATTCCATGGCTGATAGTCATAGTATAAATAGAGCTCAAACTCAACAAAGTCACCTACACCATCTCCATCATAATCATACTCAACAAACTCATCTCTATTAAGTTTTCCTTTTTGACTAGGAACGATAGCATATGCAGTATGAGCTAATTGATAATATTGTGATATCTTCTTGTTATACTCAGTGTTAGAAATAATAGTATCATCATCATCTATTTTCACACTCATTACATACTCAGCATCTTTACCGTCTAATCCATATCCATTACCTTGGCGTACACCCAGTGGTACAACGCCTGCAAATACCAAACCTAAAGTATCTGAATTGTTTGTAATATTTTCTATAGCCTTTTTAGCCTCAGAAAGATTGCTACCTGGAGTTTTAATAAGTGAAGAATTACTATCTTCTAAATCCACAAATCCACTCCAGCCCACACTATCTTTTGGGCTATCTCCTGCTAAATTTTGACTCTGAGCACTTCTTCCTATCCACTCTAAAATAGTATGTTGATCAGTTACACTATCAATAAATATTATATCGCTAGAATTGTTAGAGTCTCCTTTTCTGCCTATAGTTGTATCATGAATTCTATCACTTAGTATTGCTGTGACCTGCTCTAAAACAAGTTCAGTCTTGCTCTCTAGATAGTTGACGCTCTTAGATATGACATAATTTCTATAAATATTTAAAAATATATTCATAGCAAATACTGATAAAATGCCTATGATAACTATGACAAGTATAAGCTCAACCATAGTAAAGCCTTTTATAAATTTTGCTTTATTCTTAGCAAATTTTGTTCTTTTTCTACCCAAATTTGATATCATTTTGTGCTTACTCCTAACAAATCGCCAATATTAAATGAAAAAGAGTATAAAGTAGCTTTAAACTCTCCTTTATCATCAACAGCATCTACTTTAACTCTTTTTACATTACTTTCTGAAGCTAAACTACCTGTATTTGGTAAGGTTATATTGTTTATAATCTTGCTATTTTGATGATTTGAAGGAATAGATATATTTATATACTCTACATCAACATCTAACTTAGTCACAGTTAAAAAGTCGCCACTTCCTCCGGTTGGACTTGCTGTTATATTAGGCGTAACTTTTTCACTTGGTCCATCAAAATCACTTATACCTCCCCCACCTGCTATATAGCGAGCATCAGAATACTCAAGCCCATTTCTATTTGAATTTTGGTCCCTACTAGAGTGTCTTGTCTTGTTAGAATCTACTAAAAATATAGGTGTTGACACATCCCCGCAATTTGCATCTCCAAAACAAGATGATATATCCCATGGATAAACCATGATTTCTCCAACTTTAGTCTTTGCATTTAACAATATCTCTTGTTTAAGTGCAAATTCATTTGAAAGTTGTGATTTTTGGACTATGTTAGGCAGAGCAACTAACGATATAGCAAAAATTACTATAGCAAATACAAGCTCGACTAAAGAAAAGCCTTTTTTCATAACTCATACCTTTTATCTAAATTTATCTATTATATTAGATTTAATGTATTATACTATGAATTTATTAAATTTGTTCTACTTTTGTTTGAGTTTTGTTTGAGCTAGCTCTAACTGCACCTATAAATGCCGCTCTTATACCACTTTTTTCAAGAGCATAAACACCCTCAATAGTTGTACCTTTTGGAGAACAAATCAACTCTTTTAATCTGCAAGGATGATAATTTTCTAACAAAATCGCACTACTTTTAAAAAGTGAGTTAACAAGTTCTAAAGATTTATCTCTACTAAGCCCCTCTTTAACACCAGCATCAACTAACGCCTCAGCAACCACAGCAAGATAAGCTGGAGCACAACCTCCCAAAACTCCTGCTACAGACATCTCTTCGTCACTATTAACTTTTATAGCTCTGCCAAAAGAACTTAAAATTTCTAAAGTTAGAGCATCATCACTTTTAGTAAAATAAGCAGTTGTACTAGATCCAAACTCTGCAGCGATATTTGGCAAGCATACTGTGCTATATCTAGCTTTTATACACTCTATGTCACTAAGCTTTGTCATAGCTAAAACACTGATAACTAAATTTGCCGTGCCCTTTAAAATCTCACTCATCTGTCTAAGAGCATAAGGCTTAAAAGCTAAAATAATATTTTTATCTGTGATATCATAACTTGAGCCATAAATTTCTGTTTTTATCCCAATTTCTCTAAATTTCTCTAAATTTTGAACATTTCTACCAACTACAATAACTTCAAATTTATCCTTTAATCCCATCACTATAGCTGAGCCCATAGCACCATTTCCAAGTATATAAATTCTCATATCTTACCTTTTAAGCTAATTTTCCTATATTTTACTATAAATTTAGCCGTTTATTAAGACAAATATTGTAAAATCATAACTTATAAACCAATAAAGGATACTTTATATGAGAAAATTTCTTTCTTTTATCTTTGTAGTGCTATTTCTAGTTGGATGTTCAACTAAATCTAGTGATAGCTTATACAACCTTCCGCCAATGGCTTGGTATGATCAGATTATGGAAGATATCAGAACAGCTGATTTTGATGCGGCCAAAGTTCACTATACACAATTTGCAAGTGAACATATCGCCTCGCCACTTCTTGAACCAACTCTTATGATTCTTGCTATGGCTAGCGCTGATGATAACAACTACATAGATGCAAATGAGTATTTAAATGAATATATAAGAAAATTTGGAACAAGAGATAAAATAGAGCATGCTATATTTTTAAAGATTAAAGCAAACTATGACTCTTTTCAAAATGCCAACCGAAATCAAATTTTAATGCAAAATAGTATCATTGAAATAAATAACTTCCTTATAGAGTACCCAAAAACACAGTATAGACCGCTTGTTGAAACTATGCTTATCAAATTTAAACTCTCTGAGTTTTATCTAGATCAAAACATAATCAATCTTTATAACCAAACAGGTCGCCCTGAATCTGCGGAATTTTATCAAGAAAAGATTGACAACTCAGCACTTAAAGATGCAAATTTGATACCGCCTGATCTTCCATGGTATAGAAAGTTTTTTGAGTAAACTTAAAGGATTATTGTAGATATGATAGATGATGTAAACAGAGTCAAAGGCGAAATGCCTGTTATAGTTGAGGAGAAGCTTTTTCTTTATCCTTTTATGATAACGCCACTTTTTTTAAGCAGTGAAACAAACCTTAAAACACTAGAAGAGGCCATCAAAAAAAATAGTATGATAATGGTCATAAGTACTAAAGATACGCCATTAAGCAGTCCTGATGATAAACTCTATAAAGCAGGAGTTGTGGGCAACATAATGCGTCAAGTCCCACTTCCTGATGGAAGAGTTAAAGTGCTTTTTCAAGGAGCATATAAAGCTAAGATAAGAAGTATAAGTCAAACTGTACCCTTTCTTGCAGATATTGAAATTTTAGAAACAATAGAAAAAGATAAACAAAAGATAGGGCCTCTTTTAAAAGTACTTAAGCAAAAGATTAAAACATTAAGCGATATGACTCACCACTTTCCGCCTGATCTTTTAGGCACTATAGAAGATACTGAAGATGCAGATAGAGCTGCTGATTTAGTGCTTAGCTCACTAAAATTATCTAAAGCTACAACTTATGAATTTTTTATAGAGCAAGATTTAGAAACTAAATATTTCAACCTCATCGACCATATAAATAAAGAGATAGAAGCATATAAATTAGAAAAAGAGATTAAAAATAAAGTAAGCTCTAAAATAGACAAAAACAACAAAGAGTATTTTTTAAAAGAGCAGCTAAAACAGATCCAAAAAGAGCTTGGTAGTGATGCTGATAGAGATGAAGAGATACAAGAATACAGAAAAAAACTAGAAGTAAAAAAACCATATATCAAAGAAGATGCTTATAAAGAGATAGAAAAGCAGATAAATCGTTTCGCAAAACTTCATCCTGACTCAGCTGACTCAGCTATAATACAGAGCTATCTTGATTGGACACTAGAGATACCATTTGAGCATAGCGCTAAAAAAAAATCATCTATGAGCGAAGTTCAAAAACAACTCAATAGCGACCATTATGCATTAGAAAAACCTAAAAAACGTATAGTTGAGTACTTTGCATTGCGTGAACTTTTAGAACTTAGAGGACTTTCTGGGAAAGTAAACAATGGTGTTATTCTCTGTTTTGCAGGACCTCCTGGCGTTGGCAAAACAAGCTTAGCAAATTCTATAGCAACTGCACTTAAAAGAAAACTTGTACGTATAGCTCTTGGTGGGTTAGAAGACGTAAACGAACTTCGTGGACACCGCCGAACATATGTAGGTGCTATGCCTGGACGTATAGTTCAAGGTGTTATAGATGCTAAAGAGATAAATCCTGTAATGGTGCTTGATGAGATAGATAAAGTCTCACGAAATTTTAGAGGTGATCCAACAGCTGTACTACTTGAAATCTTAGATCCTGAGCAAAATGATAGCTTTAGAGATTACTATCTAAATTTTGATATTGACCTAAGCAAAATAATATTTATAGCTACTGCAAATGATGTAGGAAGTATCCCTGCTCCACTTAGAGATAGAATGGAGTTTATATTTTTAAGCTCATACACACCTCAAGAAAAATTTGAAATAGCTAAAAAATACCTAATTCCTCAAGAGCTTAAAAAACATGGTCTTAAAAATACTGATGTATCTATAAATGATACAGCTTTAAAGCTCATCATAAGTGACTATACTAGAGAGAGCGGAGTTAGAAATTTAAGAAGGCGAATAGCTGATATACTTAGAAAAATAGCTGTTAAAATTTTAACAGGAAAAAACAATAAAAAAATATCTATAAACTCTAAAAATTTAGATGAATTTCTAGATAAAAAGGTTTATGAGATGGATCTTACACATAAAAAAGACACTATAGGTTTAGCAAATGGGCTAGCTTGGACAGCCGTTGGTGGTGATGTACTAAAAATAGAAGCTATCAAAATAAAAGGTAAAGGAAACCTTCAAATTACAGGAAGGCTAGGAGATGTGATGAAAGAGTCAGCTCACATAGCATTTAGCGTAACAAAAGTACTAATCGACAATGGCATTATAAAAGCTGTAACTATACCAAATGATGAAGAAGAAAAGATTCAAATATATAACAAATTTGACCTTCATCTACATGTACCCGAAGGGGCTACACCAAAAGATGGACCAAGTGCTGGTATAACCATGGCAACTGCCATAGCTTCTGTGTTAAGTGAGCGCAAAATTAGATCTAACATTGCAATGACCGGCGAGTTAACTCTAACAGGAAAAGTCTTGCCCATTGGAGGGCTTAAAGAAAAACTCATTGCAGCACATAAAACCCGTATAACCAAAGTTTTAATACCACATAAAAACTTTGAAAAGGATCTAGAAGAGATACCTGATGAGGTAAAAAACGCAATCAAAATAGTACCAGTTGATACTATAGAAGACGTTTTAAAAGAAGCTTTAGTATAAATTTAAGGAGTGACAACACTCCTTAATACCTCTACCACTTCATTTTAAAGAAAAATTTCCTAATAAAATTGACAATTGGCGAACGTGATATTTTAACTTCAGACGTAAGACTTTCTATAAGCTCATCGTATGTAGTTTCGCTATCTTCTAGGTATTTTACCAAAAACTCATAACTTGCCTTCATGCCACCTTCTTCTTCTTTTTCTATAAGTGCTTTATATATCGGCTCTATAGCTTCAATTGCTCTTCTTGGCGGAGCTTTTCTATAAGCTGTATATGAGATAATTTTACCTGATGCTGGCTCAAAGTGTGGCTCTACATCTGCTAAAACCCAATAATAACGCCCGTCCTTAGCTAAATTTTTAACCAAAGCTTTGAAGGTTTTACCTTGCTTTATGGTATCCCACATCAACTTAAAAGCTATTCTAGGCATATCAGGATGGCGAATTATGTTGTGGTTTACACCATTTAATTCATCCTTATTATATAAACATACACTACAAAAAAACTCATTTGCATACGTTATATACCCAAGCGAATCTGTCTTAGAGACTATAAATCTATCTGGATCAAATAGTATCTCTTCATTTCTTGGCACCGGTTTTGACATAACTTCTCCTTTATATAAAATAGTATTGCTTATATTATACTAAGAAATAACTTAAAATCTCTATATTTTAAATATATAATTATTTTAATATTTTTTCAATAAAAAATAATTAATATGGGTATTTTAACTTATTTGTATTAAATTTATATTCAAAAAAGCAATATTATGATATAATCAATGATCTATATCGATAGGTTAAAAATATAGGAGGTACTTTGTGAACAAAGAAGAAACTATAAAAAAATTTAAACAAGCTTTAGATGCTCAAAGTTTTACCATGGTTAGATTAAAAAATTGTATAAAATTACGAAGAGATAAAGAGATATTAAGTGTACTTTTAAAAGATGGTGAATTTGGAAAATTCCTATACAATGAATCATATAATTTAAAAGATCTTTTAGGATCTACACTTTATGATAATATTAGTAGATATTATGAAGCTTGGAAAAATACTTATAGGCGAATACATGATGCTCTTGTAGTTGATAAAACAGCAAGAAAACCTAAACTTAAAAAAATAACAGAAAAAGATATAGATGTCGTTGTGGCTATTTATGATGATCTATATATGATCAATCAAAATTTAACCCAACAATGCAATACTGCTATTTCTAGACATGGCGCTCTGTCTGAAGATAAATTTAAATAGATATAAATTAATCCAAACAACTATCATACGAGCATAATCTCTCTTTGCTCGTCATTAAAAGTAAGTAACATATGAGTTACTTACTTTTTGATATAATTTTTACGAACGATAGCTCGAGTTGATATCTATATATTTATGCCCAAGATCACACCCATAAGCACAAAATTTTCCATCTCCAAGCCCTAAATCACAACTTATTTTAAAGCTCTCTTTTTGCATAACTTGATGAGCTCTTTTTTCACGCTCTTGATCAAGCTGAGTATGTTCATTATCATAAACCAAAACATCATCATACTTTATAACTAACCTATTTGCATCACACAAAACTCCACTTGCTCCTATGGTTGAGGCTATGCGTCCCCAGTTTGGATCTTCGCCAAATAAGGCAGTTTTAACAAGGAGAGAATTTGAGAGCTTTTTAGCAACTATCTCAGCGTCCTCATCACTAGTTGCACCTGTTATATCATAAGTAACTACTTTACTTGAACCTTCACCATCTTTTAAAAGCATAAGGGCTAAATTTAACGTCATCATCTCAAGAGCAGTTTTAAAAGCTTTTTTATCATAAACTTTAAGAGCAGAACTAAAGAGCATTACAGTATCATTTGTCGAAGTATCTCCATCAACACTTACCGCATTAAAACTATTCTTAACTGCACATTCTAAAAGCTCATCAGCATCATTTTGAGGAATTTTAGCATCTGTTAAGATATAGCAAAGCATCGTTGCCATAGATGGATTTATCATGCCCGCACCTTTGCATATCGCCGCAATATTAAAGCTTTTTCCATTTTCTAGTTCCACTCTAAAAGCCAACTCTTTTTTAAAGCTATCAGTTGTCATGATAGAGTTTGCTACCGCGTTTGAATCTCTATTTTGCCAGTTAAATTTAGACAGAGCTTGGATAATTTTTGAAGTATTTAAACGCTCTCCTATAACACCAGTTGAGCTCATTAATGGATTTACTAAATTTAATGGTACAAATGATAAAATTTTATCGATATCTTTGATTCCTTCTTCGCTAGTCATTGCATTTGCATTTTTAGAATTTAAAAGTATAAAATTTGATCTAAACCCTATAGGGTATTTTAAAGCATGTTCTAAAGGTGCAGCTTTAAATTTATTAGTAGTAAATAGTTTACTTACTAAAAATGGCTCATCACTTCTTATAAACCCAAGATCATTTTGACCGCTATTTTTAAAACCTGCATGTACTCCATCAAAATAAAATCCATCAACATTTTCTAATCCACCCTTTAATGAAACAATATCAAACATAGTTAAAATCCTTTGGTCTATATCTACCATTTATCAATTTTTTGACAAAAGATATTCCTTCAGCTGTGCCAACAACTAAAAGCTTAGCATTACTACCTATTACCTCATCAGCATTTGGCATAGGAGTAAATTTATCATATTCATCACGAAGTCCAACGATAGTAGCACCTGTTATATCTCTCATATGAGTATCTCTTATGCGTTTAAACCTCATCCAAGAGTGTTCAGGTAGATGTATCTCTTCTATATCTAATGACGAATCTTTTTTATATAAAAATTTATCTAGTATATTTTCCATATCAGGTCTTACACTTATCGCTGATAGGCGCTGTGCTGTAAGTTTAGAAGGAAGTATCACAAAGTCAGCTCCTAACTTTTTAAGTCTATCAGTGTCTAACTCTTTTGTTGCGGTTGTCATGATAAAATATTTTCTACTAAGCTCAAGCTCTTTTTCATATAACCTAACAGTAGCTATAAGTGCGATATTATCAGCTATGTTTGGGCTAAGTGATATAACGCCTTTTGCACTTGAAAGATGCGCTTTAAGAAGAGAACTCTCAGTATGAGGTTCGCCTTTTATAAAATAAGGGTATTTATGTTCAAGTGCCATCTCTTCAAAATTTTCACTACTATCTATGACAACAAAAGGGATATGATTTTGTCTAAACTGTTTTGAAAGAGCGATAGTATAATCATTGTGATAACACACTACAAAGTGATTTTTAAGTCTAGCTACCTTATATATCATACTTTTTTCCTTTATAGCTGCTATAAATTTTCCCCGCCTTAAAACTTCTATAACTACACCTATAGAAAAAGTAAAAACTCCAAAACCTAAAAACATAAAAAACACAGCAAACACTCGCCCACTTGGCGTAATTTCAGCAACTTCTGAATATCCAACAGTGGTAAATGTCATACCTGCTTGATAAAATGCATCTAGAATAGAAAAACCACTAAAGATGATAAAACCAAGAGTTCCTATCATCATAGTCAAAACAACTAATATCAGCGGGAATCTAAAGTTTCTTAGTTGTCTGTAAATTTCTAAATCTGCATTTATGTCTGGCTTTGAGCTTCCACTCCAGCCTAAAAATTTTCTTAATTTCTGTGTGAAGGACATAGAGATACCTCCACCTTGCATCTACTTCTACTATTTAGAATGTTTTTTCATAGTTCTTAGAGTTGATGCTGCAACTTTTATCTTTCTAGTTGTTCCATCCTCTAATCTTACGCGAACTGTTCTTAAATTTATCATAAATCTTTTTTTAGTTCTATTGTTTGCGTGACTTACTTTGTTGCCTATCATTGGGCCTTTACCCGTAATATCGCATCTTCTTGCCATATCCTATCCTTTGTAAATTTTGTATTAAAGAGCAAATTATACCCAAAGAACTTCAAAATTTGCTTAAGCGACATAAATTTTCTAAATTTATTAATATTTATGTTTAAAAATAGTAAAATTGGTTAAAAAGGAATTGCATGTATGTAGCACCTAGTATTTTATCGGCTGATTTTGGAAATTTAGCCAGCGATATAAAAGCCGTTTGCGTTGCAGGCGCTGATCTTTTACATATCGATGTAATGGACGGTCACTTTGTACCAAATTTAACCATGGGACCGATGATAGTTCAAGCCGCATCTAAAGCAAGTAGCGTGCCACTTGATATACACTTAATGGTTGAAAATGTTAGCTTTTTTGTCGATATGTATCTACCTCTAAAACCAAAATTTTTAACTTTTCATATAGAAGAAGAGAGGCACCCTCTAAGACTTATAGATTATATCCGTAAAAATGGTGTTTCGCCAGGCATAGTTCTAAACCCTCACACGCCTATAAGTTCTCTAAAACATATCATCAAAGAGGTTGATTTGGTTTTGTTAATGAGTGTAAATCCAGGGTTTGGAGGGCAAGCGTTTATGCCTGATGTCTTAGAAAAAGTACGCGAACTAAGAGAGCTTATCGAAACAACAAAATCTGTTTGCATGATAGAAGTAGATGGCGGAGTAAATGGTCTAAATGCTAGAGATCTTGATGATGCAGGTGTAGATATCGTCGTAGCAGGAAG
>JAAYFN010000075.1 GCA_012728225.1 Campylobacter sp.
AATACTACTTAAATTTTTGAAGCATCTTAGCAAGCATAAATGAAAGCTCTAGAGCTTGACTAGCATTTAAACGAGGGTCACATTGAGTCTCATATCTATGAGCAAGCGTCTCTTCGATCACGTTAAAAGCGCCTCCCATACACTCTGTTACATCATCACCACTCATTTCAAGATGTATGCCTCCTGGATAACTTCCCTCGGCTTTATGTATATCAAAAAACTGTTTAACTTCACTCATAATCATATCGAAATTTCTAGTTTTATATCCAACTGAAGTTTTTACGGTATTTCCATGCATAGGATCTATACTCCAAAGAATGTTTCTGCCCTCTTTGTTTATATCTCTTAAAACTTTAGGAAAATTATCACCTATCTTATCAGCACCCATTCTAACGATAATATTTAATCTTCCAGGTTCGTTTTGAGGATTTAGTTTTTCACAAAGAGCTAAAATTTCATCAGCTGTTATAGTTGGTCCTGTTTTTACGCCAATTGGATTTTTAACACCACTTAAAAAATGAACATGCGCATCATTAATACCTCTAGTTCTCTCACCTATCCAAAGCATATGTCCTGAGCAATTATACCAATCACCCGTTTGACTATCTATCCTAGTTAATGCCTCTTCATAAGGAAGCAAAAGCGCTTCATGAGATGTATAAAAAGCGGTCTCATTTATGCTTTGGTTATGAGTGTCGATACCGCACGCTTTCATAAAATCAAGGGCCTTTGTAATATCATCAGCTAATTTATTTAGCTTCTCATCTAATCCCGCGTCTTTTATAAACCCTAAATTCCAACTATGAGTATCATGTAAATTTGCAAGTCCACCGCGAGAAAAAGCTCTTAGTAAATTTAGTGTGGATGCACTTTGAAAATAAGCTTGTATCATTTTTTGCGGATTTGGTGTTCTTGCCTCTTTAGTAAATTCAATATCATTTATGATATCACCACGATAACTTGGTAGCTTTAAACCATCAATCTCTTCATAATCACTACTTCTTGGCTTAGCAAACTGTCCTGCTACTCTGCCGACCTTAACTACAGGGAGACTTCCTGCAAAAGTAAGCACCACAGCCATTTGAAGAGTTACTTTAAACATATTTTTGATACTATTAGCACTGAAGTTTGAAAAACTTTCAGCACAATCCCCAGCTTTAAGCAAAAAACTTTCCCCTAAAGTAGCACTTGCAAGTTGAGCTTTTAAATTTCTAACCTCCCCCGCAAAAACAAGTGGTGGAAATTTAGATATCTTATCTTCAACTTCTTTTAATGCTTTTTTATCAGGGTAGAGTGGTTGTTGTTTTATGTCAAAATTTCTCCATGAACTTCTATCCCATTTCATATTTATCCTTATAAATCTAATTAATTATTGTTAATTTTATCCTAATAAACTAAACTAAAGCTTCCATAAAGCAAAATTTTGTAAAATATAATAAAATTTATTAAGGAGTAAGATGTGGATATAGGTTTAATGCTTATCGTTACCATAGTCGTTGGGATGTTGATTTACCAAGAGATACAAAAACAGTCTCAAAAGCTCAATGAAAAGGAGTTAAATCCTGATATGAGTAGATATATAAAATTTTGTGATAGTATCGATATGGAGATATCAAATTTAAGACAAAATATAAATTTAGGAGATCTATCACTTAAAGATAGTGAACAAAAAAGTAACTTTTTAGAAGAGCTCTCAACCCTTAGCAAAGAGCTTGTTTTTTTACAAAATTCACACTCAACAAACAAAAATTCTACACTTTGGGAAGAAAAACTTGCTGAATTTCTCGCTAAATTTGAAGATATAGTAACCAAATATAGCAACGATAGCCAAGAGATAAATGACAAAATTAGAAAAAATTTACAAGCTAAATTTTAATTTAAATTTAACGTTTTAGTAGATCTATAAGGCTTTCTTTAGGGTTTTTGCCATCCATAACAAGTGCTACTTCTTTAGCAACAGGAGTATAAATATCATTTTTTTTAGCAAGTTCTAAAACTGCTTTTGAAGTTAAAACTCCTTCAGCAACTTCACCAAGTTCTTCTAAAATTTGATCTAATTTTTTAATCTTAGCCAAACCATAACCCACTCGGTAATTTCGCGATATATCACTCGATGCAGTTAAAAAAAGATCTCCCGCACCACTTAAGCCTAAAAATGTATCGCTTTTAGCACCAAAAAACTCTCCAAATCTAGCTATTTCAACCAATCCACGTGCTATCAAGCTAGCTCTTGCTTTGTTTCCTAACTCAAGCCCATCACATATCCCACTTGCGATAGCGATGATGTTTTTATAAGATCCACAAACTTCAGAACCTATAACATCACTGCTTATATATGGTTTTATAAAATTAGGAAAAAATGAACTAAATTTAAACGCTAAATCTTGGTTAGATGAACTTAACACAATAGCACAAGGAAGAGCTTGCATCACCTCTTTAGAAAAAGATGGCCCAGATAAAGTAGTAATGTTTTCTTGCGGAACAAACTCACCAAAAATTTCATGTAAAAATTTACCACTTTTAAAATCAATACCTTTTGATGCTATTAAAATTTTATGCTCTTTACTAATGCTATGCGTTTTTAACCACTCATATGTATTTTGAGCGCCGATAACAAAAACTAAGTATTGGCACTCTAATGCTCTTTCTAAACTTACAAAATTTGAAATATCTCGTTTAGTTCTTGAACTTATTAAAGTAGGAGCTTTTTGGCTAAATGCAAAGTGAAGTGCACTACCCCACTTCCCTGCTCCAATAACTGCTAAATTTGGCATTTAAAGCCTAGATTTAAGAAGTTCATTAACTTTAGAAGGGTTAAAAGCACCTTTTCCCTCCTTCATGATTTGACCTACAAAAAAACCAAAAAGTTTATCCTTACCGTTTTTGTACTCTTCAACTTTATCGCCGTTTTTACTAAGTACTTCATCGATGATTTCAAGGATAGCCGAGTCATCACTAACTTGCTTGAGTCCAAGTTTATCTATAGCATCATCTACGCTTTTTTCACTATTTTCAAATATATAATCAAGCACATCTTTTGCAGCTTTTTGCGAGATGGTTGAGTCCTCTATACGGCCTAAAAGCGAACTCATCTTATCACTATCAACAGGACTTTGAGCAATACTCAAACCACCTTTTAACCTAGCAGCTAGCTCAACAGTAAGCCATGTAACACATAGTTTTGGCTCATGTCCTTTAGATATCAAATTCTCAAAATAAATAGCTGTATCATAATCACTCGTAATAACTCCAGCATCATACTCTGTAATACCTAACTCACTTTTATATCGCTCTAACTTAGCATCTGGAAGTTCAGGTATATCAAGCCCTCTTTTCATCATCTCTTCATCGATATGAACCGGATAAAGATCTGGATCTGGAAAGTAACGATACTCAGCACTATCTTCTTTAGATCTCATGGATTTTGTTACGAAATTTACGGTATCAAAAAGTCTTGTTTCTTGAACAACTTCACTATCATATTTGCCATCTTCCCATGCGATAGTTTGACGCTCTATCTCATACTCAATAGCTTTTTGGATAAATTTAAAAGAATTCAGGTTTTTAATCTCAACTCTAGTATAAAGCTTTTCTTCACCTTTTGGTCTTATACTAATGTTAACATCACATCTAAAACTGCCCTCTTGCATATTTGCATCACTTATATTTAAAAAACGAAGTATGGAGTGTAGTTTTTTAAGATATGCAACTGCCTCATCACTACTTCTCATATCCGGTTCGCTTACTATCTCAAGAAGTGGCGTTCCTGCACGATTTAAATCCACATAACTAGCATCATCACCGTGATTATTTTTACCAGCATCTTCTTCAAGGTGAGCTCTTGTAATACCAACTCTTTTTATCTTCTCATTTACATCTATAAAAAGCTCTCCATTTTCAACTATTGGCACAGTAAATTGTGAAATTTGATAAGCTTTAGGTAAATCTGGATAAAAATAATTTTTTCTATCAAAAACTGAATTTTGATTTATAGTGGCATTTATAGCAGTTCCAAGACTTATAGCTTTGACAACAACCTCTTTATTTAACACAGGAAGAGCTCCTGGAAGAGCCAAACAAACCGGGCAAACATGGGTATTTGGCTCATCGCCAAAACTTGTAGCACAAGAGCAAAAAATCTTTGTTTTAGTGTTTAGTTGACAGTGTACTTCTAAACCGATAACGGTCTCAAACATTATAATCCTTTAAATAAGTATAAATTTTAGCTTGCCTAAAAGCAAGCTAAAATATAAAAAGTAGGCTTAGTGCTCGTCTACTACGACAGCTCCACCTATATATACATATGTTAAAACCATAAATATGAAAGTTTGAAGTAGAGCCATAAAAGTAAGCAGGGCATAAGGCACCATAGGAATAAGCCAAGGCATAAGTGTAAGCATAACTAGCAAGAAAAGGTCATCTCCTTTGATGTTTCCAAAAAGACGAAATGATAAAGAAACTATCCTTGATAGGTGCGAAACTATCTCTATAATAAACATAAATGGCGCCATAATCTTTATAGGGCCACATAAGCTTTTTAGATATCCGCCTAGTCCATTAACTTTGATTCCTTGATAGTGATAGTATATAAAAACGCATATAGTTAATGCTAAAGTTAAATTTAAATTCGCTGTTGGTGATTCAAAGCCTGGGACCATACCCATAATATTTGATGTAAATATAACTAGTCCAAGAGTTGCAACTAGTGGCAAATAACGCCTTGCAAGCTCGCGACTTCCCATAGCGTCTGTTCCTAACGTAGTAACAGCACTAAGATAAGCTTCGAAAATATTTTGTATACCATGAGGAACAAGTTGCATAGACTTTGTAGACATTCTAGCAAGCAAAACAACAATGGCAACTACCAACAAAAAGTGAAAAATGTATATAAAAGTGTGATTATAACTAATCAAACTTCCAACAAACAAAAATATATCTTTTAACATATAAACCTTCTAGCCTTAAAATTTGGCACTATTTTACACTAAATTTGCTTTATTTAGTTTTAAACTAGTTAAATTTTAGACAAATAGTCCATAAAATGTAGTTTTAACTCTAACATAGCTGATAAAACTTAAACTAACTCCAAAATTTCCTTTATTTCGCCACTTTGGCCTAAACGATAAAGTGCAAAATCATATTTAATAGGATCTTTTGGGTCAAATTTTCTAACTCTTTTAGTTAGCTCCATCACCGCTTTAAAATCATAACTTTTACGCCCAAGTAGTCCAAGAGCAAGTGAAACTCTATGAGTATGTAGATCAAGTGGCATAAGAAGAGTACTTTTATCAATACTTTTAAAAAGCCCTAAATCGATATCTTTATCTCTAACCATCCACCTAAGATACATATTGTAACGTTTATATGGCGAAGTTGGAGTCTTATCAAAGCTTTTGCCAAAGAAAAACTGATAACCACGGCTATTATAAGAGTTAATGCGAAAAATTTCATCTATTAAATTTCTAACTCCATACTCAATAGCTCCATTTTTATCAAGTCCACTTTTTACAAGATCTTCAACACTAAAATTCTCTTTCAAACGCTTAATTGTGATAAAAATTTCAGCTACATCTTGACTGTTTTGAAATCTATATTTGTAAGTTTTATAAAATTTCCTTATCTCTTTATCACTCTCTTGTAAAAGTTCAAAATTTAGTAAATTTAAAAATTTAACTATCAAATTTGCATTTCCATATGCAAAAAGAGCACATATAAGAGATATATATGGATCTTTATGTATACTTGCAACTTGTAAAGGATCAGCACTGTTGGCAAGATTTTGTTTAGAATTTTTAATCTCCATATGATAGTCGAGTAGAGCTTTTATATCTTTTTTATCTTGCATATCATCTCATAAAATAACTTAGTGATGTTAATCCGAATTTCTTAGTTTTACACAAACTAAACTCTCCTATTTGCTCATCAAATTTTACCTTGCTAGCATGCTCAACCGCTACTAAAAAAACAGTGTGATTTTTTAAATTTTGTACTATTTTTTTAACATTTTCATATATATTATCATAACCATCTCTTATATTAAATGGCGGATCTATATAGAGTATAATTTCATCATTTTCACGTTCTAAAACTCTATAAATTTCTTTAAAACTGTCACCATTTATAGCTACTAAATCATTGCTTAACTTAGCAAAATTTGATCTTAAAACTGCGTAAACAGCACTATCTTTTTCTATAGCATAAGCTTTTTTAGCACCATTACTTAACGCTTCAGCTGCCATGCTTCCACTACCACCAAACATCTCTATAAAAATTACATCTTTTAGTCTATAACGATATGAGTCAAAAAATGAACCTTTTACTATCGATTTAGTTGGACGAGTTAATTTTGTCTCTGGAAGAGCTAGCTTTTGACCCTTTAAAAAGCCTGAGTTTATAGTTGTAAAAAGCTTACTCATAGTGATCTTTTATCACATTGATGAGATTTTGTTTAAACTCATCAAGCAAAACTGAAATTTTAACTTCAATATTATGATCTGTTTTTCTGATATAATTGTTAGAAATCAAAAAATTATACTCTTCAAGTGCCTCTAAAAGCATATGTTTTGTAAAAAGCAAACTTAGATGGTTTTCAACTAAAAAAACATGTTTTTGTGAGTTTTGTTTTGTATCGCTTAATATAAAATCCGCCTCTTTAAAGTCAACTATATACTCTTCTAAAAACAACTCAAGAGCTCTTTGCATCAAAATACACTCACAATCAACTACTAGCTTCATCTTTACCTCTCCTAAATTCACACATACAAAATCTATCTCCTAGCTCATAAATAAGTCTTTTAAACTGAAGAGTAGCATTTTTATAAGCATCTTCACCAGCTATTTGGTGTATAAACTCTAGCACATCACCTGCTCCCATATCCACAAGAGAGGTACTTTGTTTTTTAAAATCAACAAACTCAACATCTTTAAATTTCAAAAACTCACCCTTTAAAATTTCAAAATTTAAATCGTAAGTAATGTCTGATTTAGAATAATATTCCTCTAAATTTTCTATCTCTTCAAAGAGATTGTATACTTTATGTTCTTTATAAATCCTAAGAGATATATCATTTCTAGCTCCCATATAGCCGTAATCAAACGTAATAAACCAGAAATTCTTAGCACTTTGATGAATTTGATTTAAAAAAGTAGAAAAATTTAGAGGAATTTCACCTTTTTTTATACCATATTCTTTAGCAAATTCTAAAATTTCCAAACTTGCCTCTTTAAATTTATAAGTGAAATTTTTATCTATATAAAGCATCTTTTCATCATTTAAAACCTCACAAGGAAAAGTATCAAAAAGCTCATTTGAGATAAAAATGGCATTTTGGAATTTAGCATCTTTTAAGCTTTTAAGGTGCAAAAGTGAAATTTCATCTCCAAAAAATGAGTCAAAATTCTCTTGTTGGATTTTGCGTAGATTCTCATGAGGTTCAACTATAACAAACTCAAATCTCTCTAAACTTTCAGGGCTAAAAGTGTAAATTCCTTGAATTATATCAGCTAACAAATAACCCTCATTTGCACCTATTTCGATTAGTGAAATTTTGCCTTTAAACTCATTACAAAGCTTTAAAATATAGCGTGATATAATGACTCCAAAAAGAGATCCTACGCTAACTGAGGTAAAAAAATCTCCCTCTTTTCCTACTTTTATACCTTTTTTATAATAGCCCTCATTTAGCCAGCTGTTAAAAAACTCACTGAATTTCATTTAAAGCGTCTTTAAAGCGTTTAAATCCCTCTTTAATCTCATCTTTTTTGATCGTTAATGGAGGTAAAAAACTCACTATATCGCAGCCTGATTTTAAAACTAAAACCCCTTTTTCTAAACATTTTTTATAAATTTCAGCTTGAAATTTTGGATCTTTTACCACTAAACCCTGCATAAGCCCAAGTCCTCTTCTTGTCGTAAAAATAGCAGGATATCGCTTGATCATTTTGTCAAGGTATTTAGTAAAAACTTTAATATTTTTATCAAGCTCTCCACTATGTTTAAATTTGCTAAGTTCTTTAAGCGCTGTTAAACCTGCATTAGTAGCTAAGAGATTTCCACCAAAGGTGCTTCCATGATCTCCTGGAGTAAATATATCTCTTGTGCTTACACAAGCTCCTATTGCAACGCCTCCTGCAAGACCTTTAGCAAAAGTAGTTATATCTGGCTTTATGCCGTAAATTTTAGACGTTACAAACTCACCTGTTCTATAAATTCCACACTGTACTTCATCTGTTATAAGTAGCAAATTTCTATCTCTTAAATATTTGCTTAAACGCAGCACTTCATCTTTAGGAAGTGGCTTTATACCGCCTTCACCTTGAACTAACTCTATCATAACAGCCACTGTTTTATCATCTATATTTTTAATGATATCATCAATAGTATCAAAAAATTTAAACCCTTCAATATAAGGAGCAAAGATATCTGGATGAAATTTATCTTGTCCTGTAGCCTTTAAAGTAGCTAAAGTTCGTCCATGAAATGAATTTTTAAGTGTTAAAATTTCATATTTTTTCTTATCAAAATTTATAGTTCCGTACTTTCTAGCAAGCTTTATAGCACACTCATTTGCCTCAGCACCTGAGTTGCAAAAAAATGAATATACTTTATAGCCAAGCAATGTATTTATCTTTTTATCTAAATCTATTTGTGTTTGGACAGTGTAGATGTTTGAAGTATGGATCAAACTTTTAGCTTGTTTGCTTATGGCTTTAGCGAGCTTTTTATTTGCATGCCCTAAAGAGCAAACTCCTATCCCTGAACCAAAATCTATATAATTCTTGCCTTTACTATCGACAAGAAGGGCATTATCGCCTTTTACAAAAGTGATATCTTCTCTACTATAATTACTCATTAAGCTCATTTTCTCTCCTCAATTTTTGGTAAATACCAATTTTTTTTGTAGGCTATCATTCTAAAAATCACGCCTAAAACAAAAAGTATCATTATACAAAACATACTATTTAAACCAAATTTATCCATGAAATAATATATAAACCCTATCGATAAACTAACCGTACCATAAAAACCAGTTTTCATAAACCATGGAATTTCATTGTAGAGCATATCTCGCAAGATACCTCCTCCAACGCCATTTGCAAGCGCAACCAAAACAACTCCGTAGATATTAAATCCATACTCGATAGCCACCATCGAACCAACTATAGAAAACGCCACAACATCTATCGCATCAGATGTAACAAAAGCTAAACTATGGGCCAAGCTATCTTGCTTAGTATGGACTTTTAAAAAAAGAGAGGCAATCATAACAACCAACACTATTGAAACAGGCATATAGTTGGTTAGTGAGTACAATTCTCGTCCTACTAAAATATCTCTTAAAATTCCGCCTCCAAGAGCTGTTAAAAAAGCTGCTAAAAACACACCTAATAAATCACACTCTTTTTTTACGCCATATAGATATCCACTAAGTGCTGCTGAAGCTATACCGATATACTCCACAAACAAAAGTGCAGTCATTACTCTCTCTTTTATAAAATTTTAGTTATTTTACAAAAAATTACTTAAAATTTAGTGATTTTTAGAACATAAGTATAAATTTTGTCTTTTTATCACTACTTTGACATGAAATTTTATATCCTAGCTCATCGGTATATTTTTTAACTAAACTTAGCCCTATTCCAAAACCACCATTTTGTGAATCAAATCTACTAAATTTATCGAAAATTTTATCTAAATTTTCCTTTTTTATACTCTCTCCAAAATTTACTATACTAAATTTATCCAAACTTAAATTTAAAACTATATTTTCTTTTTCGTCGCTGTATTTTATAGCATTTGAGATAAGATTATCTAAAATTTTACTAAATTTTATAGGATCAGTATTTAACGAAACTTTATCTAAATTAAGCTCAAATTCCAAGCTTTTTGTCTTTGCTATATCTTCAAAATAAGCAACTCTTTGCTCCACTAAATTTTTAATATCAAGTTTAATGAGACGATTTTCTAACTCTCCAAGGTTTAACGATACTAAATCATCATATAAATTAGATAGAGTTTTTGTCGCTGTATGGATGTTAGAAAGGTATTTAGGCGGATCTTTTTCAACCATTTCTAAGCTCATTAATATCACACTTAAAGGAGTTTTAATCTCATGAGTTGTATCGGTGATAAAGTTATTTAAATCCTCTATTTTGGCATAAAGTGGCCTAAGTGAGAGTCGAATTATAAAATATGATATCACAAAAAATAGCCCTAACATAACTACATATGCCACTAAAACTCTAAATTTTGCAACCTTTAAAAGCTCATCAATACCGCTTTTTTTAAGCACTAAATAGTAGCTTTTCTTTTGTACTTTAAAGTTATCAGCATAATAAAAGTTATCATTTTTTATCAAAACACGTCTCTTTTTAAACTCTACAGGCTCAAACTCACTACTTAACCACTTGCCCTCTTTTTCATCATATAAATTAACATTTACACCAATTGGAATCTCTATACTCTCCTTAAACCTCAAATTATATTTTATACTTGATGATATGTTTTCTAAAAGATGAGCTTGGCTTTTTATGATATCGTGTTTTTTAGCATCATAATGTATAAAAGCAAAGATAGTAAGAAAAACTATACTTGTTATCATATATAAAAGAAAAATCGGCAAACCATATTTTTTACTCGATGAATGCATATCCTACCTTTGATCTTGATACTATTTTTTCACCAAAATACTTTCTTAAATTTCTAATATAAACTCTAAGACTTAATTCACTTGGCACTTCATCATACTCCCAAACTGTGTTGTAAATTTCATCTTTTGTAACAAATTTATTTCGGTTTTGCAAAAGAAGTGCTAAAAGCTTGCTCTCTTTTGCTGGAAGCTTGATATTTTCTCCATCTTTAAGTAGAATTTTTTGGTTTATATCAAACTCCAAACCATCCCCTAATTTAGTAGTTGTAGATAGCTTATGAGCAAATTGTCGCTTAACTAGATTATCAACTCTAAGTTTTAACTCAGCTAGCTCAAAAGGTTTTTTAAGATAGTCATCACATCCAGATAAAAAACCTTTTTTAAGGTCATTGATACTATTTAGTGAAGTAGTAAAGATGCAAGGGGTAAGCTTTTGTGAATTTCTTAAATTTTCAAGAAGTTCAAAGCCATTGCCTCCGATAATCTTAACATCAAAAATCCAAACATCAAAACTCTCTTCATAAGCTAAACTCTCAGCCTCTTCAAAGCTTTTTAC
>JAAYFN010000076.1 GCA_012728225.1 Campylobacter sp.
AAAAAGGACGATAAAGATGAATAGTGAATTTAACAATAAAAGTATAACCCCAAACTTTGCTTATGAAGTTGATCCAATAGAAGCAGAAGAACTAGGTGCATTTATAGAAGATGCAATAGATTTTGAAGATGTTATTGAAGCTGTGGAGGATGAATCATGAACAAAAAAAATGACTTTATACAACAAACTACAGACAAAATTATAGAGAGTTTAAAAAACGGTACAGCTCCATTTATAAAACGATGGAATGCACAAGAACTTAGTTCATCTTTACCTTACAATCCAATAACGGGCAATCTATACAATGGTATAAACTCTATTAACTTAATGCTTGAAGGATATGATGATCCTAGATGGCTAACATATAAACAAGCACAAAGTTTAGATGCAAATGTTAAAAGAGGTGAAAAAGCAACTTTGGTCCAATATTGGAAGTGGGAAGAAGAAGTTGAAAGAACAGATGAAGATGGCAATGTAATCAAAGATGAAAATGGAGAGATTCAAAAAATAAAAGTAAAACTTGAAAATCCAAAGGTGTTTTTTGCAAATGTTTTTAATGCAGAACAAATAAATGGTTTAGAGCCATTACAAACTAAGGAAATAGATACTTTTAAAGTAAACAAACAAGCTCAAAGTATCTTAGATAATAGTGATGTTAATATTAGCCATAAAGGTAATAGAGCTTTTTATAACTCTTTTAATGACTCTATAACCTTGCCACCAAAAGAAGCTTTTATTAGTGAAGGGGCTTATTATGCAACAGCTTTGCATGAACTAGGACACTGGAGTGGACATGAAAGCAGACTTAATAGAAATTTAGCCAATCCTTTTGGATCGCAAGAGTATGCAAAAGAAGAGCTAAGAGCTGAAATTGCTAGTTTTTTATTAAATGGAAAACTTGGACTAGATTTTGATCCATCACAGCATATGAGTTATGTTGATAGTTGGGTATCAATTTTAGAAGATAAACCAACTGAAATATTTAAAGCTACTAGTGATGCTACTAAAATAGTATCTTTTATTGAGGGATTTAGTATGAATAAGAAACTAGAAAAAGAAATGATAAAGGAAAATGAATTAACACCAAAACAAAATAAAGAACTTGAAGTAAATATATCATCTAAAAAAACTTATCTATATGTGCCATTTTCCGAAAAAGATGAAGCCAAAAAACTAGGAGCAAGATGGGATAAAGAAGAAAAAATGTGGTTTGCACCAGCAGGTGTTGATTTGAATGAGTTTAATTCTTGGAGAGTTCCTCAAGCTCCAGCACATAATCTTGATTATGTAGGAGAGTTTAAAATAGCTTTAAAAAAAGCAGGACTTATCATAGAAGGTGACCCTATTATGGATGGAAAACTCCATAGAGTATCAGTTGATACAGACAAAGGTAGACAGCTAAGTGGTGCATATGTTGGTTATGAAAATGGTCATCCAGCAGGATACATCGAAAATTTCAAATCAGGCTATCAAGAAAAGTGGAAGAGCAGTTCTCCAAATAGGGAGCATTCAGCTCAAGCTGCTCAAGCTCTAGAGGATAGAGTTAAAATAAATCAGCTTGAGAGAGAAAAGAGGAGCCTAGAGCTAGAAAAAGCTTATGAGGCTACAGCTATTAAGCTACAAAATGAGTATGATGATGCAGATTTTGCAAAAAAAGACCACCCATATTTAGTGGAAAAAGGCGTAGAAGCTTCTACTGGTGTAAAACAAGATAGATATGGAAATCTACTGATACCACTGCGAGATATCGATGGTAAGCAGTGGAGTAGTCAGAGAATATTTTCTAATGGCGATAAGATGATAGGTGCTATGAGAACTAAAGAGGAAAAAGAACAAGGCATCACCTATCCATCTAAAAAAACTGGTACTTTTTTTGTAGTGGGTGAACCTCTTAATCAAAATACAGAAGAAGTTCTTGTATGTGAGGGTTATGCAACTGCTATGAGTGTACATCAAGCTACACAAAAATCAACAGTTATGGGAGTAGATGCA
>JAAYFN010000077.1 GCA_012728225.1 Campylobacter sp.
ATAGGAGTTCCATTAATAGCTAAGTGACTTGCAAATGTATGTCTTAATGTATGTATAACTGCTCTATTTGTTACATCATCATCTTTAAGCCCTTGATTGAATAATCTATCTAATATCGGTTTTAATCTTCTATGTATTTGCTTATGGTCTGCTTTTTTAAAATGTAAGCCTTTTTGAGTTACTACATAATCATTTACATTTAATAAAGGTAAATACTCTTTTAATATCTCTACCAAACTATTTTGTAAAAAACCAGTGTATCTTTTTTTCGTTTTTAGATTATTGAGATTTACAGTTTTATTATCCAAATCAATATCCTTTTTTTGAATATGTAAAATAGTTTCTAATCTTCCACCTGTAGATAAAGCAAATTCTACAAACAAATTTACAAAGAAGTTATCTTTTACCTCATCTTTTAATTTTTTAATCTCATCAGTTGTTAAAAATCTATCTCTTTTATTTTCGTCCTTGAGTTTTGATATACCTATGCAAGGATTAATCAATTTTAAACCGTGTTGTTTAATACTATGGTTAAATATTGTTGATATTAAAGATAAGACACTGTTTGCCGTTCCATTTGACCGCCCCAAATCTAAAACACTATTAACAACTTTTTTTATATCTATCTTTGTAATATTTTCTATTTGTTTATTTCCTATGTGCTGTTTTATATGGTTAGTGTATTTCCCTATTCTCTCATTTGTTGATTTTCTATCTTCAAAATATCTATTTGCTAAAATATCAAATGTTACTATTTCTTTTTTCTTTTTGTTTGCAACTTTTGTTATATCTTTACCGTGGTTCATTTGTGATAATTGCTCATCTCTTAAAGTTTTTGTAATATCTTGCGAGTATCCATCTGACTCTTTACCTACTTTTACCCACTTCAATTTATTGTTATCGTTTTTATCTCTATAATTGAAGTAAAATACTTTATCTTTATTCTCTAATTGATTATAATAAACACCTGTATATTTTTGCGATTTAACCATAGCCATTTTTTTACCTTAGATATTTAAAAAATTATTTTATATACTTTAAAAATAAATTCAATATTTTAAGCGTTCTCATTTCTAACCTATTTCTAACTAAATATGTTAAAACTTGATAAATTATGCTTTAACTTGAATTTTACTAAAAGTTAGATAAAATGCTTATTAATCGAACTTGATTTAAATTTTTTGGAGTTTAAGAAATATGAAAAAACTATGTGGTATTGATGAAGCTGGAAGAGGGTGTTTAGCAGGGGATTTGTGTGTATCTGGCGTCGCGTTAAATAGTGAAATTTCAGGACTTAACGATAGTAAAAAGTTAAGTGAGAAAAAACGTGAATTATTGTATGAGCAAATTTGTAAAAATAGCAAATTTTTAATAGTAACTTTTACAAGCGAAGAGGTCGATGAATTAGGGCTTAGTCAGTGTTTAAAAAAAGCACTCTTAAAAATAAAGGCGGAATTTTACGAGTATAAATTTATCTTTGATGGAAACACAAATTTTGGAGTTGGTGGCATCCAAACTATGATAAAAGCAGATGCGATACTTGCTGAAGTAAGCGCGGCAAGTATCTTAGCGAAAGTTACAAGAGATAGAAATTTGCTCAAAGCTCATGAGAAATATCCAAATTTTAACTTCTTAAAACACAAAGGATATGCTACAAAAGCTCATATAGAAGCTATCAAAAAGTACGGATATACAGAATTTCACCGCAAAAGTTACCACTTAAAAGCACTTGAAAAAACTCTTTTTTAGATATAAACTATAAATATAAACTATCAGGCGTTAAATTTCTAAAATTATTTAGTTTAACATTTTAAATTTAAACGCTTGCACGATGAAAATAGCTTATCTTAAATTCCAACTACTTACATTTACACTTAATATTGTATAATTAACTTTTGGGAGAGATTATGAGATACTTTTATTCATCATTTTTTATAATGACTCTTGGCTTTATTCTAGCTTTTTATATTGGTAGCTGGCAAGCTGTTTATATCTGCTTTTTACTATGCATTTTAGAGATAAGTCTTAGCTTTGATAACGCTGTTGTAAACGCAAAAGTGTTAAGTGGCATGGATGAAGTATGGCAACGTAGATTTATAGTCTATGGTATACCCGTGGCTGTATTTGGAATGCGTTTTTTGTTTCCTCTTTTAGTTGTTAGTATAGCAGCTGGCCTTGGAATGGGAGAAACTCTAAATTTAGCAGTCAACAACCCTGATGCTTATCATGAAGCTCTTGCTGAAAATAAAAACCAAATTTATATATTTGGCGGGGCGTTTCTTATCATGGTATTTTTTGATTTTTTCTTTGATAAAGAGCGTGATATATATTGGCTAAAGCCTTTCGAAGACAACGCTTTAATTAGATTTTTAAAGCATGTTCCAAATATCGGCCCAATAATAGCAACTTTTATAGGTCTTTATATCATAAGCAAAACAGGAAATCACCTCTATGCAATAGCATTTTTTGGTGCTATACTTGTGCATATGTTTATTGCGTCCATCAACGAAATGTTTACAGTTGATGGCGTTAGAATCGGACTTATGGGCTTTTTGTATCTTGAAATTTTAGATGCTAGTTTTAGCTTTGATGGTGTTATAGGCGCGTTTGCCTTAAGTGATAATATCTTTATCATAATGATAGGTCTTGGCATTGGCGCGATGTTTGTTAGAAGTATAACAATATTTTTAGTAAAGAAAAAAACATTAACTCTATTTTTGTTCCTTGAACACGGTGCACACTATGCGATATTTGCACTTGCACTTATGATGTTTATCAAAGTCTTTTACGAAGTAAGTGAGATTATCACAGGAACTATCGGCTTTGCGTTTATTTTGGTTGCATTTTTATGCTCAATCTATGAAAACAAAAGACGCGAAAGAAAACTTAAAGAGGTCGAAAGCAAAAATTTTGACTAAGTTAAATTTAGCTTCTATAACTATAAATTAGAATTTTTAAAGGAGAAGTTATGAAACTTATAAAAACTCTAGTCTTACTATGTTTAGCATCGTTAAATTTAATAGGGAGTGAAAAAATGTATGAAATTTACTTAGCAGGAGGATGCTTTTGGGGTGTTGAGGCTTACTTTAAACAACTTGACGGCATTACAAAAACAGTCGTTGGTTATGCAAATGGCAAAAGCAAAGAGACAAGTTACTACCAGATACCAAACACCGGACATAGCGAAACCATACATATAACCTATGATCCAAACACTATAAATTTAGATGAAATTTTACGTCATTTTTTTCGTATCATAGATCCAACTTCTCTTAACAAACAAGGTAATGACCGCGGCACTCAGTACAGAACAGGTATTTACTATACTGATGAAGAAAGTGGCAAGTTTGCTAAAATTTTCATACAAAAAGAGCAGATAAATTACACTAAGCCAATAGTAGTTGAACTTAAGCCTTTGGAGCATTTTATAATAGCCGAAGAGTATCATCAAAACTATCTTGATAAAAATCCAGGAGGATACTGTCACATAGACCTTAAGCTAGCAAAAATTCCACTTGAGACAAAAAATAGTGATGATAAACAAAACAAAGAGATCCTCAAACAAAAACTTAGTCCACTTGCTTATGCTGTTACACAAGAAAATGCCACAGAAGCACCGTATTCAAGCGAGTATGATAACTTTTATGAGGATGGAATTTACATCGATATAGTAAGTGGTGAGCCACTTTTTAGCTCACGCGACAAATATAATGCAGGTTGTGGATGGCCTAGTTTTACTAAGCCAATCGGCAAAGTCATAAGAAAAAAAGATTTTACTCACTCAATGGTACGTGATGAAATTCGCTCTTTAAATGGGCACTTAGGACATGTTTTTACAGATGGCCCTAAAGATAAAGGTGGCTTAAGATACTGTATAAATGGCGTTGCTTTGGACTTTATACCTTATGAAAAAATGGATGATATGGGATATGGTGAGTACAAAAAATTTGTAAAATAGACACAAACGAAGTAGATAATATAC
>JAAYFN010000078.1 GCA_012728225.1 Campylobacter sp.
CAGTTATACTGTAATGAGGTAAAAAAAGCGCCGTACATAAAAGTATAAAAAGACAAGATGAGAGAGTTTTGTTACTTGCTACATAGATAAAGCCATTTTTTATAGAAGAAAAAAGGTTTTGTTCTATGTTTACCGATGTTTTTTTCTTTTTTGTTTTTATAAAAAATAGACTTGCAATGATAGCAAAGAAACTTATGCTATTTATGATAAAACACCAAACAATGCCAAATTTTGCTATAACAACACCAGCTATAGCAGGACCTATAACTCTAGCAACATTAAAACTCATAGAATTTAGTGCAACTACATTGGGTATGTATCTTTCATCATCAACTAAGTGATATATAAAAGCTTGTCTAGAAGGAGCATCAAGAGATCCAAAAAGTCCAGTACAAAATGAAAGAAGGATGATGGTAGAAAAATTTATTTTACCCATAAGCATGAGAGTGGCAAAGATAGTTGCTACTATCATCATACCGCTTTGAGTAAATATAAGAAGTTTTTTTATATCCATCTTATCAACCAGTACGCCTGCAAAAATAGTAAAAAACAATGGTGGTAAAAATTGAGCAACTGCAACCAAACTTACTAAGAATGCGTCATTTGTTATCATTAGTGCAAGCCATGGAACAGCAATACTTTGCATCCATGAGCCTATAAGTGAGATATTCATACCGATAAAATAGATCTTGAAATTTCTAAATTTCAAGGAGATAAAGGGATTATTTAAAACTTTACGCATATGATATTATAGCAGGTATATAATAATTTTTTACAAATTTTATCTTTAAAACTTTTTTAAACAACTACGAAATATAAGTTAAAATTCAGTATAATGTTTCCAAGATGTATCCTGCCTTTGATAAGATTATGTTAGATCTTAAATTTGAAAGGAAATTATGATATTTAAAAAAATAGTTTCTGTAGCTGCAGTTGCCATTGTTGTGACAAGTGGACTTAATGCTGCTGATAAAATTTTAGGACAAGGGGCAACTTTTCCTCTACCTGTTTATAAAGAGTGGGCAGCTCTATACTACAAAGAGACAAAAAATCAAGTTACTTATAGTGGTGGTGGTAGCGGAAAAGGTGTAAGTGCTATCACGGATAGAAATGGAAATTTTGGAGGATCTGACTTAGCTCTTAAATCAGATGAATTAGAGGAGAAAAAATTACTGCAATTTCCTGGTCTAATAGGAAGTGTTGTTTTAGCTTATAATATCAGCGGTGTGGACGATCACGCTTTAAGATTAGATGCAAAAGCAGTGGCTGGAATTTTCTCAGGTAAAATAACTAAATGGAATGACCCATATCTAGTAAATCTTAACCCAGGTTTACAACTTCCTTCATCTAATATCGTTGCTGTTGTAAGAAGTGAATCAAGTGGTTCAACTTTTAACTTTACGAGCTATCTTGCAAAAGCTGATGAGGAGTGGGCTAGAGAGTATGGTGCTGAAAAATCAATTAATTGGGGAGCAAAAGTTACTCCAGCTCAAGGAAATTCTTTAGTTGCTAAGACTATCAAACAAACTCCAAATTCGATCGGATATATGGAGTATGCATATAAAACTCAAGAAAATCTCGACGCAGCAACTCTTCAGTCAAAACATGGAGATTGGGTAGCTCCAACAAAAGATGGTTTTTATAACGCAACTTTAAATGCAAATTTTAGTATAAAAGACCATTTTTATGATGTTTTAGCCTATGCTGATGGAGAAGGTTCATATCCGATTGTTGCAGCTACTTTTATTGTCTTACCAAAAGATGATATAAAAAAGGCAAAACAAGTTACAAAATTTTTTAATTGGGTTTTTACAAATGATGAGGCTAAAAAAACAGCTGAGGATTTAGGATATTTACCACTTCCAGATGAGGCTGTTAAGGTAATAAATGAGTATTGGCAGATATATGATATATCTGCAGAAAATAGCACAAAGTTATAAGATAAGTAGTTAATTATCTTTGAGGGTTGTATATACTTTCAAAGGTTTTATCAAAAAAGGACAAAAATGACAAAACAAGACCAAAGTAAGGTTAAAGCAAAAGAGTTTCTGTTTTTAACTCTAGCAAAGCTTTCATCTATTTTAGTTCTTATAATTCTTTTTAGTATATTTTTAGCTCTTGTTTGGTATTCGGTGCCAGCATTTAAAGAATTTGGACTGAAATTTATCATTGATTCAACGTGGAATGTTAATACCAAACAATTAGGTGGATTTATAGCTATATATGGAACTATCGTTTCTACTTTCATAGCCATGGTATTAGCAACTCCAGTTGCTATAGGTATAGCTATATTTTTAACTGAGATAGCTCCTTATAAAGTAAGAACTTTTTTTAGTATCAACATAGAACTTTTAGCTGCTATACCTTCAATTGTTTATGGTATGTGGGGGTTTTTATACTTTGTTCCTTTTATCCAAAAAGTATTTGGCGGGACAGGACTTGGGCTTTTAACAGGTGGTCTTGTTTTGTCTATTATGATACTTCCATTTATAGCTTCAGTTACAATAGATAGTATGCAGACAACTCCAGCAATACTTAAAGAATCAGCTTATGCACTAGGAGCAACTAGATTTAATGTTATAAGTCACGTTATATTTCCATATGCAAAAGCTGGAATTTTAGGTTCGATGATACTTGCTTTAGGAAGAGCGTTTGGTGAAACAATGGCAGTTGCATTTTTACTAGGCGGAGCGATGGTTATACCTGATAGTGTAGCAGATCCAGCTACAAGTATACCTGTTACGCTTGCACTTCAGTTTGGCGAGGCAATGGGTGATAAGGTTTATGAAAGTACTATGTTTTATCTAGCCCTTATATTGTTTGTTTTAAGCTTTATAACAATTATGCTAGCTAAATTCTTTTTGTTAAAAGAAAAAAGGGTAGTTAAATGAGTCAAGAGCATAAAAATTTAATAAGTAAATCAGTTGCTAGAAGGGTTCGAAATGATAAGATAATCAGTTTGTTATCTATCGTTTTTGCTATACTTGGACTGATGTTTTTGTTTTGGATAATGTTAACTTTGATAGTTAAAGGTCTTGAGGGTTTTAGCTTTAATATATTTATATCTGATACGATATTTGGTGGTTTAAGAAACGCGTTTGTAGGGCATACTATCTTAGTTGCACTAGCTTCATTTATCGGGATTCCAATAGGGCTATTTGCAGGGACTTTTTTGAGTGAGTATGGCGGGGCAAACGATAAAAAGTCAAATTTTGTAAGAAATATGAGTGATGTTATGATGAGTACGCCATCTATCGTTATAGGTGCTTTTGTATATGTTGTTATTGTTAAAAATACAGGTGGATATAGTGGTTGGGCTGGTGGTATAGCTCTTGCTATTATGATGATTCCAGTTGTACTTAAAACAACAGATGATATGCTTACTCTTGTACCTCAAACATTAAGAGAGGCGGCGTTTGCACTTGGAGCTCCAAAGTATCAAGTTATAACAGGTATAGTTTTTAGAGCTGCTAAAAATGGTCTTTTAACGGGCATTATCTTAGCAATAGCTAGAGTTGCAGGTGAAACAGCACCGTTACTTTTTACATCATTTCATAGTGATTTTTTAGTATTTGATCCAAGTGGGCCAATGCCCTCTTTGACTAATACTATTTATGAGTTTACACAAGCTCCAAATTCTCATCAAAATTCAGTAGCATGGACAGGAGCATTTCTACTTGCTATGTGTATACTTGGTATAAATATATTTGCTAGATATATTATAAGAACTAAAAAAGTAAAAGATTAAAAGGAAAATTTATGGCAACTATAACTAAAATAGAGGACAAAGAAGAGCTAAATGTAAAAGACTTTTCGTTTTGGTATAATGGCAGTACTAAGCCTAATCTTGACAAAATAAATTTACCTATAGCTAAAAATAAAGTTACAGCACTAATAGGCCCAAGTGGCTGTGGAAAATCTACTCTTCTTCGTTCTATAAACAGAATTCACGATCTTTATCCGGGCAATAGATATGAAGGTAAGATCCTTTTTAGAGGGGAAAATATCCTTGATCCAAAAATTGATCTTATAGATTTGCGTATGAAGATAGGCATGATATTTCAGCAACCAACAGCATTTCCTATGAGTATTAAAGATAATGTTGAGTACGGACTTAAACTTCAAGGCATTAAGGATAAGCACAAGTTAGCTGAAATAGTTGAAAATTCTTTAAAAGGTGCAAATATATGGGATGAGGTTAAGGATAGATTAAATCAAGATGCGGGTGGTTTAAGTGGCGGGCAAAGACAGAGACTTTGTATCGCAAGAGCGATAGCTGTTCAGCCTGATATGCTACTTTTTGATGAGCCAACTTCAGCACTTGATCCTATCTCAACTGCAGCTATTGAAGAGCTTATTGGGCGGTTAAAAGAGAAGTATACTATCGTCATTGTTACTCACAATATGCAACAAGCTACAAGGATAAGCGATTATACAGCATTTATGTATCTTGGAGATCTTGTTGAATTTGGAGATACAAAGCAGATTTTTGATACTCCACGTGAAAAATTACTTCAAGAATATGTTGGTGGTAAATTTGGTTAAAATTTTTACGTTATAATCATGACATGAGTAGATTACCACGTAATATAGAAAAAGAACTTATCGGAATTTTAAAGAGCATTAAGCCACGAGAAATTTGGCTTTTTGGCAGTTATAGTAAAGGAACTCCAACTGCAAGTAGTGATATAGATATAGTTGTTGTTAAAAAAAAGGTTGGCAAAAAACTGCATGATAGAGTAGTTACACTCAGAAATGAACTTAATAAATTTAGTCAAAAATACAATATAGAAGTTGATCTTTTTATCGATACTAAAGATGGCATAAATCAAAAGATTGAAAATGCAGATCCTTTTTATATCTCAGCATTTGAAAGTGCTATTAAAATTTATGAGAAGAAAAAAGATAGAAAAGCCCAGATGCCTATGTTTAACAAGTTTCAAACTTTAAAAATTCGTATAGAAAATTTACTTAAAAAGGATTAAGATGTTTAAGGTTATATTGCTTTGTGTTTGTATAACTTTTTCATTTTCAAAAGAGATAGTTGGCTATGGCGGGACTTTTGCTCAGAATTTTATGAGTGAGTTTAAGTCCATTTATGAAAGCAGTACGGGAGATAAACTTACATATAAATCCATAGGCTCTTTAGGTGCTATCAAACAACTTAGATTAAAGCGTTCAAATTTTGCTATTAGTGATATTAATTCAAGCTATATGAACTATGATGGTTTTGTTGTTAAGCCTATTTTAAGTGGAAACATAACTATCTCTTATAATCTAGAAGATACTCATACTCTTAATTTAACTCCCGAAATAATAGGTAAAATTTATGAAGGTGATATCCAGTTTTGGGATGATGAGCTTATAGCTAAGTTAAACCCAGAGTTAAATTTAAAGCATGAAAATATAGCTGTTTTACACAGATATGATGGCTCAGGAACCACCTTTAACTTTACCAAATTTATCTCTTTACACTACAAAGAGTGGAATTTAGGAGCTAATGAGTTTATAAATTTTAAAGTTGGAGTAGGGAAAAAAGGCAACGAAAGTATAGCTGAAACTATCAAAAATACTCCAAATTCTATCGGATATGTAGCTTATCCAGATGCTAAAACTTATGGTTTAAAAAGTGCAAATTTAGTATTAAATTCTAAAGTTTTTACTCCAAATTCAACCTCATATCCTATTAAAAACTACACATTTTTTATCTTTAAACAAAATGATAATAGTGCCAAAAAATTTCTAAATTTCATATACAAAAATGCAGAATCAATCACAAAAAACAGTGCTTATGAGCTAGTTATAGAGCAAAAATAGTTCAAGCTGATAGAGTTTTTATGCCAAATTTAGCTGTTTCTTATATAAAAAAGATATAATGTAGCGAAAAAGTAAAGGCTAAATTTGATGAATTTTAAATTATCCTATATGCTAAGTAGGTTTTAACTTGGCACTCATTGATCTCATAAATGTTACTAAAAAATTTAATTCACGTCTGGTTTTAAATTCACTAAATTTTAGTGCAAGTAGTGGCGAACGTATAGCTATACTTGGCAAAAATGGCGGTGGCAAATCCACGCTTATGAAAGTAATAGCAGGAGTTTATCAGCCTGATGATGGTAGAGTTGTTATTCAAAATAACATTAGTGTCCAAATGCTTGATCAAAATCCAGAATTTGATCCTAAATTTAGAGTTAAAGATGCTATTAAATTCCAGCTTAGCGAAATTTATGAGGCGCTTAATGAGTATGAGAGAACTCTTGAGGAGCTATCTTGTGATCCCCAAAATCAAGATCTTATCAATAAACAAGAAGAGCTTGTTAAATTTATCGAAAGTAAAGATGGCTGGAATATTGACAACAAAATCAAATACGTTATAAAACACTTTGAGCTTGATGAGTTTGAAGATCGTTTAGTTTCAACTCTAAGTGGTGGTGAGATCCGCCGTGTCGCACTTGGCGGGTTGATTCTTAAAAAACCTGACGTACTTCTTTTAGATGAGCCGACAAACCACCTCGATGTTTATATGGTGAAATTTCTTGAAGAACTTATTTTAAGTGGCAATCAAACTGTTGTATTTATAAGCCATGATCGCTATTTTATAGAAAAAATTGCAACAAGTTGTATTGAGATAGAAGATGGAAATATCACAAGCTTTGCGGGTGGATACTCATATTATTTAGAAAAAAAGCAAGATATGCTTGCATCGATGCAAAAGACTTATGAGACTTTAGTTAAAAATTTAAAACACGAAGAAGAGTGGTTAAGACGTGGCGTTAAAGCAAGACTTAAGAGAAATGAAGGGCGAAAACAGAGAGTCTACTCCATGCGTGAAGAGGCGAAAAAAAATCCAGGAATTATTAGAAAAGTTCGCTTAGAGTTAGAGCGCGCAAACAGAAGTTTTGGACATGATGGCTTTGGGCATAACCGTCAAAAAATGCTTTTTGAGTGCATAAATTTATCTAAAAGTATGAGTGGAAAAGTTCTTTTTACTGATTTTAACGCTAGAGTTTTACAAGGGGAACGTATAGGTATCGTTGGCAAAAATGGAAGTGGTAAAAGTACACTTTTAAAGATGCTTTTAGAACGTATCAAACCAGATAGTGGCACTTTGAAAAAAGGTGAACTTCGCATAGGTTATTTTGATCAGATGAGAGAAAACATAAGTGATGATAAGAGTTTAATAGAGATATTTTGTCCAAATGGTGGCGATCATATAAGTGTAAAAGGTAAATATATGCATGTTTATGGTTATCTTAAAAATTTTCTTTTTCCTAAGGAATTTTTAGAAAAACCAGTTGCAACTTTAAGTGGTGGTGAGAAAAATCGTCTAGCTTTAGCTAAGCTTTTTACACAAGAGTATGATTGCTTGATTTTAGATGAGCCTACAAATGACCTTGATATCGCTACTATTAATATTTTAGAGAGTTATTTACTAAGCTTTGAAGGTGCGGTTATAATTGTAAGTCATGATAGATATTTTGTTGATAAAATTACAAATAAGCTTTGGATATTTGAAAAAAATGGGCTTATAAATCAGACATATATGCCTTATAGTGAGTATTTAGAGTATGAAGATGAGATCGAAGAGCTTGAAGAGCTTGAAGAAGAAATCGCAACTAGTGAAAACCCAAAAGTTAAAGACAAAACTGCAGCTAAAAAGCTAAGCTATAAACAGAGTAAAATTTTAGAAGATCATCCTGCCTTAATAGGCGCTTTAGAAGCTAGGATTAAAGAGTTAAATGATGCTCTTTCAGATCCTGAAATTTATCAAACTATGAGTATTCAAGATCTCTTTGAGGAACTTGAGGAAAAAAAGGGAGATCTTATGCATATAGAAAATGAGTATTTTGAGGTTTTAGCTATAAGTGAAAATTTAAACTAAATGATAGATCAAAAGTATATAAAATGACGGAATTTAGCCGATATTAAATTAAATAGACTAAGATTTATCTATTAAAACAAAGAGGAAATAGATGCTATATTTTTTGATAATACTTTTTTTTATATATACGTTAGCACAGGTAGTTTTAGAGTTTGTGGAGCTAAATTTTGTGCGAAATGAGTCTAAAAAAGAGGCTGTAGTTTTGGATAAGGATGAGTATCAAAATGCTGCAATTGTCGCAGAGGCAAACCATAAATTTAAGATTATAAGTATTTTATATGATTTTGTTGTTGTTGTTTTTTGGCTTTTTTTTGGGCTTGCTTGGCTGTATGGTTTGTTTGTAAAGACAGGATCTGTGCTTGAAAATTTGATTTTCGTTATGAGTTTTATCGTTCTTTCTTCGCTTGTTTTGATGCCACTAGATATATATTCAAAATTTATCAAAGATAAGAAATTTGGTTTTTCAAAAATTACTCCAAAGATATATTTAATCGATACTTTAAAGACGTTAGTTTTAACACTTATAGTTGGGAGTATGGTTGTATGGATTTTTTTAATGTGTATAAATTTGCTAGGTACATTTTGGTGGTTTTGGGCAGCTGTGATAAGTTTTGCTATTATTGTTGGTATAAATTTCTTCTATCCAACTCTTATCGCACCCATGTTCAACAAGGTAAGCCCACTTGAAAATGACTCTTTAAAAACTCAGATAGAGGATTTGATGAGTAGAAGTGGATTTAAAAGTAGTGGGATATTTACCATTGATGCAAGTAAAAGAGATAGTCGTTTAAATGCTTATTTTGGCGGGCTTGGAAGTTCAAAGCGAGTTGTGCTTTTTGATACTCTTTTAGAAAAACTTAGCAAAAATGAAATTTTAGCTGTTTTAGGTCATGAGTTAGGGCACTTTAAACATGGTGATATCAGACGAAATTTAGCTTTTTCAGCTTTTTTGTTGTTTATAGTTTTTCTTATATTTGGAAATTTACCAGATTCTGTATTTAGTGCGACTAAAATTCTAAAAAGTGGTGGAAGTATCATAGTTATGCTTATGATATTATCAAATCTTTTAATGTTTTTTGTAGCCCCAATCACTTCAACACTTAGCAGAAAACGAGAATTTGCAGCTGATGCATATGGCGCTAAAGCTCAAAGTAAGCAAGATATGATTTCAGCACTGATAAAACTTGGCAGTGAAAATAGAGCTTTTCCAAAGTCACACAAACTTTATTCAGCTGTTTATCACTCACATCCGACACTTTATGAGAGGATAGTTCAGCTTGAGGGTAGGTGAAGCAATAATAGCAGCTAGTAGCAAGTGCGGGAGTAAATTTGTAGCACGCGAACTCATGAAATTTCATCTAAACACAGACACAAGCGGAATGTTATCTATGATAAATGAAACCTTAGAAAGAGAAAATGCTTACAAAAATAGTGTTAAATTTTACTGCGGTGGAATTCCGCTTGAGTATATAACCGGAACTGCTAGCTTTATGGGACGTGATTTTAAAGTGGATAAAAATGTACTTATACCAAGATTTGAAACTGAAATTTTAGTCAAAAAAACTTTGGATATCGCCTCTAGATTTGAAAATCCACGAATTTGTGAGATAGGTGTTGGTTCGGGCATTATAAGTATAACTTTAAAAAATGAACTTAAAAATTGTAGTATTACAGCGACAGATATAAGTATTAAAGCACTTGAAATTGCTAAATTTAACGCAGATAAATTTAACGCAGACATCGAGTTTTCTCATACATCTTTACTTGATAAAGTAGTTGGAAATTTTGATATCATTATCTCAAATCCACCATATATAAAAAATAGTTACGAGCTTGATAAATGGGTAAAAAACGAACCAAAAGAGGCTCTTTTTGGAGGAGAAAATGGAGATGAAATTTTAAAACAGATCATAAATTTAGCAAAAGATAGAACAAAGATTTTAGCTTGTGAGATAGGGTATGATCAAAAAAATAGCCTTGAAAAAGCACTTAAAAAAGTAGGTTTTAATTATAGTTTTTATAAAGATTTAGCGGGTTTTGATAGAGGGTTTGTGGCTGAAAGGATATTTCTTGAGTAAAATTTCAAGTTTATATTTTTATAAGGCATTAGGATATAAATTTATAGATGAAGTAACAGTTAAAAAAATTGATAATTTTAGAAATTTATCTCTACTTTGTGATGCGCTTAAAAGTTGTGAACTTTGTTCTTGTTCAAAGACAAGAGAGCATGTTTTAATGCCAAGTATGCATGCGTCTGAGATTTTAGTAGTGTATGAAAGTCCAACAAATGATCAAAATTTAACCGGAAATGCATTAGCTAGCGAGCTTGCATTAAGGTTTAAAGATACTTTATTAGAGTATACTAAGCTAGACAAAGAGCAAATTTCTGAATCTTTTTTAGTTAAATGTTATAACCCAAAAGGGATAAGCGAGCAAAATATTAAAATGTGTGCGTCGTATCTTTTTGAAGAGATAGATAAAGTATCTCCAAAACTCATTCTTGCTATTGGCTTAAGGGTTAGTGAAGCTATACTTAAGAGTGATATAAATTTAGAAGTTGTGCATGGTTCAGTTTTTAGATATAAAAGTAGCCTTGTTATGCCACTTTTTTCTCTAAATTTTCTGCTTAAAAATCCAAGTAAAAAAGAGGCATTTTTTGCTGATATTAAAAAGATAAAAGAGTTAATATGAGAAAAATTTTACTGATTTTATGTTTAGTTGTGATTGGTCTTAACGCTAAAGATCAAAAGCTCTCTAACATACCGCCTGCAAGTATGGAGTTTATCGATGTTATGCCTGGAATTTGCGATCAAATTTGTCTTAAAAGACTTATAGATAATAGACAAGAATTTAGTTTTATAGCGCGTTATACACCAGAGTACGGCTCTGAATTCAAAGGACATTACTCAAGATTAAGTGGTAAATCAGGAACTCTTGTTGTCCCTAAGGGCGTTTTTAGATCAAAAACTATAGCTGTTATGTTACCTGAGCAAGTTATAGGCGGATATGCCGAAGTTGTTGCCAACTCTGTTTTTTCATATGTTATATCAGAAGATATAAACATAGGAGTTAAATTTTACTATACCGGCACTGAAGATCCACAAGCTTTAAGAGATGCTTTAATGCAAATGGAAAAAGATGAGATAGCTCTAGTCATAGCGCCACTTACAGCAAAAGGCGCTAGTTATGTAGCTGCAAATTCAGATCAAAATATGCTATTTTTTATCCCAACTATCCATTTTCAAGTAGTAGATCAAAGTAGGGAAAATATATTTTTTGGCGGTATAGATTATGAGGAGCAAATTTCAAAACTTTTAAATATCTCTAATAAAGATATTGTTTTATTTAGTGATGGTAGTGTACTTGGAAATTCGCTTGATAAATATGTAGAGTCTAGCGGTTATGATTTATTTGCAAAACATAGTATTAGTGGATCTAAAAAAACACTTCTTGGGTTAGTTGATTCTAAGTATAATAATTTGGCGATATTTTTAAATTTACCACTTGATAAGACAGCAATGGTAGCAACTGAGTTGAGATTAAACGGTATAAAGCCTGTTGCAATGCTCACAACACAGATAAACTACGCTCCAAAGCTTATCTCAACTATAAATTATCAAGATAGAGAAAATCTCTATGTAGCAAATTCTATAACTAACATTGATAAAGATATAGCAGGAATTTCTTCGGTTTTAGGGGTTGATATGTATTATAATTGGGTTGCTTACTCAACAGCTATCGGACTTGATTATCTATATTCAACCTATATAGATCCTGATCACAAAAGAGTATTTAGTGAAGAGATATTAGGCTCATCGATAAACTATAACACTAAAATTTATAAAACTCAAAGATATGTATTTGAGGAGTTTAGCGGGCTTAAATGAGTTTATAGTGCTAAATAGAGCAAATCAAACTTTAAAATTTAGTAAAAATTCTAGAGTTTGATCGTCTATTTTAGCAACTTTTTTATTTATTAAAAATGCTATTTTTATCTTAGCTTCAAATATTTTTTTATCTTTAAGATAGATTTCTTGTAGCATAATAAAACTAGCTTTTTTAAGTTCTAAAACTTTACTTTTTATCTCAAGTATATCGCCTAAAAAAGCACTATTTATAAAATTTGCCTCTATGTTTGTTACGACAAAGTGGCGATTTGAGCTGAATTTAGGTAAATTTGAGTTAAAAAACATCTCACTTCTTGCTCTTTCACAAAATTTTATATAGTTGGCATGATATACAATACCACCTGCGTCAGTGTCTTCGTAATAAACTCTTACTTTCATTTTGAATTTTCTGTGATTGTTTGTTTTGGAAATTTCAAAAAGAAAAGTATAGCTTGAAGTATTAATATAATTTTCATAGTCCATTCGCTTGCATCATGCATTTTATTAAAACTTGCATTTCCTATTGTTGCTGTGGGACCAAGTTTTTGAGCTTCAACTATATAGTCAGTAAAATAAAAAGCAAACGCACAGGCAAGAGCTAAAATGATAGCTGCTAACATAAAAGTTGAAAATTTAAGGTTAAAACTTTCAGTTTTATTTTTAGATAAATTTATAAGTTCATATATAAAACTAATAAGGCAGATGATGATAATAGCACTATTAAGGCGTATAAAAATTTCAGTCATTAGTATGCCACTTTGGAAGTGGTCTAATACACCTTCTCCTAAAAGCTGATTAGGATAAAATATCACAGGAGCAACAATTGCCCCAGCCATAAGCTCTAAGCCAACTAAAATAGCTAGTAAAAATAGATAAATGTTTAAAAATTTTCTCATTATTTTCCTTTGACTGAGAATTTTACACTATAAAGATAAACAGAGAGCTTAAGATGTAGCTTATCTATTTTTAAGTAAATTTAAGGTATACTCTGCGTTTATATATTTTTAAGGAAGGAATGAGTATGAAAAGAACTTATCAACCGCACAAGACACCAAAAAAGAGAACTCACGGTTTTAGATCTAGAATGAAAACTAAAAACGGCAGAAGAGTTATCAACGCAAGAAGAGCTAAAGGTAGAAGACAATTGGCTATTTAATGGAGTTTTCTCCCATTTCAAAAAGCTGGGAGTTTAATGAGATATACTCTAAAGCTAAAAAATGGCACTGTGATTGTGCAGTGGTATATTATTTGGCTAAAGATGAGAATAAGTTTAGCGTTATCGCTAGTAAAAAAATGGGTAATGCAGTTAAGAGAAATAGAGCTAAAAGAGTGGTAAAAGCTGCTTTTTTAGATCTAAAAGATGAGTTAAAACCTGGATCTTATGTTATCATAACAAGAGTTGGTATAAATGATATGAAATTTAGTGATATAAAAAGTAGCTTTAAATGGTCTTTTAAAAGGCTAGATGCTATAAAATGAGAAGCTTAGCTACTGTTTTAGTAAGATTTTATCAGAAATTTATCTCTTCTTTTATGCCTATGAGTTGCCGCTTTTATCCTAGTTGTTCAGAGTATGCATTGTGGCAGTTTCAAAACAATTCATTTTTTAAAGCATTTGGTGCTGTTATAGCTAGAATTTTAAGATGTAATCAGCTATTTAAAGGTGGTATTGACTACCCTTTAGTAAAGAGGGATTTTCGCGGGGTAAAATTTAACCCTAAAAACAGAAACGTTAAACCTAAATTTTGGTTTGTTCCATATAAAGATGGCAGATACTATATAATAAAAAGAGTAGATAAGGATGGCAAGTGGTAGAAGATAATTCAATGCAAAAAAGAGCTTTTTTAGCTATTATTTTAACCCTTATGTTTTTTATAGGTTATGATCATTTCTACCTATCAAATTTTAAAGACAAAAACCAAACATCAGCGCAAACAACAAGCGAGTATGATGCACCAAAAACAACTTCAACTAAAAATGTAAGCGCTACAAATGAAATTTTAACAAAACCCGAAACTAACAAAAAAGCTATAGCTGTCATCGAGTCTGAGTATTTTACGGCTACGATTGATGAGCTTGGAAGAATCAGTTCGTTTGTATTAAGTGATAGTGTCTATGCAGATAAGGATGGAAATCAGTTAAATCTGATAAGTTCAGCATCTTCGCCTCTGCCTTTAGAGCTTAGGTTTAGTAACTCAGAACTTAACAAAAAAGCATTTGAAATTCCCTATACGGCGTCATCTTCAAAGTTAGATCTTAAAGATGGAGCTAAAAGCTTAGTATTAACTCAAGACCTTGGTGATGTAGTAATTACTAAAACTTTAACTATGAAAGATAGAGGAGATTATGAGTTAAGTATCGAACTCAATCAAGATGAGCCTTATTTTATCGCTCCTGGTATGAGACCCGATATTTTAGCTGATAGACTCGCTATAAATGGAGTTTTGCTTAGAGAAGCTGATAGTGGAAATTTAGAGGTTGTAAAAGATGGTAAGGTTGATAAAGGTGGTGAGAGTTTTGTAAGCATGGATATAATTTCATCTTTTGATAGATATTATGCGATAGTTTTTTATAACTTTGAAACGCCTATGAATGTGGTTGTAAATGAAGATGAATCTCGTAAGATAAATCAAGCTTTTGTAACAGCAAATGGAAATTTCTATACTTATGGATATATAGGTCCAAAAAATAAAAAACTTCTTGAAGAGATAAATCCTGAGCTAACTAATATAATAGAATATGGATTTTTTACATTTTTAGCTAAACCGATGTTCTCATTTTTAAGCTTGCTTAAGGATCTTACAGGAAACTGGGGCTGGGCTATAGTTCTTATGACTATAAGTGTTAGACTTGTTCTTGCGCCATTTACCATTAAAGGAATGGTTTCTATGAGTAAGTTAAAAGATGTTGCACCTAAAATAAAAGAGATTCAAGAAAAGTATAAAGATGAGCCAAAAAAAGCACAATCAAAAGTTATGGAAGTTTATAAAGAAAGTGGTGCCAATCCAATGGGCGGATGTTTGCCAGTTATA
>JAAYFN010000079.1 GCA_012728225.1 Campylobacter sp.
AAAATTAATATTATTATAATTTAAAATTTCAGACTAATTGTAAATAAAAAATTAAATAACCTCAAGAAATTCTTTTTCTTGCAGCTTCTGTTATCTCTTCTTCATACTCATAAAATTTAAAAGTTGATCCATGCTGAACAGTACCATCAAGTAGATCTCCACTTAAACGGTTTTTAAGATCTATTTCAGAAACCTTAAAACCATCAAGAGTTTTAATAAACTCTTTTAATCTTTTTGGTGGCTCTTTTAACTTTGTAAAAAGATAACACCACGCTTTTCCACCCTTTCTACCAACTCTTCCGCGAAGTTGATGAAGAGTCGCTAAACCCATCATTTCAGGAGCAACAATGACGATAATGCTAAGACGAGGAAGTGAAATTCCTACCTCAACAACAGTTGTTGTCAAAAGCAGATCACCATTGTCTCTAAACTCAGATAAAACTTCCTCCTTTTTACTATCTTTTCCGTGCGTGATATAGACATTTTCAAAGCTTTCTAGCCAATATCTGCTTCCTTCTTCAAGGCTTTGATACTGACTAACATCACTTTCTTCTATCAAAGGATATATCACAATAACTTGTCTTCCTTGTGAAATTTCACTCTTTATATGAGATATTAAATTTTCAAACTCTTTAGCTGTAATAATGATAGTTTGGATATCTTTTTTAAATGGCATTTGCTTTAAAAAGCTAAATTTAACTATATTGCTCTGGATAAGAGTCATAGTTCTGGGGATAGGAGTTGCGCTAAACTGCAGAAAATGGCTACTAAACTCAGCATCTCTTGTAAGAGAATTTATCTTTGAACGTTGATTTGAACCAAATCTATGCTGTTCGTCTATCATGATAATGCTTGCATTTGGTAGTTGGTGATATAAAAGTGCATGAGTGCCGATAATAAGGTTATATTCGCTAAAATTTAGATCCTTATCACCTGCTTTTACAAGCATAACTTTCATAAAATCAGGTAATAAATTTAGTGCTTCAGTTTGAATTTGCTCAGCTAAAATACTAGTTGGTGCCATTATAATCGAGACATTTGGATATGCCATAAGTGCAGCTCCAAGCATAACTAGAGTCTTGCCACTCCCAACATCCCCCATAACAACCCTTCTTGATGCAATTTGACTATTAAAATCATCTCTTATATCTTTAAGTGCTGAAATTTGATCATTTGTAGGCTTAAAGGGCAGACTTTTAAGCCACTCATCTAGCGGATAAATTTTGATTGGTTTAGCTTTAAATGTAAATTTTTTGCTACTAAGACGACGCATATAGTTGTAAATTTCTATAAATTTGAGAGTTTTCATCATCTTAGTATCTTCTTCTAAATTTTTTAGCAACCTTACGCTGTTTTTATCTCCTCTATGGATTTCTAGTAAAAGCTTAGCCTCACTTTCATTAAGTCCTTCAGCTAATAGACTATCTTTATTTAGATATTTATCAATTATCTTTTTAATGCTCATATCTCGAATTTCAAGCTTATATTTAGGTAAAATTTCACCGACTTTTGTTATAACTTTAGGATTAGTAAATTGCCACATATCACGATAAATATCACTTTTACCATGTATATATATTTTTTTTCCACTTTTAAAAGTGCTATAATGCCAAGGTTTTGCGTTAAAAATAGTAAGTTTGATATCTTGTTGCCAGCTTATACAATACGCTGTGATAGTCAAAACTTTACCTCTTGTGTTAAAAAATTTTGTCTCTATCTCGACTGTATTTTCGCCAAAATTTGGAGTTTGACTTAAAGAGAGATCTTCATAACTTTTTGGTATCAGCAAAGCTAAGTCTATGGCTGTTTTAACGCCTAATTTTGACCTTAGTTTTGCTAGCTCTTCACTCATTTCGTAACTATGCTAAATGATAACTTTAAAATTTCATCGTGATCTGATATAAAGGAATTCATAGTTTTAAGATCAAGAGCTCTAATAAGTTCTAAATTTCTCTCAAACTGACCAAACTCATCACCTGAGTAAAACTCATTTTGTTTAATAGCAACTCGCTTAAACATCGTCTCTTTACTAAGAACAACACTTCCAAGCAAGAAATTTTTAGCCGCATCAAGCTCACTTTTAAGCACTCCATCTTTTACAAAACGCTCAAACTCACTTTTTATCACGCTTATAGCTGAGTTTTGGTTTTCAAGCTTTGTCTGCATATATCCCCAAATTTTAGTACTACTTAAAGTAAGATCGCTCTTTGCATAAACTGAGTAAGCTAGCCCTCTTTTAACACGAATCTCTTCTAAAAGTCTACTTCCAAAACCACTACTTCCAAGGATAAACGTTGCCACACTAGCTAAATAATGCTCATCTTTTTTCACATCAAAAGGTGCTCCAAAATATATAAAAGCTTGCTCTGTGTTTCTAATAAGCTCTTTTTTTATCATATTTTCGTTTGTTTTTATAAAACATAGCTCTCTTTTGTTTCCAACAGGTAAAATTTCAAAAATTTCACTAAACTCTCTACTTTCAATATCTCCTGCTAAAACTATAAACAAATTTGACAAACTAAGCGCTTTTAAAAACTCTTTTACATCATCTAAATTTATACTATTAATACTTTCTAACGTTCCTATTTGAGGGATAGCAAGCAAACTTCCTTCATATAGAATTTCATCTAAAGCACTCTTTGCCACATAATCAAAATCGCTACTATTTGTAGCTATTTCACCTTTTGTCATAGTTTTAAGTTTTTCTAATGTCTTAAGTGTTAAATTTGGATCGCTTAAAAGTTCTAAAAGCTTAGAATAAGCAAAATTAAAATGCTCTTTTAAACAATTTATCTCTATGACAAATGTTTCAAACCCACAGCTTGCATATATCTCTACTGCCTTTATCTCAAGCTCTTTTGCAAATTCACTTACGCCTTTTGTTTTAGTTCCTTCATTTAACAAATTCCCCACCAACCTGGCAAGTCCTGGTTTGCTCTCATTAACTGATCCACTAGCTCTAAAAACAAGCTTTAAAGTCACAACTGGTAAGCTATCATCAAACTCATATAAAAGAGGAATTTTTATATCATTATGGACTAAATTTATAACTTTCATCTATATATCTCCAAAATATCATAATTAGTATTTCTTTTAGCTGGAGTTTCGCCAATATCTTTTATGAGCTCAATCATTTGCTCTTGATTCATTCTAAATGTAGCCCCTGCAGCTTTAACTACGTTTTCTTCCATCATAGTTGAACCTAGATCGTTTGCTCCAAATTTTAGGGCTAACTGCCCTATATATGAACCTTGTGTAACCCATGAACTTTGGATATTTTTAAAATTATCTAAAAAAAGTCTTGATACAGCTAAAAGTCTTAAATAGCGGTTAGATGACTGCTTTTGTATATTAGGATACTCCTTTATAAGCTTAGTATTTTTACCTTGGAAACTCCATAAAATAAATGCTCTAAATCCTCCTGTTAGATCTTGTAAATCTCTAATAAACTTCCAATGCTCAACTATCTCGCGCGTTGTTTCTAAAGTGCCAAACATCATAGTTGCTGTTGTTTTGATACCAAGCTCATGCGCTTCTTTATGTATCCTTAGCCATCCATTAGTATCAAGCTTTTTTGGTGCTATTAGCTCTCTAACTCTATCACTTAAGACCTCAGCTCCAGCTCCTGGCATAGAGTAAAGCCCTTTTTCTTTAAGCCTTGAAAGAACCTCTTTAGTAGAAATTTTACTTATCCTAGCGATATAATCTATCTCAATAGCTGAAAATCCATGAATTGTTATAGTTGGATAGTGCTTACTTATATACTCAACTAGATCTTCGTACCACTCAATCTTTAACTTAGGGTGAACACCTCCTTGAAAAAGTATCTGCGTCCCTCCAATATCAATAAGCTCTTCAATCTTTTTGCCAATCTCATCAAAACTTAAAATATAAGCATCTTTTTCATTTGCGTGTCTATAAAATGCACAAAATTTACAATCCACCCAGCACGCATTAGTGTAGTTTATATTTCTATCAACTATAAAGCTTGTAATGCCATCGGGGTGTAGCTCTTGCTTTCTTTTAAAAGCCATCCTACCAAGCTCTGCTAGCTCGGTATTTTCTATCAAATCAACCGCTTCATCAACACTTAATCTATACAAATCTTACCTTTTTATATCAATTTTACCATTTGCAGTACCTAAAACTACAACATTATCCCCATCTTTTAGCCCTTTTATATCATCACTTTTCCAAAAAGTTCCCTTATAATATACCATTCCTTCTTTTATCTGACCAATTCCTTCTCCATCAAGGAAATTCTCATTTAGTAAATTATTGTCTTTATGAAATGCCCCTTTTAGTCGTTTTCTAAGAGTAAATATAAGTATAAGTGAAAGCACAGAAGTACTTATAAGTTGCCACTCCCAACTAAATTCAAAGAGTAAATTTATCAAGCCAACTACAACAAAACTACAACCAAAAAAGATAAAAACAAAATTTGCAAGTAACAACTCAAGCAAAATCAAAGCAACTCCTATAACACTCATCACAAGTGACGATATCATCTGTTATCCTTTTTGCCACTTAAAAACTCTTTAATCAAACTTAAACTGCCTATAAGTTCAGTTGTTTCATATGGAACTAAAACCTTATCTTTACTTTGGTTTTTAGCTAGTTCGTTAAATGCCTCCACTCTACCTTGAGCTAACAGATAAGAGGCTGCAAATTCTGAATTTGACATAGCTTCATTTATGTTATCCATCGCATCTTTTTGACCTTGGGATACTGCAATTTGTTCGTATTTTTTAGCATCTGCCATTCTCTCTACTGCTTCGGCTTCTAAAACCTTTTCTTGTTTTAAAGCTTCAGCATTTAAAATAAGAGCCTTTTTTTCACCTTCAGCTTTTAACTCAACAGCTCTTTTTTCTCTCTCAGCTTTCATCTGTAAGTTCATCGCATCTTCAATCTCGCTAGGTACTGAGATTTCAGCTATCTCAACCCTCATGATCTTCACACCCCAGTTATTTGCCGCATCTCCTAAAGCTAACTGTAAAGCAGCATTTAACCTATCTCTAGATGATAATGTATCATCTAAATGCATCCCGCCTATCTCTCCACGCAGAGTAGTCATAGCTAAATTTGAGATAGCTTGACGGTAGTTTTGTATATTATAAAGTGCCATTTTGCCATCAATAATTTTCGCATAAACTATACCATCAACTGCTATGTTGACGTTGTCTTTAGTGATAACTTGTTGACGATCTATCACGATAAGTTGCTCTTTGGTGGTTAACTTTGCACTAACTTTATCGATAAATGGTATTATGACGTGAAAACCAGCATATAAAACAGTGTTAAATTTACCTAAACGCTCGATAACAAGCATATCAGCTTGAGAAACTATCTTAACTGCTGATCTTGCAAAGATAACAACTAAAAGGAATAAAACAACAACTAACGTTATAAAATCCATAACCGATCCTTTTATATAAATTTAGCCATTATACTACAACTTGGCTAAATATTTAATACTTCAACTCACAATCAGCTTATCTTTAGGTGTCTATTATTAGCTTTTTGTAATCACTTTTGTCATAGTCATATCTAACAATCTCTTATCTATAAATACTACTTTACTTAGTTTTGGTATAATAAATGCTGAAATTTTAAAAAGGATATAGATGTTTGTTAGAATTTTTACACTCTTTTTAATCTGTGTAAATTTATTGTTTAGCCAAATTTTAAAACCAACCTATTATGAGATAACTCCTCAAAGCAAAACTCTGCTTACTTTGGATATCCAAGATAAAGTCATACTTTCAAAACTTTTTGAAGATGGAAATTTTAGTCAAGATATTGGTAAATATGAGATTAAAGATGATATTTTAAAAATCACTTTTGATGATGAAAACAGCAAAATTTATAAAGTAGAAAATGGGCAAATTTCACTTATAAATGATCAAAATACTACCACCAATAAAACTTTAAAATTAATTGACGAAAACTACTATAAAAGTTACCTTGGCAAATACTCAAACCATCATGGAACGGTTATCATTCAAGTAAGTGATGTTGAAAAACTAAGCTTTGAATTTTATCCTAAATTTAAAAACAAAGCTTGCGAAATAAGCACTCAAGAGCTATCTTTTGATGACGGACTTATAATAGCTGATGGGATAGTTATAAATTTACTCAACCCAAACTCTATCTATATAAACTCACGAATTTGTCCTGAAATTTCAGGTATTTACTCAGGCGGTAAAAAGCATAAATACACCATAACTCGCCACTCACTAGGACTTTTGCATAAAGGTATAACGCCTAGAGAAATTCTAAATTATCTCCCAAAAGATCAAATATTTAAAGATGGAGATAAAATAGTTATAAAATCCCAAAAAAACAAAGCTCTTTTTAGTTTTTCATCTAAAGATGACATTGACTACGATACACCTAAGAATTTAGAAATTTTAAATGATATCTACAAAACACCAAACAATATTGGATTAGGAAGCACTTATAGTGAGGTAAAAAGATCTATCTATATAGATAGCAAGGAACAAGAAGGGGATTTTATAAAGCTAAAAAATGAGTTTTTAAATCTATCTTTTTACTTTAAAAATAGCGAAATAGAACAAAACGATGAAGATGCTAAAGTTTCAAAACTAATTCTTGAGTGGTAGATGAATTCTCATTTAAACCTTCTTAAAACCAACAAAACTATAAGGCTTTTATCCTCTATACAGCTTATTTGTTACTTTGGCGCATGGTTTAGCCATGTTGGAATTTTCACACTTTTAATCAACTTAAACGCACCTATTTGGATGCTAAGTATAACTGCAGCTGCTGCGTATATACCAAGCGTTATAATAGCACCTTTTGCAGGCATTATAATAGATCGCTTTAGAGCTTATCCACTCTTTTTTATATTTATGATAGCTGAAGCTATAACCGTACTTTTACTTCTTTTAGTGGATAGTTTAGAGTGGTTTTGGTTTTTACAAATTTTAGTTTTTATCCGCATGGGGACAGCTGGAATTTACTTTCAAGTAGAGATGAGTTTACTACCTAAAATTTTAAACAGAGAAAATCTCATTTTAGCTAATGAAATTCACTCTATCATCTGGGCGATATCTTATACTTTAGGTATGGCTGTGGCTGGGTTTTTCATAGCTAAATTTGGAGTTTATACCTCTTTTAAAGTTGATTTTTGTATATATGTGATAGGAATTTTTCTCTTAACTAGACTAAATCTTAATGAAAAAGCTAAAAAATCAACTCTTAAAGCGTGGCAGATGATAAAAGAGGGTTTTAAATACTTAAAATCAAACCCGATCATAGTTCATCTTATCTTTGTTCATGGTTTTGTTGCTGTAACTACATATGATACACTCATAAGCATTCTTGCTGGAGTTAATTACAAAGAAATTCTAAGCGTTTCACTTATCATAGGTCTTCTTAATACAATTCGTGCTTTAGGTCTTACCATAGGGCCTTTTTTACTATCAAAACATACCAATAATCGAACTCTTTTTTTGCTTTTTATAGCTCAAGGTTTAGGACTTATGTGTTGGGGTATGCTTCAGTTTAATTTCTATCTTGGTTTTATAGGGCTTTTTTTGACAGGACTATCTACCTCAACTCTTTGGTCATACACATACACGCTTGTTCAAACGCAATGCTCACCAAAATTTTATGGTAGAGTTATAGCTTATGTTGATATGATATTTCTTGGTATAGCAGCATTTACCTCAGTAGTTGTTGGTGCTTTATATAAATTTGGGTTGCCAACTAGCATCATCACAATCCTTATGGGTTGTAGTTTTATACTATCTGCTTTTTACTACCGTAAATTTGTCTATCCAAAAATTTGATATGTTTTAAAAAAATAAATTCTCTAATCCTTGCTTAAAACTACTCCTAACATAGTTCCAACTGGAATCAAAGATACACCAAGAATAAAAGCTATGATGTTTAGTAGTTGAAATTTAGCAAGTAGGTAAAACCCAACTCCAAGTAAAAGATAAGCAAGAATTTTAAATGGAGACATAAAAGCTTTAAAAGCTCCTATTTTACTAGCTTTGGGTAGTTTTCCACCCTCTTGATCTAACTTTTCGAAATCAATATCATCAAAGCGCCCACTCATAATTTCACTACTTATCAAATTTGAGTATGAGCGATAAGAGACAAACGCTATAAAAACAGTACAAATAAAAGCAATCTGTGAGCTTAAAAGCCATTTTAACCCGAAGATAAACGTTAAAATTAAAACAAAAATATCAAGAACTAGATAAACTTTAACTAACTTATTTATCAACCAAACCACCTAAACATCACATCCACTTTTCATCCTCTTTATCCCATTCATCTTTGCCAAATTTATCATCAAATTCGCTATATTCACCATCCATTTTTCTTAACATCTCCTGACGCTCAATCTCTTGCTTTTTAATAACTTCAGCATATTTAGCATATTTAGGGTTGTTTTCTAGCTCTTTTAGCTCTTTTTGTTGCATCTTATAAAATTTATAAACATTTAAAAATGCAGCCGCCACACCTATGATTAAAAAGAAATAAAAAAACCCTCTCACCCCCGTCCATTTAGCTGAATAATATCCACATATCACACCGATAGCAACAGCTACAACCATAGAAATTCCTAGACTTAAAGAGTCAGCTCCTCTTATGATCGGGTTTAAATTTTCAGTAGGTCTTTTCATAGTTTTTTAAAGACTTTTTTAGCTGCATTTAGAGCAAACTTTATATCATCCTCACTCATAACTGAAGAAATAAAGCCTGTTTCAAACTGTGAAGGAGCTAAAAACACGCCCTCTTTTATCATCGCGTTATAAAATTTAGAAAATTTAGCAGTATCAGAAGTTAAAGCATCTGCATAGTTTTCTACCGGTTTATCTGTGAAAAAATATCCAAACATCGAACCACGTACGCAAGTTTGCAAATTTATACCATTTTTTTTAGCGATGCTTTTTAAACCATCTGTAAATTTAATAGCTAATTTTTCTAAATTCTCATAGAGCTTTGGATTGTTTTTTATCTTACTAATCGAAGCAATTCCTGCTGCCATCGCTACTGGATTGCCGCTTAAAGTTCCTGCTTGATATACACTCCCTAAAGGGCTTATGTGTTTCATTATCTCCTCTTTACCTGCAAAAGCTGCAGCATTCATACCCCCACCTATAACTTTACCAAATGTAACTATGTCAGCTTTTACACCATAAATTCCATAACTTCCTAAAGCATGTGCTCTATAACCACTCATCACCTCATCTAAAATAAGAACCAAATTTCTCTCATCACAAATTTTACGAAGCTTTTTTAAAAATTCTAGCTTACTCGGAACAAGACCCATATTACCAGCTATCGGTTCAACAATAACAGTTCCAATATCATCATTTACGTCTAAAACATCTATAACACTGTCTATATCATTATAAATAGCTAAATAAGTATGCTTTGCAAAGTCTTCAGGCACACCAGCACTACTTGAACTTCCAAATGTTGTAGCACCACTTCCTGCCTTAACTAGTAAACTATCACTATGTCCGTGATAACACCCTTCAAATTTAATGATGCCATCTTTGCCTGTAAACCCTCTAGCAAGGCGGATAGCACTCATTGTAGCTTCAGTTCCACTACTTACAAAACGTATCTTATCAAGATGAGGAAAATCATCTAGTATAAGCTTAGCAAGCTTAGTCTCAAGCGGACAAGATGCTCCAAAACTTAGTCCATTTTTAGCTGTTTTAATGATGGCTTTTTCTATATCTTTATCACAATGTCCAAAAATAAGTGGCCCCCAACTTTGCACAAAGTCAAGATATCTATTTCCCTCTACATCTATAATGTAAGCTCCCTCGCCTTTTTTAACAAAAAACGGCTCACTTCCTACATTTCCAAACGCTCTTACAGGCGAATCAACGCCGCCTGGGATAAGGTTTTTTGCCCTTTTAAAAGCCTCTTTATTTGTCATTTAATCTCTCCTTATTTAGGTATTTATATATCGCAATTATCTCATCAGCTGTTAAAAAATAGCTTGGCATCACGCCTTTACTATCTAAAATTCCATCTGCAAGCTCTTGCGGAGTAAGAGTGTTTATAGCAGGTGAGGATAAATTTGCATCATACTTTTCACCGCTTGTTTTATTAAACTCTTTATAACTAGCTATAACTCCACCGTCTCCGTTTGCGCCATGACATCTATCACAGCCGATTCCACGTGGATTTTCATAAAGCATTTTACCATATTCTATATCAGTTATAAAGCTATCAGAAAACAAAACTACACTAAACATAAGTAAAATAGTCAAAGCCCTCAAACTACACTCCTAAATATTTGCAGTATGATACAATTTATCTCTTTAAAATCCAATAAATAGTTAAATTTTTAGACTTTTAAAAGGGAAGTTTCGATATCATATATATTTTATTTTATTAAGGAAATTTCATGACACTGATAAACGGAAAAGATATAAGTACTAAAGTAAAGGCTGAAGTTAAAGAAGAAGCTTTAAAGCTTGCTAGTAAAGGTGTTAAGCCTGGACTTGCTGTTGTTTTGGTTGGCGATGATAAAGCAAGTGCAACTTACGTAGCATCTAAAGAAAAGGCTTGTACAGCATCAGAAATTTACTCACTTGCTTATAAACTCCCTGTCACAACTACTCAAGATGAGCTTTTAAATATTATAAAATCTCTGAACAACAACTCTGAAATTCATGGTATTTTAGTTCAGCTCCCACTTCCAAAGCATATAGATACAAATTTGATCTTAACTGCAATTGATCCTAGAAAAGATGTTGATGGATTTCACGCTATAAATGTGGGCCGTTTAGTTAGCGGACTTGAAGGATTTGTCCCTTGTACTCCACTTGGCATCATGCGTCTGCTTAAAGAGTATGGTATCAATATATCTGGCAAAAATGCAGTCGTAATAGGAAGGAGCAACATAGTTGGCAAACCTATGGCAAATTTACTACTAAATGCAAATGCTACCGTAACCATAACTCACAGTAAAACCCAAAATTTAGCCGATATCACCAAACAAGCTGATATTATTGTAGTTGCTATTGGGATCCCAAATTTCCTAACTGCTGATATGATAAAAGATAACGCTATCGTGATAGATGTAGGTATAAACCGCCTTGACAACGGCAAACTTGTTGGTGATGCTAACTTTGATGAACTAGTTTCAAAGTGTTCATTTATAACACCTGTTCCAGGAGGAGTTGGACCTATGACTATCGCAATGCTACTCCAAAACACTATAACTTCGGCTAAAAATTTCCTAGAAAGTAAATAATGAAAAAAATACTCAGTAAAGCTTACTCATTTTCATGCAGTTGGACTGGAACTATTATCATAGTTTTACTTATCATATTCTTCTTTGCTCAAGCATTTGTTATACCAAGTGGTTCGATGAAAAACTCACTTTTGATTGGTGATTTTTTGTTTGTAAAGAAATTTAGCTATGGCGTTCCTACTCCACATATTCCATGGATTGAAATTCCTGTTTTACCTGATAAAGATGGAGATGGACATATCATAAAAGGCAAAGATCCTCAAAGAGGTGATATAGTTGTTTTTAGATATCCTTTAGATGAAAAAGTTCACTTTGTAAAACGAAATTTTGCAGTTGCTGGCGATGAAGTTATCTATACAATAAATTCACTATATCTACGTCCACATGAAGGCGATGAGTAAATTCGTCAAAATTTTAAAGATGAAGACATAGTAACTTTACAAGGCAAACTATATATAAAAGAGCCATATAAAAATGAAGGTATAGGCTATAATGAAGAGGTTGATCTACTCCCAACAGTGCTTATGAGCTTAGCAAAAAATCGCTTTGCGATGAGCCCAGCTATCATACCAGAACTACCTAAGCTTAGAGAAGAGTTAGAATTTAACGCTTTTTATACAGTCGTTAAAAAAGGTGAGTTTTTCATGATAGGAGACAACAGAAACCACTCAGATGATAGCAGTTTTTGGGGAACTGTTCCATATCGTTTAATAGTCGGAAAACCTTGGTTTATCTACTTTAGCTGGGATAAAGACAAAGTTATACGTTGGGAGCGTATAGGTAGGTTTGTTGATACAGTTGAAAATAATTCAAAATTTATATATAAGCAAAAGGATTAAAATTGAGAGTTTATATAGCAGGCGATCATGCAAGTGTAGAGATAAAAGATATATCAAAAGAGCATTTAAAATGTTTGGGATATGATGTAGTAGACTTAGGGACAAATTCTCATGATAGCGTAGACTATCCTGATTACGCTCACGCCTTAACGGATAAAATTTTAGAAGATAACGGATCAAAAGGAGTGCTGATATGTGGAACTGGTATCGGTATAAGCATAGCAGCCAATCGCCACGCTGGCATAAGGTGTGCGCTATGCCACGATGCAAATACCGCAAGCCTTGCAAGAGAACATAACGACGCAAATGTGATAGCATATGGGGCTAGAACAAACTCACCACAAAATGTAAAAACTATGCTTGATGCCTTTTTTAGTACAGAATTTGCAGGCGGAAGACATGAGAAGCGTATCAAAAAGATAGAAATAGGAGAGTGATATGTCAAAAGCTATATTAAGCCAAAAAGAGAAAACTTACCTACTTAGCACGATAAGAACTGTGCAAGATTTTCCAAAGCCTGGCATTAAATTTCAAGATATAACAACTCTACTTAACAACAAAGATGCATTTAATTTTTTAATGGATCACCTAGTTCAACGATATGAGAGCTATAATCTTGACTTTATATGTGGGATTGAAAGTCGTGGTTTTATATTTGGAGCAGCCCTTAGCACTAGGTTAAAAATACCTTTTGTGCCTATAAGAAAACCCGGCAAACTACCATATATCACGATATCTCAAAAATATACTCTTGAGTATGGTATAGATGAAATAGAACTTCACATTGACGCTTTTGCAAGTGTTAAAGATGCTAAAGTTTTACTTATTGATGACCTTATAGCAACAGGAGGAACTGCAAAAGCTAGTGTTGAACTTATCAAACAAACCAACGCTGTATGTATTGAAGCTTGTTTTTTAATCGACATAATAGAGCTAGAAGGAAGTAAAAAAGTAAAAGATTTAACCAAAGTTTATAGCATTTTAGAAGTATAAATGGAAGAAATTTTAAAAAACCTTATGATGGAGTATCAAGAATATGGCTATATTATACTCTTTATCTGGTGCTTTTTGGAAGGAGAAGTTGGACTTGTATTTGCAGGTATAATGTGTCATTTAGGTCTTATGAGCTTGCCGATAGCTATTACAGTAGCAGGATCTGGTGCTTTTACAGGAGATCAATTCTACTTCTATCTTGGTAAATACAACAAACGTTTTATAGCAAAAATATTTAAAAAACAAAAACGCAAATTTGCTGTTGCTACTCTTATGTTAAATCGCTATGGTGCTATAATTATCTTTTTACAAAGATATATGTATGGTTTTCGCATCATCATACATTTAAGTATATGGTTAACTAGATATAGTGCTAAAAAATATGCTATTATAAATTTAATTAGTGGAATGTGTTGGGCGTCTGTAACAATACTTTTAGCTTGGTATTTTGGTGAAGAAATTTGGGAATTCGTCAAATGGGCTGAAAACCACTGGTATTTAGCTATACCTATCATAGCTATGATTATATGGCTTCTTTTCTCTGTTTTTAAAAATATAGAAAAGAAGATATTAAACCAAAGAGAGGAAAAAAATGAATTTTAAGATAATAGATCAAAATTTAGACAAAATAGAAGCTGATTTTGAAGTGATATTTATCGTTGATAAAAAACTAGATCATAAATTTGTAAAAGATGAGTTTGAGTTTTATAACTACGATGGAACTGGTGTTTTAACTCTGCTTGAAAAAAGAAGAGTTTATGTAGGCGTAAAAGCTTTAGAGTATGATAAAATAAGAACCGCTCTAAATACAGCTTATAACACACTTAAAAGCTACAATATTTCAAGCATTAAGATAGCAACTTACCTAGCAAAATGTACTAAATTTACATTTCAAGCAGTAGCTGAAGGCCTTATATTAGGAAGTTACGCTTTTGATAAATACAAAAGTGATAAAAAAGAGTATAAACTTAATACAATTTATATATCAACTGATGAGTACAACGACAAAGATGTAGATCTTAAAATAGCTGAAATTGGACTTAAAAACGGCTCTATTATGGCCAATGCTGCCAACTATACAAAAGATGGCGTTAATGAAATTCCTGAAATTTATACACCTATCAAACTAGCCAATGAAGCTGAAAAACTAGCGGCTAAATTTGATAATATTGAGTGTAAAATTTACGATGAAGAATTTCTTAAAAAAGAGGGTATGAATGCATTTTTAGCTGTAAACAAAGCTAGCGTTCACCCTCCAAGGCTTATTCACCTTAAATACACACCAAAAGTAAAAGCACTTAAAAAAATTATATTTGTAGGTAAAGGTTTAACTTATGATAGTGGCGGTTTAAGTCTTAAACCAAGCAACTATATGTTAACTATGAAGTGTGATAAAAGTGGTGCTTTGGCAACTATGGGTATCATCAAAGGAGCAACTGAGCTTGATCTTCCTTTTGAAATTCACGCTATCATTGGTGCAACTGAAAACATGATAGGTGGCAATGCTTTTAAACCTGATGACGTAGTGATATCTCGCTCAGGAGTTACTATCGAGGTTAGAAATACTGACGCTGAAGGACGTTTAGTTTTGGCTGATTGTCTTAGTTATGCGCAAGACTTTGAGCCTGACTTACTTATAGATATGGCCACTTTAACAGGAGCTTGTGCAGTTGGACTTGGACAGTTTACAACTGGAATTTTAGGTAACAACTTTGAACTTATGAGTAAATTTAAAAATGATTCAGAGCCTAGTGGTGAACTTTTTTCTATATTTGAGTTTAACGACTACTTAAGAGAGCTTATAGATAGTGGTATCGCTGATGTTAGTAACACTAGCTCAAGTAGATATGGCGGTACGACAACTGCAGGAATTTTTCTAGATAAATTTATCAAAGATGAGTATAAAGATAGATGGCTTCACCTTGATATCGCAGGTCCTGCATATGTTGAAAAAGCATGGGGTTACAACACTTTTGGAGCAAGTGGAGCAGGCGTTAGATCTAGCTTATACTTTCTTGAAAATTTAGCAAAGGAGCTTAAATAATGTCTTTATCAGTAGGCATAGTAGGTCTTCCAAACGTTGGCAAATCCACTACATTTAACGCACTAACCAAAGCTCAAAACGCCGATGCTGCTAATTATCCATTTTGCACTATCGAACCAAACAAAGCAATAGTTGCTGTTCCAGACAAGCGTCTAAATGAGCTTGCTAAAATAGTAAATCCTAACAAAATCCAATACTCAACGATAGAATTTGTTGATATCGCAGGACTTGTAAAAGGTGCAAGCAAAGGCGAAGGACTTGGAAATAAATTTTTAGCAAATATAAGAGAAACTGAACTAATACTTCATATAGTAAGGTGCTTTGAAGATGAAAATGTTACCCACGTTGAAGGTTCAATCGACCCTCTTCGCGATATCGCTATCATAGAGATGGAGCTTATCCTCGCTGATATAGAGCAAGTTAGCAAAAAAATAGAGCGTTTAAACCGTGAGGTAAAAGCAAATACAAAAGGGGCAAAAGAGAGTCTTGAATTAGCAAATGCTCTTTTAACTCACCTAAATGATGGTAAAAATGCTAGAAGTTTTAGTGAGTTTAACAGTGAAATTTTTCAAAATTTTAACAAAGAACTAAGACTTTTATCAGCAAAAGATACTATATATGGCGCAAATGTTGATGAAGATAGTATTAGTGAAGATAACTCATATGTAAAAAAACTAAAAGAGTATGCTGATGAAAATGGAAGTATCGTCATAAAACTATGCTCCAAAATAGAAGAGGAGTTAGTTGGGATGAGCGATGAAGAGGCTAGTGAAATGCTAAGCGCTTTAGGAGCTGATGAGAGTGGATTAGAAAAAATCATCAAAACAGCTTTTAGCAAACTAAATCTCATCAGTTACTTTACAGCTGGCGTTATAGAGGTTAGAGCATGGACCATACAAAATGGTTGGAAAGCACCAAAAGCTGCAAGCGTGATACATAACGACTTTGAAAAAGGCTTTATAAGAGCTGAAGTTATAAGTTATGATGATTTTATAAAGTGTGGTGGTGAAAACGGTGCAAAAGATGCAGGCAAAATGCGCCTTGAAGGCAAAGATTATATCGTTGCTGACGGCGATGTTATGCACTTTAGGTTTAATGTATAAATTTAGCATGCCAAGGCGTGCTAAATTAAAAAAGTGTTAAGCTAGCTTTTACTCTGCACAACATCTCAAAAATTTCATCTTTATCGCCTAAAATAAGAGCGTATCTAAAATTTTGAGTAGTTTTTATCTCACATAAATTTATAAATTTTATATCACTTTCTAGCTCTATATTTTTATGGCTAAAAGTTATGATATCTTGTTTAAATTTGGATTTTAAAAATTCACTAGAACGCTTAAAAATCTCTTCATCACTCTCAACGATAAAAGCCCTATAACTTTGTCCAAATTCCTTAACGCTATAAAATTTATCTACAAAAATCGGACTAAAATGTCTAAAATTCTGAATCTCTTTAAATCTAAATTTTCTATCTTTTATACTTAAAAACTGAATTAAAGCATAAACTTCAGGTGCAAAAATTTCAGGTAAATTTAGAAAAAATTCTGACTCTGCATAGCTAAATTTAAGATAAAATATAGAAGTTTGATTTACTATTTTAAGCTCAAAATTTGGCTTTAAAATCTTAAAATTTTGAGTAATAGCTTTTATTAACTTATCATCATCACTAAAAATAATACTTCCACTAGGAGCACTTAAAACAGTCTCAAAAATATCTTCTTTATCAACCAAAACAACGCTTTTATCAAAACGCATAAACTCTAAGATTTCACGCATTATGGAAGAAATCTCTACAAATTCTAAACCATTTAACGTCGTAAAATACCGCATTATACGGAATTTAGCACTCTTTAAACTATCTACTTTTATATAAGCTATCTCACCATCAAAAATTTCCGCATCTCCTTCAAAAATGATAGCGTAAGCACCTAGAGTAATCGCCTCTTTTGCCTTGCTAGCATCACTTGTTAAAAAGCAACTTCCAAGCTCGACATTAGAAATTTTAGTTGTGAAATTTATGACACTTGAAATTTTTGGGTTTGTAAGAAGTTCGCCCCTTATAAGGCGAACTAAATTTTGAGTATTCAAGCTAAGTTTATCCGATAATAGCACCGTTTTTAACTCCACTCATCGTACTAAGTAGAGTCAAAGAACCATCTTCAGCACTAAGTATCATGCCTTCACTTAAATGCTTAAAAATTTTTGCAGGTTTAAGGTTAGCTAAAACGCAAACTTGTTTGCCAACTAAATCACTTGGAGTTTTATAATACTTAGCTATACCTGAGATTATTTGACGCGGTTTATCTTCTCCAAGGTCGATCTGAAATTTAAGAAGCTTATCACTTCCTTCGATATTTTCACACTCAAGCACAGTTCCAACTTTAATGATAACATTTTTAAAGTCATCAATTGTTATAATGTTTTGAGTTTTTTCTTCTTTAGTATCAGCTGCCACCGGACTTTCCATAAGTGGGAATTCTACCTTACTAAAAAGAGGTTCGCTATCTTTAGCTAAAAAATCTATTAACTCACCTCTTATTATAAGCTTTTGATAAATTTCAGAAGTTATATTGAAATTTAACGCTTCTGCAATCTTTTGAGCAGTTTTTGGCATAACAGGACTTAGCAAAACAGTAACTTTTGCTAGCAAATTTGATACCATTGCAACTAAAGCTAAAGCTTTTAACTCCTCGCCCTCTTTCATCAACTTCCACGGCTCATACTTTGCTATACTTGCATTTGCAATATTAAGAACCTTCCAAAGCTCTTCTAAATAACGACTTGTTGCTAACTCTTTGCTAGCATCAAGAGCATTGTTACAAAGCTCATTTGCCCTATCTATCTCATCAGTAAAATATCTACTAACATCTTTAGAATTTATCTCATAGTTACTGTATTTTTTGCTCATACCTATGATTCTATTTAGTAAGTTTCCTAAGTCATCACTTAGTTCGCTGTTTATACGCGCAATAAGAGCTCTTTGAGAAAAATCCCCGTCCTGCCCAAATGGCACTTCACGAAGCAAAAAGTAGCGAAATTCTTCTAATCCATACTTTTGAGCAACCTCTCTTGGATCTACAACGTTACCGATAGATTTGCTCATCTTTTTACCATCCCTTGTCCACCAACCATGCGCTCCGATATATTTAGGAAGTGGCATATTAAGACTCATTAAAAATGCTGGCCAATAAACTGCGTGAAAACGAAGTATATCTTTGCCAACAATATGAAGAGCATGATCCCAGTACTCCATATTTGCATCATCTCTTAAATATCCAAGAGATGATGGATATATAAGCAAAGCATCAAGCCAAACATACATAACATGACTTGGGTCATTAAAACTTTGCGGTATTTTAATACCCCAATTAAAGCCTGTCCTTGTAACTGATAGATCTTTTAAACCATTTCTTACAAAATTTATAACTTCATTTTTCTTACTTTGCGGCAAAACACATCTCTCATCTTCATACCATTCAAGCAATCTATCTTGATATTTAGATAGTCTAAAAAAGTAGCTCTCTTCTTTTAAAATTCTAGTACTTTTACCACAATCAGGACAAAACTCGCCGTCTACAAGCTGATTTTCTGGAAAAAAGCTCTCACAACTTACGCAGTAATAGCCTTCATACTCACCTTTATAAATATCATCATTTTGATACATTAACTCAAAAGCTCTTTGAACTGTTTGAGCATGCTCCTTGCTTGTTGTACGGGCAAAAGAGTCATAACTTATATCAAATTCATTCCAAATATCTCTAAATTTTGCACTTATCTCATCAGCATACTCTTGAGATGAATAGCCTCTTTTTTTAGCAGCCTCTTCTATTTTTTGTCCATGTTCATCTGTGCCTGTTGTAAAAAACACATCATACCCTTGAAGTCTCCAAAGTCTTGCTATAAAATCGCAGATTATCGTTGTATAAGCGTGTCCTATGTGAGGTACATCATTTACATAGTAAATTGGCGAAGTTACAAATCTTTTCTCTTTTTTATTTATCATTTTATCCCCTTATCCTAAAACTCAAAACCGCCATCTTGACCCTTACTCATACTCTCATATGAAGCTTTGACATACTCATCTCTTAACTGACAATCCAAAAGCTTTTCACACTCTAAGCAACTGTTAAATTTATAGTTTTGTTGGCACTCTTTAAGCTTAACTATCATATCATCAAGATATATATCGTATTTATCTTTTGCCTCACTCACTTTAAACTCTCCCTAAGCTTTGAAATTTCATACTTTGAACCAAAAAAACATGGTGTTGTAGTGTGAATTTCACTAAATTTTAACTCTAAAAGCGAATTTCCACTCTCATCACTTGATGCGCCACCTGCTTTATCATATATATAGGCAAATGGTAATACTTCAAATGTTATCCTAAGTTTGCCATTAGGTGCATCATTTGTAGCTGGATAGCTAAAAAGCCCTCCACCTTTTAAGAGAATTTGATGAAGATCTGCAACCATCGCTCCACTATATCTTAAACGATATCCTTCATCAAAAAGCCCTTTTATAAACTCACGGTGCTTATGACTCCAACCTTTTTGAGTTCCACCCGTTGCATTTAATTTGCCTTTATTTTCAAGCTTTAACTCTTTAGCTTTTACAAACTCACCATTTACATATCTATAAAGTAGAGGGGTATTTTGACATATAACAAACTCTAAACGCGGTCCATACACACTATAACACGCACAAACTAAACTCTTAGCACTAACTTCATCTTTATAAATGCCAAATATACTTCCAACTGCAAAATTTACATCAACTAAGCTTGAACCATCAAGCGGATCATAAGCAACTATAAAATTTGCATCTTTGTTTAACTCTAAAATTTCATCTTTCTCTTCACTTATAAGAGCTTTTATCGCGTTAACTTTACTTAAAGTTTGAGTGATGATCTCATCACTTCTGATATCAAGTTTGAGCTGTTTATCACCTGTATGATTTATGCTATCTGTATAACCAAAATCAGCATCTTTAAGTAACTTACTTATACTTACAACCGATACTTTTATCGCTTTTAAAATTTCATTCATTCTGCGCCCTTTTTAATGTAAACTTCTGCATTATCTAAAACCCACTTTGCAACCACACTAGCATCATTGATATCAAAATTTGGTATATTAACACTGCACTTTAACCCATTAGTTGCTATTGCTTTAGAAAATTCCAAATAACTCTCATCGATAGCTCCACGAAACAAACTAATACGCGGTAAATCAAGGTGTTTTAACCCTTCAACTATCAAAATATCACATTCATAAAGCATATCTGAAATTTCATCTATACTTTTCTCTTCTTTACTAAAATAAGTCGTTCTTGTAGGACTTACTACAACAACCTCAGCTCCGAGCATACTAAATCTATGACTATCTTTACCAGGTGTATCAAAACTAGCTTTATCTTTTGGATCATGTTTAATGATACCAACCTTAAAGCCTTGTTCTTGCAAAATTTTAGCTACTTTAATGATAAGCGTAGTTTTGCCTGAATTTGATGGTCCTGAAAACGCAACTCTTCTCAACTAAAATCCTTACTTACAAAAGTAATATTATGCCATTTTAGGTTTTAAGTAGGCTAGATTTCAGGAAGATTTGGTAAAATACACCAAACAAATTTAAGGATAAAAATGGTTAAATTTATAAATTTAGCTCTACTAACACTTCTTATAATAGGCTGTACAAGCAAAACATACGTTCATGAACCACTCAAAAACGAGCTTCTTGCATATACTCAAAAATTTGAACACATCAGAGATAACTCTGATAGATACCTAGCTGTTGCAACATATCTAAACCCCGCTCTAAACGATACTCAAAATCCTTCTTTTGTCAACTCATCGTGAAGTTTTTATATATTTTTTTATATATCATTAGAATATCTACATATGAGTATAACTTACTCTATTTGGCAGGAATAGGAATTCTCAGAACTGTTTTAGTAAATATGATATTTTTCAATGGAGCAATAAGCATGATAAGAATAGTAAATGTTACTTTAGTAATTATCCGTGTTGTAGGACTTAAGCTTGTCTCTTAGTCCTAACATGTAAAGATTTTATCAAATAAAAGCTTTACTATATTTTCATTAGTGTTTTTCTGCGTTAAAGTAAAAATCAATATGAAGATACACAAGCGATTGTTGTTTTTATACTACTTAAAAGTATTATTCGTGAAATAAACCGCTATTAGGATATATATTTTTATTTTGCTTTAATATATCACAAATATGCATTGTTTCATCATATTCATCTTCTTCTTCATAGTCACTGTCATCATCATCATTAAACGCTTGGCCAAAGCAATCAAAGTATTTTTTAACGGACAAATCTTCAAGCATTTTTTTACTATTTTCTTCAGATAATTTTTGTGCTTCATTTCTTTTATTAGCTTTACAAAGCCTAACATATTCTTCATTTTGCTTAGCAAGGTACATTAAAAATTCTTGAAAAACATTATCTTTAAGGCATTCTTGCATTTTTTCTTTATCGCTTATTCCACCCGCATCAAAATAAGAGCCTGGATCAAGCTTGTCAGCTAGTGAAAATGTGCTTAAAAAAGTGACACAAATAAACAAGAAAAAATAACGCATCTTTACTCCTTGATAAAAATAATTTTAATATCCAGCTTTTTTATAAATATCGGCAACTTCATCAAAGTGAGGATAGGTATATGGATGAAAGTCTGATGTATATTTTGACAAGCAGCGGGCTTGACGATCTTTTATTTGATTATCTTCGTTACAAATAGTTGGTAATTTTTGTATGCAAATCTCCCAAGTTTTGTATTGAATATCTTTAAGCGTATCTATAAAATCGGTATAATAATTCTCTTCATAAACACTCTCAATTTCCATACCAGAAGGATAATATACTTTTTTTAGATAGCTATTTTTTACAAGAGTATCATAAACTTTTTCCCAGTTAGAGTATCCGTGATGTGTCGCAAATGCACTATAAAGAAAAATAGCTTTATTTTTATCTTTTTTATTGTTATCTTTTAGATAAGTTGGAATTATTTCACGAAATTTTACCTTTACTTCTTCGCCTTTTTTTGGAATAGACTCAAGTGTAAATCCAGTTTCTTTTGCAAGCTCTATCCCTATCCCTTCTGATGAAGATAGTTCAAACATTTGACGAGAGATAAAATATCCATGCTCCGCTTTTCCAGCCAATAAAGCAAAGTTTGTTGCATCTGTTGCTATTGTTGCACATCGTGATAGCTTCTTCTTTTCTGCACTATATAAAGATTGATACTCTTTATTGTTGTTTATGTTTGTTACTTTATCAAATGAAGCTTGACTAAGTCCTTCCTCAGCAGTTTTTTTGATATCCCATTCAAATGCAAGAAGGTTGTAGAATGGCAACAAATCTTTTGTGTATTCTTGTGGAAGATCCTCTCTTGTTTTATCTCCATTTTGGATATTTTCCATCAAATATGATAAAGTATGCGCTAACTCATCTGCAACTTTTTTGTTTGATGATATGATAAATATAGAATCAGAATTGATATTGTGCTTGATATGACATTCTTTGTTTTTATCGCAAGTATAAGTAACTTTATAATTATCATAAAAATCTTTAAATTTAAGATATTTCACCACCTTGTTATTTAAAGTGATTACAATGGCATTGTCTTTTATAGAAAGAGTATAAAAAATATTCTGCGATGGTGTATTTGTTTGGTTTTGTAACAAGTCGTTTATTCTAAGTATAAGAGCATTTCTATGCTCATTTACACCATAATAATACGCTAAATCATTGAGGTAGTTATTTTTCATTTTATCTGCAAATAAAATGTTTGGAAAGGTAAAAATAAGTATAAAAAAAATTAAAAATCTCATATTTACATAAAGCACCTTAATTTTGATAATGCTTGAATATTATCAAGATATACTTAACGCAAGATAAACAATAAACTAAAAAAACAAAAGAGAAAAAAGAAGCTAACAATAAATACAACGTTTACAAATATAGATATGATATAAATTTGTACTATACGGCGATAACAAAGGAAAAGAAAAGTTTTGAAGACAAAAGTACGAATAAAAATTTAACAACAAATAAAAAGATGAATAATGCCATTTTTAAACATATAGAAAAAGCAAAACCCTATAAAAATCCGCGAGAATATTTTTTATCTTAATTTATATACTTTAAAGTTAGATATATCTAAAAATTGATTTTGTAGAAAAAAGTGGTCACTCATACGAGATTCGAACTCGTGTTGCCGCCGTGAAAGGGCGATGTCCTAACCGTTAGAC
>JAAYFN010000080.1 GCA_012728225.1 Campylobacter sp.
GATTTAAGAAGCATTCCAAAAGATGAACTACCTAAAGTTAAAGATGTATTGCTAGAGAGAGGACACCTTCTTTTGCCTATATTTGCCCTAATATATTTCCTTGCAAACTCAGTGCCAATTGGTTACGCCGCGAGCTATACCATAGGAATCGCCATAGTTGTAAGCTCACTTAAAAAATCTACAAGAATGAGTTTTCAAGACATAATAGACGCGCTAGTTGATGGGGCAAAACAATCTTTGCCAGTGATGGTTGCTTGTGCTGTTGTTGGCATCATCATAGGAACAGTTAGCTTAACAGGCTTTGCAAGTGTGATGATTTCGCTTATCTCAAGCGTTGGGCAAAACTCTTTATTTGTAACTCTTTTGCTAACAATGCTTGCTTCTATGGTGCTTGGAATGGGACTTCCTTCGATTCCAGCATACATCATCACTGCCACTATGGCAGCTCCAGCCATCGCTGCTCTTGGTGTTCCAGTCATAATCGCGCATCTTTTTGTATTTTATTTTGGTCTTTTTGCAAACATCACTCCACCAGTTGCGCTTGCCTCTTTTGCAGGAGCTGGCATTTCAGGTGGTGACCCTATGAAGACAGGTTGGCAGTCACTGAAGCTATCTTTAGCTGGCTTTATAGTGCCATTTATTTTTGTTTACAACCCAGCACTTTTGTTCATAGATGGTTCGCTTTTAACAAGTATGAACATGACAGAGTTTACCTACCCTCCATTTTTAGATGTTGTGCTAGTTGCGACGACCTCTTTTGTGGGAGTTGTAGCTCTAAGCTCCGCAGTGGAAGGGTACTTTAAAGGGAGTATGAATGCTCTTGAGAGGATCATAATAGCCATTGGAGCGCTGATGCTCATAGTCCCAGAGTTTACAACTGATGTGATAGGTGTTGTCATAGTATCTATTATGATTTTTATAAATAGCCAAAAAGCTAGAAAAAAGAGTTAATACTTCTTACATGTGGGGCTAAAGCCCTGCATGTAGCTTAGTTGCTCCACTCATCGCTTAAAACCTCAGCCTGCCTCATTTGGCAGATGTTTAAATCTTTCTCTTGGTAATAATTTACTCTATTTTATAGTAAATGATTATTCCAATTAAAATAGTTAGCATCCCTAAACTAGATATAAAAGGCCTGCTGATAAATGAGAATATTATGATCCCAATATTTGCAAGCACAAACAATATTGGTAAATATGGATACCATAAAGTTTTATATGGTCTTGGAATATTTGGTTTTTGAATTCTTAGTTTTACTAATCCTATAACCGTAAACATGGAAGTTAAAGATAAGGTAAATCCTATATAAATCAATAAGCTTTCAAAAGTTGAAGTTAGAATCATAATAATTGCAATGACCGCTTGTAAAACTATAGCTTGAGTTGGTGTATTTCTTTTTGTACAAATTTTTTTAAATTTTTGAAAAAATAGTCCATCTTCTGCCATTGCATAATAGACTCTAGGTCCTGTCATTATCATGGCACTAACAACAGATAAAAGTCCAAAAGATATGGCTAAAGATATTAAAGAGCCTATTTTATTTCCAAAAAGTGCATTTGAAGCATCCGTTGCTACTTGTAAAACTCCAGCCATTTTATCTATTGGCAAGGCATAAATATATACAAAATTTAGAAGCATATATAAAATTGTTACAAAAATAGTTCCCAATAAAAGAGCTAAAGGAAGATTTTTTTGAGGATTTTTTATTTCTGCTCCTAGATATGAAGCTGCATTCCAACCACTATAGGCAAATGATATAAAAATAAGCGAAATAGCAAAATGTGCCCATGAGATAGAAAAGCTATCTCCTAAAAGTGTTGCAGTAATTCTTGAAAAATCTCCATTTCCAACTGCAAAGCCACCAATAATAAGTGCTAAAATAAATACAACTTTAAATATGGTTAAAAGGTTTTGTATATTTGTTCCTAGTTTTACGCTATGGTAGTGAACATATGAAAAAAAGACTACACAACAAATTGCCATAGATGAAATTAGATTAATGTTTAAAACTTCATAAGAAAAAATCTCTAAACTAAACCATGTTTTTTCTTGATTGCCAAGTAAATATGTAGCAAAAGCAATAGAAGCTGCTGCTATAGGAGCCGAGAAGCCAACTATCAATGAAATCCAACCAGACACAAAGGCAGGAAGTTTTCCAAAGCTTTCTTTTAAATAAGCATACTCTCCGCCAGCCTTTGGAAACATTGCTCCTAATTCTGCATAATTAAAAGCTCCAATTAACGCAAATATTCCGCCTAAAAACCAACATAGCATTAGTAAAGAATAACTATTAAGCTCCAGTGCAATAAAGCCAGAAATTGTAAAAACTCCAGTACCCACCATATTAGCAATAACTAATATGGTGGCTGATAAAAGACCAATATCTCTTTTTAAATTACCATTTTTCATTTAATGAAATTACCAACATAAACTAAATGATTAAAAGGCAATTTTTCAGTAACTTTCTCTTTGATGGTGCCTAGCGTTGCTATAATAATCTTTTCTTTATCTTCATATCCAGCATTTACTACTATCGCAATTCCCATATCTTTTGAGTACAAAGTATTTAAATAGTCAATAAATTTATCAAACTCTCTATCCATAAAAAATACTATTGTTGATTCAGAGTCTGCAAGTTTGGATATTAATCTATTTTTATCACTTCCGATAGTTAAAGTAATTCCACTTGCATTTTTTACTCCACCAACAACTGCTGTTTGAAGTGCCGCATTTGCTACATTAAAAATTGACACTCCAGCTATAATTTTTGGTTTTAAATCTTTTAATTCCTTTAAAAAACTAATTTGTGGCCCGTAGATAGTTGGATCTCCATTTTCTAATAAAACTATTTTCTTACCAGCTTTATACTCATTTAACACTATTTTTTTAGTTTCTGTTTTTAAGTCTTCCAGCTCTTTTTCTGACATTTTCGTATTGTCCATATTGGCAAAAATACCATGTCCTGCTTTATAAACTGGTCTATCTCCTATAAGTGGGGCATATTTTCCAGCCTCTCCATCCATAGTAAAGAACAAATCTGCATTTTTTATAGTGTTATATGCTTTTAAAGTCATATTATCCAAATCGCCAACTCCTGCACTAACTATTGATAATTCACCATTTGCTAGCAAGCAACTTGAAACTATCATGCTTCCAATTACAGCTTTTTTAAAACCACTTAACATCTTGTTCTCCTAATTAAAATTTATATTTAAAAGAGACTCTCACATCTCTACCAGGCTCCCCAACAGCTATTCCATTACTACTTAAAGAAGTTTGTGAGGCATAATCTTTATCAAGTAGGTTATTTATAGCTATCGCAAATGAAAGATTTTTAAACTCTTTTGGAGAATATGTTGCATTTAAATTATGAACTGCATAGCCAGCTTTATTGTTTACATTATTGTCCGATGGGTTTTTATTTTTTAATTGCCCTAAAAGCTGGTAACCAAAACCTAAATTATTACTTACATCGTAGTTAAGATTTGCAACAATTCTATCACCATAGCTAGCTGCTGTTCTTTTTATCGTTCCGCTAATCTCTGTTCCATCTTGTTTAACATCTATGTGCGTGTAACCTAAAGAAGCTCTAAACTTATCTAGTGCGTATCCAATTTTTGCCTCAAATCCTTTTGTTTTGATATCTTTTCCGTTTATTAAATGAACTGGATTGCTTCCAGGGCCACCACCAATTCTTGAAATAGCGTTTTTAATAGTAGTGTCAAATAGAGTTAATTTAAAATCAAGATTATCACTATTTGCAACTAAATTATTAAATCCAAAAGTTGTACCAATTTCATATTTTTCAGATTTTTGTGTTTTTAAATCACCATTTACTGAACCATTATAAGTGACTTGCCCACTTCCTGTTAGCCAGCCAATAGGTACTAAATTTGTTGAACTCACAGCTTGCCCATATCCAGCAAAAATTGAAAAATTATCTGTAAAGAAATACTCTGCATTTATATTTGGAGATACATCATTGCCACTAAATTTTTTATGCCCGATAGTTTGTTCATAATCATCATATCTTCCCCCAAAAGATAGAGTGAAGCTATCAAACATCATTCTATTTTGTATAAATAGTCCTCTATTCTCATCGTTTGCTTCTCTAAATCCATTTTTTTGTTTTCCTTTATTTTCCTCATAATCAACTCCAATAGTTAGTTTATTTCTTAAAAAATCATTGTATAAAGTAAAGCTATTTCTTAAATCAACACCTATTGTTTTATTTGTATATTTTGTATTAGTATCTAAATTTTCTAAATCTTGATTATTTTGATACAGTTTCAATCCCACATCAACCAAATCATTTGGATTGTATCCATAATTTAAGATTGAAGTCTCTCTTATGACTTTTTGACGAACAGCTTCATTTTCATCTGTTAAATATCCCATATCACTACCGACTGAACCCCATTTGTAAAGCCCTTCTTGTGTATTTTTTTCTTGACTTATTCTTAGGGTATGTGAGTTTAAATCAAGTATGCTAAGTTTGACAAAATAGTTTTCAAGCTCTTCTGCTGAAGATAAAACTTCTCTTCCGCCTCCAGTTTTATAGTTTTCACTATCAGCTTTGCTTCCATATAGTAAAATTCCAATTTTTTCATGTATCTTTCCATATAAAGCAATAGAGTTTTTATAAGAATCATCAATGCTTCCTAAAGTACTTTTGATATAAGCTCCATAATATTTACCTTGTTCTAGTAAATCTTGAGCATCAACGGTTTCAAAACCTATGCTTCCCCCCAAGTTTCCAGGCCCTCCATCTGCTTGAGAAACTCCAGGATTTACACTAATGGATTTTAAAATATCAGAATCTAACCCTACTGTTCCACCTCTATGATTGTGCAATTCTTTACTTTGTTTTGCGCCATCGATAGTAGCATTAATCAACCCCTCGCCAAGTCCTCTCATGTATATTCTTTGAGTATTAGGACTCCCGCCTCCCATATTGATATTTACATCTTGCTTTAAAACCTCAGTAATATTTTTTGCTTGAGTGTTTTTTGCGGTTTTTAAATCAGTACTTTTGTCTGATTGTTCAGAAACATTTATAGCATCTAATCTTGTGCTTTCAGAAGCACATAAGACTATGCTCCCAAAAACCATTAAAGCAGTACTGACTGCTAATTTTGTACTCATTTCCCCCTCCTGTTGGAATTTTAAATACCTTGTAAACAATGCTAAGAAATACTATTTAGAAAAATAAAGTTCATTATTTGTATTGATAATGATAATGAATATTAGAATTATATAAATAAAATATTAAATACATCTTATAAAAGAATTATTTTTTTATTATTATTTATAGGAATTAAAGATTTGAAAAACAGGCTGATTGTCAGTACAGGTCTCATCTATAAATTATTTTATAGATGTATTAAAA
>JAAYFN010000081.1 GCA_012728225.1 Campylobacter sp.
AGGTAATAATAGTAATGATTACTAATTACTATATATAATACAAGGAGGTATACATTATTATGAAAGAAGATAAGAATATCAAATTGACTAATGCAGTTGGTGCGCCGGTTGCAGATAATCAAAATGCAATGACTGCGGGTAAAAGAGGCCCTATGGTTATGCAAGATGTTTGGTTTATGGAAAAACTAGCTCATTTTGATCGCGAGGTTATTCCTGAAAGAAGAATGCATGCTAAAGGAAGTGGTGCTTATGGTGAGTTGGTGATAACCGAAGACATATCAAGATATACAAAAGCAAGTGTGTTACAAAAAGGTGAAAAAACTAAAATGTTTGCAAGGTTTTCAACAGTTGCTGGTGAGGCGGGAGCAGCGGAGGCAGAGCGTGATGTACGTGGGTTTTCTTTGAAATTTTATACAAAAGAAGGAAATTGGGATTTAGTTGGCAACAACACTCCAGTATTTTTTATAAGAGATGGATATAAATTTCCTGATTTTATACATACTCAAAAGCGTGATCCACGAACAAATTTGAGATCAAATAACGCAATGTGGGATTTTTGGTCATTAGTTCCTGAAAGCCTCCATCAAGTTACAATCCTTATGAGTGATAGGGGAATTCCTGCTAGTTTTCGCAATATGCATGGCTTTGGAAGTCACACATATAGCCTTATAAATGCTAAAAACGAGCGAACTTATGTGAAATTTCACTTTAAAACAGCTCAAGGTATTAAAAATTTAACTAACTCTGAAGCTGAAGTTGTTGTAGGAAAAGACAGAGAGAGCAATCAAAGAGATCTGTATGAGTCTATCGAAAAAGGTGATTATCCAAGATGGAATTTCAAAATTCAAGTTATGAGCGAAAAAGAGGCAAAGACTTGTGGGTTTAACCCATTTGATCTAACTAAAGTTTGGTATCATAAAGATTATCCGCTTATAGATGTAGGTTATTTTGAGCTTAACAAAAACCCAGAAAACTACTTTAATGAAGTTGAGCAAGCTGCATTTACACCGTCAAACGTTGTGCCAGGCATTAGTTTTAGTCCTGATAAAATGCTTCAAGCTAGAGTTTTTAGTTATCCAGACGCGCAAAGATATCGCTTAGGAATCAATCACGATAAGCTTAAAGTAAATGCTCCAATAGTTGATGCTAGTAACTATTTTCGTGGTGGATTTATGAATGATGGCTCAAATGTAGTAAAAAGCGGTGTTTACTATGAACCAAATAGTTATGGTGGTCCAGCAGAAGATAAAAGCTACCTTGAACCAGATCTTGAGCTTGATGGTGCTGTTCAGCGATATGGGTATGATGATGAGGATTATTATTCACAACCAAGAGCGCTTTTTAGTATTATGAGTGATAGCCAAAAAGAGGCTTTGTTTAATAACATAGTTGACTCATGGTGTGGTGTTGAGGAAAGTGTTAGGCAGAGATGTTTAGCTCATTTTGAAAAAATTTCACCCGATTATGCTATGGGTGTAAAAAGAGTTTTAAGTGAGCGAAAATAACAATATAGAAGTAAGCATTTGGGAGCAAGAAAGATACGATGAGCTTTGTCTTATGGCGCTTGATTTTGCTAGAGAAGATAATAAGGAGATGCTTGAGAGTATGATACTCTCAAGTCTTCCTGTAAATTTAAAAGACAGCAAAGGCAATACTTTACTTATGCTAGCAGCCTATAACGGCTCTTTTGAGTGCGCAAAAATGTTACTAGCAAATGGTGCAGATGTTG
>JAAYFN010000082.1 GCA_012728225.1 Campylobacter sp.
CACAACAAACATAGGAAGTGCTGCTATCATCATATATAACAAACACCACTTTATAAAGATAAAACAAGCCGATAAGGAAATTTTACTTCAAGATAACGACTATCAGCCTTATAGATACGATATCATAAAAGTTGTTTTTGTCTTTGTTTTTATAGTCATACTTATAACTTATATATTTATCATACGCAAAATAAAACCTCTTAGAAAACTAAAACGTCAAATCAACAAATTTGCTGCTGGGGATTTAAATATCAAAAATATAAGCACAGGAAAAGATGAAATAAGTGATGTCGCAAGTGCTTTTTATGAAGCAGTAATGCAGATAAAAAGACTAAATGACTCAAGAGCTCTTTTTCTTAGAAACATCATGCATGAACTTAAAACTCCTATAACTAAAGGTCGCATAACAGTTGAAATGATAGAAAAAAATAAGTATCAAGAGCGGTTAATTGATGTCTTTGAAAAACTAGAAGAGCTTATAAATGAATTTGCAGCTGTTGAGCGTGCAACTGCTGGTATGGAAATTTCTCAGATGAGTAGAGTATATATAAGTGAGATCATTGATGAGGCAATGAAAACGGCTATGGTTGAGGAAAAAGTAGTTGAATGCTATATAGAAGATAGTGAAATTTACGCTGATTTTAAACTAATGTCCATAGCTATTAAAAATATAATAGACAACGCAACTAAATATTCAGATGATAACAAAGTAAAAATTTACACTCAAAATAACTCTTTAGAATTTTATACTTTAGGCGAACCTATGCAACAAGAACTTGAGTGCTTTATCCAGCCTTTTACAAAAGGTGAAGATGCCTCACAAAGCTTTGGACTTGGGCTATATATAGTAAATAGCATCATCAAATCACACTCTTTAAATTTTGCTCACCGATATGAAAATGGATACAATGTATTTATCTTTGCAGGACTTGATAAAATAAAGGTTAAAGATAAAGATATGCCGGCTTTAGACAAGATAGATCAAATTTAGCTTAAAATCTACATTTAAGCTAAACTACTCATTTCTTAAAGTATCAAGAACGTCTATTTGTGTAGCTTTTTTCGCTGGATAGTAAGATGATAAAACTACTATAACTAACGCCCCTACAACAATCATAGTAAGATCTCCTAGTGATAGCTCCATAGGTAGTTTTGAGCTACCATAAACATCTGCTGGAAGCTTAACTATATCAAAACTTCCAAAAAGCCAAACTCCAAAAAGACCAAGTATCGTGCCAAAGACAATACCGCCCCCACCTATTACCATACCCAAAGTAAAAAATACCTTTTTAACCTCTTTTTTACTTGCTCCAAGTGCTAAAAGTAGAGCGATCTCTTGACGACGATTCATCACAGTCATCAAAAGTGAGCTTATAATGTTAAGGCTTGCTACGAGAATGATAAGCATCAAAACTATAAAAAGCGCCTTTTTCTCAAGTGCTAAAGCTGCAAAGAAGTTACCATTTTGCTCCCACCATCCAAGTGCTCTCATTGTGTTTGGTAAATTATCTTTTATACGCTCTAAGTCTTTAAAAGGATCATCTGAATAAATGTGAATACCATCAAAACTTCCAGCTTCATAATCTAAAATTTTAGCCAAATCTTCAATATCAACATAAATATAAGCCTTATCATAAGCTATAAGCCCCGAATGAAACTCGGCTTTTACATCAAAACGTTTCATTTTAGGAAGTAGTGAAAACCCGCCTGGATCAAGCTTAGTAAAGATAAGCATTACTTTTTCGCCTTCATCAAGCATAAATTCATCTTTAAGCCCTTTGCCAATAAGTGCTCCAAAGCCTGTCAAATTTGCATCTTTAAGGCCCTCTTTTACTACCTTATTTACTTCAGCCTCATTTGCTGAATTTACCCCAAAAACAACTGTTCCTTCAAGCTTATTGTTAGCTTTAACAATGCCTTGAGTAGTTATATAAGGGCTAAATTTTATATCTGGTAAGGTGTTTTGTAAATTTTCAAGATCACTTTTTGTAATACCACCTTTAAAATGACTGTATATAGTGATAGGATAGTTCATAGTAAAAAGTTTTCGTTCAAATTCTTTATCAAAACCATTCATTATAGCCATAGCTACGATAAGAACCATAAGTCCAATACTTACACCTATAAACGCAAGTACTGCGCACATAGTTATAAAAGGTTGACTTTTATCAAACCTCATATATTTTGAAACAAGATACTTTATCAAATTCTACCCTTATTCAGCTAAAGCACCTTTTTTAGGACCGCTTTTACCATGACACTCTTTATATTTTTTACCGCTTCCGCACGGACAAGGATCGTTCCTTCTTGGTTTTTTATCTACTCTTATAGGCTCTCGTTTTACAACTTTATCTTTATCATTTGCTTCTTCTTTTCTACTCTCTATAGCTCTATTTAACTCATCCATAGCTCTTTGCTGAGCAATGGCTCTAGCTCTTTCTTCTGCTTCTATCTCTTCTTTGGTTTTAAAGCGGATCGCTTGAAGCGACCTAATACTATCTCTTTTAAGTCTATAAACTAAATCAACAAATAGATCATAACTCTCTTTTTTATACTCAGTTAATGGATCTTTACGGTTATATCCACGAAGTCCGATACCTGTTTTAAGCATATCCATCTGGTATAAGTGTTCTCGCCAATCCCTATCTACAACTTGCAGATAAATTTGTTTTTCTATATCTTTTTTTTGTTCATCTTCTACAACGCTCATCTTCTCTTCATAAGCCTTTGTAATCTTGCTATTTATGTATTTTGCAAGCTCACTATAATCTTCAAATTCTGCTAGCTCCTCTTTACTAAATGGCTCTCCTGTCTCGCTTAATATCTGAGCTATAAGAGCATCAAGGTTAAAACTACTGCTTTGCATGCCATCATAAATTTCAACACTATCTAATAGATACTCTACATAAATTTTGCGGTTATCAGCTATTTTTATTGATAGATCAAACTCTGGGTCTAAAAGTTCATTTCTATATCTATATATAGTCTTTCTTTGTTCATTAGCTATATCATCATACTCAAGTATATATTTACGACTCTCAAAGTGCAAAGACTCTACTTTTTTCTGAGCATTTTCTACAGCGCGCGTTACCATTTTAGACTCTATACTTTCGCCCTCTTTAATACCCAAACGCTCCATAATGCCTTTTATCTTATCACTTCCAAAAATTCTAAGCAAGTTATCTTCTAAATTTAGGTAAAACCTGCTCTCTCCTGGATCACCCTGTCTTCCTGCTCGACCACGAAGTTGGTTATCTATACGCCTACTTTCATGTCTTTCAGTACCTAAGATATAAAGCCCACCGAGCTCTCTAACCTCATCATTTATACGTATATCAACACCGCGTCCTGCCATATTTGTAGCTATCGTAACAGCTCCTTTTGCACCTGCTTCAGCGATGATTTCAGCTTCTTTTTCATGGTTTTTAGCATTTAATACTGAGTGTGCAATACGCTCTTTTTTGAGTAACTCATGCAAAATTTCGCTTTTTTCAATAGAAGCTGTTCCTACAAGTACGGGCTGACCTTTAGCATTTAAACGTTTGATCTCTTTTATAGCAGCATCAAATTTCTCTCTTTCAGTTTTATATATAAGATCGTTTTGATCAATTCTTTTAACAGGAACATTTGTTGGAATAGAGACAACATCTAGTCCATAAATTTGACTAAATTCAGTAGCTTCAGTTTGAGCAGTTCCAGTCATGCCAGCTAATTTATCATATAGTCTAAAGTAGTTTTGAAAAGTAATATCAGCTAAAGTTTGGCTCTCTTTTTGTATCTCAACACCCTCTTTTGCCTCCAAAGCTTGATGAAGTCCTTCACTAAAACGCCTTCCTTCACTAAGCCTACCTGTAAACTCATCAACTATCACAACTTGACCATCTTTTACCACATAATGAACATCTTTTTCAAAAAGATAGTTAGCTTTAAGAGCTTGATCTAAGTAGTGGCTAAGGATAGCATTTTCAAGGCTGTATAAATTGTCCACACCAAAAAGCTCTTCTGCTTTTTCAACACCTTTTTCAGTTGGTAAAATAGTCCTATTTTTCTCATCTACTATAAAATCACCTGTTGGTTTTTCTTCAGAAGTTTTAGCTTCCTCGCCTCTTTTAAGCTCAAGTGCTACTTTGTTTGCCCTAACATATCCATCCAAAGTTCTATCTGTTGGACCACTAATGATAAGTGGCGTTCTAGCTTCATCTATTAAGATACTATCAACCTCATCAACTATAACAAAGTTATGCCCACGCTGAACTTTCGCATCAAAGCTAAATTTCATATTATCTCTTAAATAATCAAAACCAAACTCATTGTTAGTTCCATACGTGATATCAGCATCATATTGTGCTTTACGTTTAACATCATCATATTCGCCACTTACTATAACGCCTACACTAAATCCTAAAAACTCATAAAGCACTCCCATATCAGTAGCATCACGCTTAGCTAGATAATCATTTACCGTAACTACATGAACACCTTTTCCTGTCATAGCATTTAGCACCACAGGCAAAGTTGCCACAAGAGTTTTACCCTCACCTGTTTTCATCTCAGTGATGTTTCCTTCGTGAAGAACCATTCCTCCGATAAGCTGAACATCAAAATGACGCATATTAAGCACTCTTTTACTAGCCTCTCTTGTTATAGCAAATGTATCATTAAGCACATCATCAAGGCTTTTTTTATCTTCTCTCACCGCTATTTTTAACTCTTCAAAGCTTGCTTTTAACTCTTCATCACTTAGCTTAGAATATCTATCCTCAAGAACATTTATACTCTTTGCTTTTTTTGCATATTCTTTAACTAAACGGTCGTTTTTTGTCCCAAAAATTTTACCTAGCGAATTTTTAATCATTAAAATCTCCATATAAATTAACCTTTCATTGTAACATACATTTAATAAATTTTAGTACAATTCTAAGAAATTCGAAAGGAATATTATGAAAAAACTAATATTTACAATATCAACTTTGGCCTTAGTATTAAATTTTGCTTTTGCAAATCCATTGGAGTTTAAAACTCTATCTAGTGATTTTACTCAAAGTGTTAAAAGCGATGGAAGCGAAATAAAATATAGCGGAAATTTTATAGCGACTAATACACACGCACTTTGGCAATACAAATCACCAAGCATAAAAGATATATATTTTAGTTTTGAGCGAGTTGTTATTATCGAACCCGAACTCGAACAAGTCATACTCACAAATTTAAAAGACGTTCCAAATTTAACAAAAGTTATGCAAAGTGCGGTTAAAGATAGCGAAGATAAGTATAGTGCAGAATTTGACGGGGTGTTATATCACTTAGAATTTAAAGATACACTTATAGAAACGATAAAATATAAAGACAAACTTGACAATGAAGTTGTTATAAAATTTAGCAATGTCCAAAAAGATAGATCTGTAGATAATCAGATATTTTTACCTGAAATTCCTGCAAATTTTGATATCATAACTCAATAAATTTTACTAGGTTATGAGTTAATTATGGGTTGCAACGAAATATGAATCTTAACATAGGCAATCCATACATTAAATTCTAAAATTTCTCTTAAAATTTATATCTATTCATGAAACGGTAGAATGATTTTTAATCCAAATATATAAAAGTCTCTGTTTCATAAAATTCTTTTACCTCTTTTGCAACTTTTACAGATCTACTTAAATAGGTGCTAAAATTTAACTCTTTAGAGTATATGATAGTAAGTTTTTTAGGGTCAACTGCTCTTGAAAGTGCCACATAAAGCTGTCCTTCTGCAAAGATATAGTTAAGGTTGCAAGTGAGATTTTCTACACTCATACCTTGTGATTTATGTATCGTGATGCCATAAGCTAAGCGAAGCGGAAACTGATAAAAACTAGCTAAAACATTGTATATAGGTTCACCATCTTTAACTATAAACTCACCTAAATCATAACTTTTTGGTTCTATTTCTACGATTTTACCACTGTTTTTAAGAATAACTAGTGATGTTATTTTACCGCTATTATTTTTACAAATTTCATTTATAACCCCTTGCTCGCCATTGTAGTAGTTGTCTTGACTAAAGCTACTTTGATATTTATTGGCTGTAAAGATGATTTTTGCACCAATTTTAAAATCAAAAACAGTTGGAACGTTTAAATTTTCTATCCACTTTTCAAAACGTTCGCTTCTTAAATTTTTATCAAAAATTTCATATTCACCACTAAAGCTCTCTAAAGGAGACTTTATACGCTTAAGCATAGCTAAATTTAACTCATCAGCATCTCTGTTTCTGCCAAAAAGAACTGTTTTATCCTCATTTAACGTAAAATTTGAGAGCAAAAACTGCTCTAGATAAGATGATATTTTATGGTCTATTTCTCCAACTCTAATCTTTGATAAAACATCATAAAACTCTAAATCTTTAGTACGTTTAGAGTGTATAAACTCCACATTTACAAACTTCATCAAACTCCAAGAATACGATGAAAACGCATATTTAGCACTAAAAAGTGAGTTTTCTTCTTTTTTACTAACAGGTGGAAGTTGATAAAAGTCACCAACAACTAAAAGCCTGCCTTTAAAGCCTAAATTTACAAGCCTTAAATATATCATATCAAAAAGAGCTCCTGAGACCATGGATATCTCATCTATAACTAAGAGATCTGTTTTAGGAAGCATCTCTTTAAGAATTTCAATACGTCTTTTAGTGCCTTTGTTTTTATCATGAGCTTTAAGTTCTTCATGGTTCTTGCATATACCAAATCCAAAGAACGAATGCACACTTACACCACCTATATTTACAGCACTTATTCCTGTACTTCCAAGCACTACAACACCCATGTTTTGCTCTTTGTAGCTATCTATAATGATACGAGTTGCATAACTTTTACCAACGCCACCGCCACCGGTTAAAAAGAGGTTGTTTTCTTTTAAGATTTCTAATAATTTTTTAAACAAAGCTATCCTAAACTAAATATTTATAAAATTATATCTAAAAATTTAAAGCAAACCTTTAAGTCACTAAATCCATTAAGATGTAACTAAATTTATATATTAGCACTAAATCAAACTCAAACATTAATAAAAATAGGTTAAAATTAAGGAATTTTAGACACAAAGGTAGAATTTGAAGAAATTTGCATTAGCTCCATTTATACTTATTTTTATAGTTGCTTGCAGTAGTAAAGATCCCGATATCAGCTACTCTGAAACAAACAACAAATACCAACTACTTAAGCTAGATCTTCCACAAAATGCCAAACTTCTTTCTAAAGTAGATAAACCTGCCCAAACTAATGGTCAAAACTTCAAAGATAGATACTTTAAGGTATGGGAATTTAACAACCCTACAACTAGTAAAAAAGAGGCATTTTGGGGCTTAAATGCATACAAAAATTCTAGTCGTAAAACCTACATCGCACCAAGTAGAAGAGCTTACTTAAATTCTCACTTTGATCAAATTTATAACAACGCAAACACAAACGCTTTTGGTAGTGTATCTCGTCACGCAATAACTACTAAAAATACATTCTTAAAAAACGCTCCTTCTCATGAGCCGATATTTTATAACTTTGATGATCCAGGTGAAGGATATCCATTTGACTATCTTTCCAACTCAACTCTTGGCGTAAACTATCCACTTTATGTATCACACTTTAGCAAAGATAGAGATTTTGTCTTTGTGCAAAATGACGTTGTTTGGGGTTGGATAGATGCACGAGATATATACTTTGTAAATGAAAATGAAAAACTTACGATGAAAAACTCTGAGTTTATCACTATACTTAAAGACAAAACCCCTGTATATGATATGAATAATAAATTTCTCTTTTATGCTAGAGTTGGTACTATCTTGATGCTACACTCAAGCGATAAAAATAACTATTATGGTAGAGTTTTTACAGAAAATGGACTTATAAACTACCATATAGCTAAAGATAGTGCTACCAAATGGCCTGCTACGATAGACACTAAAAACGTCCAAACACTTATTGATAGTGTTCTTGGTGAACCATATGGTTGGGGTGGGTTTGGTCATTACCGTGATTGCTCACTTTTAACTAAAGACTTTTTAGCAACGTTTGGTTACTGGCTGCCTAGAAACTCAAAAGCTCAATCAAACATGTATACAGGCATAAATTTAAACAACATGTCAAATGCTAGAAAGCTTGATATTATCAAAGCAGAGGGCGTGCCATATCTAACACTTCTTTATATGCCCGGTCACGTGATGATATACACAGGTATAGTTAACTCACAAGTTAGCATAACTCACAGCGCTTGGGCGCTAAAGACTAAAACTAATGGAAAAGCACTTTTTGGCCAAACTGCCATAACAACACTAGAAATAGGTAAAAATGATCCAAACATAGACAACGATAGACTTCTTTTATCTCGTATAACCAAAATGGTTATAGTAGCACCTGAGTTAAAAGCCGATATAAGCGAAACTATAAAGCAAAATTTAATGATGAGTTTTGTGCCAAACTCAACTAAATCTTCAGACACAAACACAAAAGCTGAAATTTTAGAAAAAACTTATGATATTAAAGTTAAAGATAATAGAGTGTTTTTTAAAGATGGCTCAAGCCTTATCTTTGATGATAAAAAAGACAAAAGCGAAGATGAGTTGCTTAACAGCCCTGATATAGAAGATAGTATTACCTTAGGATATCCTAACTTAGAAATTCCGCCAAAACACGACATAGGACGTATCAGGAATCATGCTTTTCTTGGAAAAATTTATGGCCAAAATAGAAGCGAAATAGAGTCAAATTTAACTCCTATAATTTGGATAGATGGCAAAACACTATATTTTAACTCTAAAAACGGTGCCGCCTTAGCACTAACAAAGGTAGTATCACAGCTAAATGATCTGATAAAAAAAGATCCAAACATAGCTAAATATCTACAAAACCCTTCTGGGACCTACAATTACCGAAAAGTTGCTGGTACGAACTATCTCTCAGCACATAGTTATGGTATAGCTATAGATATAAACTACGATAACAGCAACTACTGGAGAAATGATAAAACTATGACATATACAAACTCTATACCAGAAAATATAGTTGAAATTTTCGAACAAAATGGCTTCATCTGGGGAGGTCGCTGGAAGCACTATGATACGATGCACTTTGAGTATAGACCTGAACTAGCTATCATTGTAAGTAAAGATAATGAAAGTTAGAATTTAATAACGATATAAAATTATAAACCAAAATCCATATAAAGAAAAAGCATTATTTAAGCCTATCTTTATATAATAATACATCAAAAAATAGGAATTTATATAGCTTATGAATAAAATTTTTAGAGAGTATGATATAAGGGGTCTTTACGAAAAAGATCTAAATGAAAAAAGCGTTAAAGCTATCGGGCTTGCATTAGGTGAGCATTTTGCAAACAAGGGCGTTAAAACTTTGAGTGTAGGATATGATGCAAGACTGAGTGCTGAAAATATGTTTATATGGCTACTTAGCGGGCTTCATGCCTCTTACGAAAAGCTTAAGATATACAACATCGGCATGTTGCCAACTCCTGTTGGTTATTATAGTGTATTTACAGATAAATTTGATGCAAATATCATGATTACAGGTTCACACAATCCCAAAGAGTACAACGGCTTTAAAATCACCATCGGGCAAGATAGTTTATACGGCAAAGAGCTTGCAAAAGTAGGCAAAAGAGCTATTCAACTACTAGATAGCAAAGTTACAAACAACACATCAGCGATCAAGTATGATATACTTACTCAATACGTGGAGTTTTACGAAAAAGAGTTTACTCACCTTAAAGGCTGGAACTATGAGTTTGTTGTAGACTGTGGAAACGGTACAGCGGGCATTAGTTCTACTAAAATTTGCGAAGCACTAAATTTAAAAGCAAAATTTCTATACCCTAACCCAGACGGCAACTTCCCAAACCATCATCCTGATCCTAGCATAAAAGAGAATTTAACTGACTTAAAGTCTAAAATGGATAAAAGTGGTATAAAACTTGGTTTTGCATTTGATGGCGATAGTGATAGGATAGCGGTTTTAACACCTAAACGAAATATCAAAGGCGATGAGTTGGCATCTCTTTTTGCTCTAAATATAAATAAACCTAAAATTTTAGGTGAAGTTAAATGCTCACAAGTTATGTATGACTTCATAGAAAGTATCGGCGGAACGGCCATCATGTGCAAAACAGGGCATAGCAATATCAAAAAAGCTATTAAAGAAAGTGGTGCTGACCTGGGTGCAGAAGTAAGCGGACATATCTACTTTAAAGAGCGATTTTTCGGCTTTGATGATGGTGTGTATGCTATGTTTAGGGTACTAGAGCTTGTCAAAAATGGCTTTGAGCTTGATAGTGAGCTTGACAAACTGCCTGTGATGTATAGCACTGATGAGATCAAGATAGAAACCACAGATGAGCTAAAATTTGAGATAGTTGAAAGGCTTAAAAAAGAGCTTAAAAATCCAAATTTCACAAACCATAACAACCTTCCTGAAATTTTAGAAATTTGTGAAATAGACGGCATAAGAGTGAAATTTCAAAACGGCTGGGCATTAGTAAGAGCAAGCAACACAACACCTGTGATAGTAACTCGCTTTGAATCTAAAACACCTGAATTTCGTGATGAACTCCAAAATAAATTTAGCAAAATTTTAGAAAATATATCGAGTTAAGATTTTGAAAAATAAATCAAATTCTTCCAACGAACGTAAAGCAGGAGTTGTTTTATCATATGTAAACATACTCCTAAACACAGCCATAACTCTACTTTACACACCATTTGTTTTAAGAAGTCTAGGTC
>JAAYFN010000083.1 GCA_012728225.1 Campylobacter sp.
CAACTGATTCATTTGATAAAGAGATGGAAGTAAAATGCTTTGACGTGTTAAAACATCTTCATGTAGAGGTTAAAAATAGAGATTTTTGATATTAGGTGTTTAGATAACTCTTAGGTTATGTCTTATAGGGCCTTTGCCGTGTCCTAAATTTGGAGCGTTTTTTATAGCTTGGTATACGTACTCTTTTGAAATTTCAATAGCCTCTTCTATACTTTTGCCAAGTGCTATATTTGCAGCTAAAGCAGTTGAAAACGTACAACCCGTACCGTGCAAGTTGTTAGTTTCTATGAAATTTCTACTAAAATCTCTACTTCCACCATCCTTATAAAACAGTCTATCTATGCTTTTATCATCTTCTTTTATTTTTGTAATAAGTACATTTGTAGAGTTGTTTATTTGCAAGTTTTGGCCAAAGAGTTTTTTAGCTTCAAATAAATTTGGAGTTATAATAGTAGTAAAATTAAAGAGCTTTTTTATCTCTTCTATAACCTCATCACTCATAAGAGGTGAGCCTGCTTTAGAGATAAATACAGGATCAAGCACGACAGGAATTTTTATATCACGGATAAGCTCATAAACCAAATTTATCACCGTTTTGTTTGAGAGCATTCCTATCTTTATAGTTGAAATTTCAAAGTCACTCATCACCGCTTTGATCTGTTTTTTTATAAACTCAGGAGCTACGGCTAAAACTCCTATAACACCACAGCTGTTTTGAGCAGTTATGGCTGTTATCGCTGAGCTAGCAAAAACTCCAAAATACTCAGCTGTTTTAATGTCAGCTTGTATACCAGCTCCGCCACTGCTATCGCTTCCTGCTATGGTTAATATCACTTTCATTTACGTTATTTCTCTACTTCTTTATCAAGACTTGTTCGTTCTAAGTATAGTTTTTGAAGATAGGCATTTTCATCTTGAAGTCTTTTAGTATCTTCGTATAAAAAAGCTTTTTCCTTTTGCAAGTTTTTAAGTACAATGAGCGATCTATCTCCAAAAAGAACGTTTCCAACGTAGATTGCAAGGCATATAACAATAACAGCAAGCAAAAAGAAAAGCCCAATAAATTTGAGCCCCTCTCTTTTTTCTATGGTCAAATATCACTTCCTATAAACTCATCACTTTCAAGCTCTATGTCAAGCAAGCGGTTATATTTGGCATTTCTTTCACTTCTTGCGGTCGCGCCTGTTTTGATTTGGCCTGCATTTGTAGCAACAGCAAGATCAGCTATAAACGCATCTTCACTCTCTCCACTTCTGTGGCTTATCACGCATTTATAGTTATTTCTTTGTGCTAGGCGAATAGTTTGAAGAGTTTGAGTTATAGTGCCTATTTGGTTTGGTTTGATAAGGATAGCGTTTGCAACGCCATGTTCTATACCATGTGCTAAAATTTTAGCGTTTGTGACAAAATGATCATCCCCAACTAGTTGAACACTTTTACCAAGTTTTTGGGTTAGTTTTTTCCAGCCATCCCAGTCATTTTCATCAAGAGCATCTTCTATGGAGTATATAGGGTATTTGCTACAAAGATCTGCATATATATCTATCATTTGATCGTTTGAGAGCTCTTTGTTGCCAACTTTGTATTTGCCGTCTTTATATAACTCACTTGATGCGACATCAAGAGAGATTTTGATCTGATCTTTTGTAGAGTAACCCGCTTTTTTGATAGCTTCTATGATGAGTTTTATCGGCTCTTCATTATCAGCTAAATTTGGAGCAAACCCCCCTTCATCGCCTACTGCTGTGCTATGACCAAGATCGTTTAATATCTGTTTGAGAGTTTGGTATACTTCAGTTGCAGCACGTAGAGCCTGGCTAAATGTATCAAAGCCAAAAGGCATTATCATAAATTCTTGAAAATCAACGCTGTTATTAGCATGAGCGCCTCCATTTATTATGTTAAACATAGGCACAGGTAAAACGCTAGCATTTATACCTCCAAGATATAGATATAGTGGTTGATTAAGGCTGCTTGCAGCTGCTCTAGCAACTGCCATAGATACGCCAAGAGTTGCATTTGCGCCTAAATTTCCGTAGTTATCAGTACCATCAAGCTCTAACATGGTTTCATCTATCAAAGTTTGATTAAAAGCATCAAGCCCTATTAATTCATCAGCAATGGTACTGTTTACATTATTTACAGCATTTAGTACGCCTTTACCGCCAAATCTACTTCCACCATCTCTTAATTCTAAAGCCTCTTTGCTTCCTGTGCTTGCACCACTTGGAACGATAGCGCTTGCCTTTGTCCCGTCACTTAAAAAAACTGTAACTTTTACAGTTGGATTTCCACGACTATCAAGTACTTCGTTCGCAAAAATATCTATTATGCTACTCATCGTTATCTCCTTCATCGTTATCTATAGTTGGATCTAAAATTTCGCCTAGATGCTCTTTTATCTTACTTTCTATTTCAGTAGCAATTTCAGGGTTATCTTTTAGATAAATTTTAGAATTTTCTCTGCCTTGACCAATTTTTGTAGTACCATAGCTAAACCACGCCCCGCTTTTATCGATGATATCTAGTTTAACACCGTAGTCGATAAGCTCACCAACTTTACTTATACCTTCGCCAAACATTACATCAAATTCAGCTTGTTTAAAAGGTGGTGCAACTTTGTTTTTAGCAACTTTAACTCTTACTCTGTTTCCTATGCTCTCATCATTTTGTTTAAGAGTTGCTATACGTCTAACATCGAGTCTAACAGAGGAGTAGAATTTTAAGGCATTTCCTCCTGTTGTGGTTTCAGGCGAGCCATATCCCATCATGCCGATTTTCATACGAATTTGGTTGATAAATATAACTGTTGTTCCCATTTTGTGAACAACTCCAGCAAGTTTTCTTAAAGCTTGACTCATAAGTCTTGCTTGAAGACCTACGTGGGTATCTCCCATGTCGCCTTCTATCTCGCTTTTTGGAGTTAAAGCTGCCACGCTATCAACTACTATAAGATCGATCGCCCCGCTTCTTGCTAGAGTTTCAACGATATCTAAAGCTTGTTCACCGTAATCAGGTTGAGATACATATAAATTTTGAGTATCAACACCCAAATTTCCCGCATACTTTACATCCAAAGCGTGTTCAGCATCTACAAATGCACAAATTCCACCTATTTTTTGGCATTCAGCAATAATGTGAAGTGCAAGAGTAGTTTTACCAGAACTTTCAGGTCCATAAATTTCAATAATACGCCCTTTTGGAACGCCACCTATACCAAGAGCTATGTCAAGTCCGACAGAGCCAGTTGATACCGCACTTATTGGTTCGATTTCTCTATCCCCAAGACGTTGAAGTGTGCCTTTACCAAAACTCTTATCGATCTGCTTTAAAGCTAAATCGATAGCTTTTTGTTTTTTTTCATCTATCTTCTCATCAGTTTTTGCCATTTTATGCCCTTATTTAAAAATTGATATATAATTATAGTCAAATTTTACTTAGTGATAAGTAAAGTTGTACTATACTTGAGAAAAATAGTCTTAAAAGGGTAGAAATGATCAAAAATTTAGGTAGAAAAAGAGAAATTTCAGTAGCACACTCGCCCGATGCAGATGATATTTTTATGTATCAAGCGATAAAGTTTGGCTGGGTTGATAGTGATATGTTAGAGTTTATAAACAAAGCTGATGATATTCAAACTCTTAATTATGCTGCATTAAAAGGCCAATACGATGTATGCGCTATTAGTTTTAGTGTTTATCCTTTGATAGTAAATGAGTACGCTCTTTTAAGAACAGCTGTTAGTTTTGGAGAGGGTTATGGTCCAAAACTTATAAAGAAAAAAGGGGTAAGTTTAAAGCGAAATTTTAAGGTTGCATTAAGTGGTGAGCATACTACAAATGCACTTATTTTTCGTATAGCATATCCTGAGGCAAGAGTTGTATATAAGAATTTTTTAGAGATAGAAGATGCTGTGTTAAGTGGTGAAGTTGATGCGGGAGTACTTATACATGAGAGTATTTTAAGTTTTGATGATAAACTTGAAGTGGAGCGTGAAATTTGGGATATATGGCGTGAGTTAAGTGGAGATGAGTTGCCACTTCCTTTAGGTGGTATGGCTCTTAGGAGAAGTTTACCAATAACAACTGCGTGCTAGTGTGAAAGGGTATTAACTAAAGCGGTAAAAATTGCTACAAATTATAAAAATCTCTTAAGTAAGATGCTTATAGAGCGAAATTTAGTAAGAGTTGATGATAAAAAGCTTAGCAAATATCTTGATCTATATGCAAATGACGGCTCTATATCGATGAGTGAAGTTCAGCTAAAAGCGGTTAATAAGCTTTTTGAGCTTGGACATAAAC
>JAAYFN010000084.1 GCA_012728225.1 Campylobacter sp.
ACCATTTATACAGCGTAATAGGGTACTTTTACCAGCACCGCTATGTCCCACAAGAGCAAAAATTTCACCTTTTTTAACACTGAAATTTATATCTTTTAAAACTTCATTCTCACCGTAGTTTTTTGATAAATTTTTAACTTCTATCATATACTCTCTTTAAAAAATTTTAAATACCTAAATGCATAGTTTTAATACTAAATTTAAAAAACTATTTAGTATGGATTATATATATCTTAATTTAAGCTTTTAATTTCATTCTGAACTTTTTCTAACTGGCTTTGTGCATTTGCCAGTCCTTCGCGATTAGTCGCGATAACTTCTTCTGGTGCATTTGCTACAAATTTCTCATTATTTAACATATTAGATAGTTTTATTATCTCTTTTTCGAGTTTAGTTTTTTGGGCATTTAAACGCTTGATAACCTCACTAGTATCAACTCCTGCAAGCGGAACAAAAACACTTAAATTTTCACTTACATCAGTTACAGCATCAACTATCTTACTATTTGTAAATTTCACCTCTTCACATTTAGCAAGCAAGGCTATATATTTAGTAGCATTTCCAAAATTTACATTGCTATTTAACATGATATATGCAAGAGGAATTTTAGAATTTCCAAGATCTATCGTCGCTTTTGCGCGTCTTATAGCTACGATACTTTCTATAACAATGCTAAAAATTTCCTCTATTTTAGGGTTGTTTTTCCCTGTTTTAGGATACTTTGAAACCATTATGGATTGAGTATCTTCTAAATTTGTCCCACTTAACTCATGATATAGATATTCACTTATAAATGGCATAAAAGGATGAAGTAAACGCATACTCTCTTTAAATATAGCTCCAAGTTCTATAACACTATCTTTATTAGCCTTACTAAGCTCGATCCCCCAATCACAAAACTCATCCCAAAGAAATTTATATAAGGTATTTGCGGCATCATTAAAACGGTATTCATCTAAATTTCGTCTAGTCTCATTTATACAAACTTGAAATCGACTTGCAAAGTAAGTTCCAAGCTCTGTTTTTATCTGACAATCTTTAAGATCAGGAAATTTTGAAGCATTTAAAAGTAGGTATTTATGAGCGTTATATAACTTGTTTGTAAAATTTCTAACTTGCACCATCTTCTCTTCACTTAGCCTTATATCTCTACCTTGAATGCAAAGAAGCGCAAGCGTAAAACGAAGTATATCAGCACTATATTCATCTATCTTTTCAAGTGGATCTATAACATTTCCACTACTTTTACTCATTTTTGAACCATCACTTGTCTTAACTAAAGCGTGAAGATATATGTCTTTAAAAGGGAGTTTTTTAAGAGCATTTTCACCTTGAAACATCATCCTTGCAACCCAGAAAAACAAGATATCAAAACCTGTTATAAGCATAGTGTTTGGATAAAACTCTTCAAGATCTCCAGCTTGCCATTTTTGACCTTTAAACTCATTGTCATTTCCCCAACCAAGAGTTGAAAAAGGCCAAAGTCCACTACTAAACCATGTATCAAGAACGTCGGGGTCTTGGTGTAATTTATTTGAACCACACTTTGGACAACACTTCGGTTCATCTTCACTGCTAGCCCATTCATACTCACAACTATCGCAATAAAAAACAGGAATTTGATGACCCCACCAAAGTTGCCTTGAGATACACCAGTCTTTAAGCTCTCTCATCCAAGCATTAAAGCTATTTATCCAGTGACTTGGATAAAACTCTGCCTCGCCACTGTTTACTGCTTTGATAGCATCAACGGCGATCTCTTTTTTAACAAACCACTGTTTAGAGATGTATGGTTCAACGACATTTTTACATCTATAGCAGTATCCAACTTGATTTGTATACTCTTCTATCTTATCAATATTTCCTAATTTTTCTAGCTCTGCAACTATCTCATCTCTAGCAGCAAGTCTTTCTAAACCTTCAAATTTAGCACAATGAGCATTTAAAATGCCTTTTTCATCAAAGATAGTTATAAACTCAAGGTTATGTCTTTTACCAACTTCATAGTCATTTTGATCATGAGCTGGTGTAACTTTTACAACACCTGTTCCAAAACTCATATCCACATACTCATCAGCGATAATCTCAACTTCTCTTTTTATGATAGGAAGTATGACTTTTTTGCCAATTAAATGAGTGTAGCGCTCATCGTTTTGATTTACCATCACAGCACTATCACCAAAGTATGTCTCAGGTCTAGTTGTAGCTACAACTATATACTCGCTACTACCTTTTAAAAAATACTTTAAATGATATAACTTACCTGCATTTTCTCTATGTTCAACTTCAACATCACTTAATGCACCATCATGAGTACACCAATTTATCATATAGTTCCCGCGCTCGATAAGTCCACTATCATATAAGTTTACAAAGGCTTTTTTAACTGCTTTTTTAAGCCCTTCATCCATGGTAAATCTAAGTCTTGACCAAGCAGGAGTAATACCAAGTTTTCTCATCTGTTTGATTATAGTTCCACCACTTTCTTCTTTCCACTTCCAAACTTCATCAAGAAATTTCTCACGTCCTATGTCTTCTTTTTTTATCCCTTTTTTAAGTAGATTTTTCTCTACTACGTTTTGAGTAGCGATACCTGCGTGATCCATACCAGGCTGGTAGAGTGTTTTATATCCATCCATTCTTTTGTAACGCGTCATTATATCTTGAAGTGTAAATGTAAGAGAGTGACCGATATGAAGCACTCCGGTAACATTTGGTGGTGGCATCATAATACAAAATTTCTTTTTATCATCACAAATTTCAGCATTACCATCAACTTCAAAGTAACCACGACTTTCACAAATTTCGTAATATCTCTCTTCTATCTCTTTACTATCGTAAAAATCCTTACTCATCTTTATCCCTTACAGCTCATATAAAAAACCTTCATTGTATCAAAAATTTGCTTATTTTACCCTAATAGTGCGAATTTCTAAATCATAATCATTTATGCTTTCATCTTGCATTGACTCAACCCTAACCGCACTAAGAGCACATTTACCTTTAATACTTGCGTAGTAAGGCGTATAAAATACAACTTCACCATAAACCGGCTTTAAAAAACTTATAACAGAGCTATCTTTTACCTCTTGATGAGAGAGCTTGGCACTATCAGCTGGGCGATTTAAAATTTTTTCGACACTCTCATTTACATGCTCAAAACATGAAGGAATTTGCTCATAAACCAAAATACTTTCAAAATTTTTAGTAGTTCTAATGGTATTTTTAGTAAAAATCATACTATTTAACTCAAGGTTTTCAAGATCCACAGGTTCGTCATTTATATCCACAAATTCTCTATAAATACTAAGATCCTTACCACTAGATATAAGATGTTTTAACTTATCTTCTTCATAGCTATAATATATAATGCTATAAAAAACATCACCAGCAAGCGCACTTAGTTCAAGTTCATCACTAAGTAAGTCTAACTCAAGATATGAGTTTGAATTTAACTCATAAATCTCAGTTGTATTTTTAAGACGAAATTTTATATCTTCATTATTTTTAGTATAAAAATTTATAGCTCGCATACTAAAAGCTCGCTCTTGTGTTGAATTTAAAAGAGGGAAATTTTCGACTACTTTCTCGTAAAGAGCTTGTGAAAACTCATCTCTTGGAAAATTTTCAGCATGTAAATATAGTGCAAAAGCTAAATTTCTTCTAGGCGAACTAAAATTTTCAAAATCATACTTGCCTAAATTTTCAGATACTTTTATCTGCTCATAAACCTCTTTGCTCTCTTTTAAAAGATTGCTATTTTTTAACACTGCAGCCATAAAATACATAGTTACGATATCATCTTTATAAAGCTTATTATCATACATATAATTTATAACCGAAGAGTTGGCAATGCCTAACTTAGAAAGAAGATAGAGTGCATAAATTTTGTTAAAATTAAGAGTAAATTTTTCATTTTCAAGATATTTAACAGCAAGATCTAAACTCTCATCAAAAACATCATACCCTAAATCTTTAAGCTCAAAAAGCACATCAGTAGCATATATAGATGAGAAAGCATGACTATTTTGAGTTGAATATTTAAACTCGCCACTACTTCTTTGTTTTGATAAAATATCTCTTATACCACTTCTTATAAAACCCTCTTTTTCAAGTTTTTTAGACTCTTTTGAAGGATTAAGATACATCATAGCAAGCAATTTAGATACACTGCCTTCAAGCGAACCATATGGATATCTAATAATTTCATCTGAGCTTTTTATCAAAAAAGCAAATGGTGAGTTAAAAAGTGAAATTTTAACACTTTTTGTACTGTTTGGAAATTTAAATTTTTCTTTATCTGACGTGACACCATTTAAGCTATTTGTCTTAAGCGAATAGGGCGATATAATCTCAAATTCCAACTCTTTATCAAATTTGCTACTTTGAAATCTAATACTTGCCTTACCACTTTCATTAGCCAAAATTTTAAGATCAAATGTATAGCTAGAATTTGGCTTTATAAGTGGGCTTTTAGTGTCTATATCTAATAAATTTAAATTTGCTGAACAGGTGATATTAGTATCTAAATTTATCTCTTTATCGCTGTTGTTAAAAACTCTTATCGGCAACTCCACACTATCGCCAACTTGTAGATAAATCAACTCAGGTGGAATTATCATAAACTCATCTTCTACTTTAAAACTACTACTTTTTGAGGATATTTTTTCACCGTTTAAAGATATAGCATCAAGGCGAATCTCGCTATTTAAATACTTAGGAATTTCAATTTCAAATTTAGCCTCACCACTTTTATCTGTTATATCATCATAAATTTTAAAAAAAGTTTCTTGTTTTTTGGTTTTAAGTGGGTCTTTGTATTTATCCAAAGCACTTTTCATCATCATCTCTCCACTTCCAAAGCTAAGAGTATCTCCTAAATTTTCATATCCTGTTAAATTATCATATATATCAAAATCACTTATCAAACTATAATAATCTTTATCAAAAAAGCTGAGCGGATCGGGTGAACTTTGATCTGCTATTTGTAAAATTCCCTCATCAACTGCAAAGAGATAAATTTTAGAATTCGGTTCGCTCTTTACTAAAACTTCTACACTTTTACCAGAGCTACTTTTAGCTGGAGTGTTGAGTTCTAAATTTTGAGTATATTTAGATAAATTTCTCTTTAAATATACTTTATCTTCGGCTTTAAAAGGCGCTTTATCTGCTATTTTAAGTATTTTTACACTCAAATAACCAGCTTTCATATCTTGCTTTATATCAAAATTTACAACTCCGTTATAATGGCTAACTTGAACGATTTTATAGTCTAAAACTCCTTCATCTTCAAGCGTTACAAGCATAAGAGCGTCTTTTATACTTGAGTTAATACTAGCTTTTAATATATCACCTTTTTGATAACTATTTTGGTTTAATTTGATATCTACTTTTTGTGATTGAACTGTGGGCGTTAAATAGCTATCATAACCACTTACAAAAAACTTCTTGCTCGCCTTGTGAGTGCTATTTGTATCTTCTACTACTAACATATATTCACCGTTTGGAAGATTTGCAAGTTCTAAAGTATCTCCATTTATATCGTAATTTTTAACTTTAGAATAGCTTTTTTTATAGTCCCAATATCCATAATATCCTTGATAATTGAAAAAACTATAATAAGATACTTTATAAAGCGTAGCGCTAAGTTTACTAGAAAGCTCTTTAAGTGCTACTGGATCAATAGAGACAAAACTAAAGTTTATCTTTTCATCATCACCTATATAGCTCTTATCACTAGAAATTCCAACCATACTCTTATATGGATAAAGCACTGCTTGATCTCTTTTTGAAACAATTTGTCCGCCATCATTTATACTAAAATTTGCATTTATTGTAGCAATTGAGCTGATATTTCCTAAAATTTCAGGAACAAAATTTAGTGTTGCCTCTGCATTTTCATCAAGAGTTATGCTAAATTCATCACTATAAAGAGTTTGATAAGGAGTTAAAAGCTCATTTGTAAAAGAGTATTCGCTAAACTTATCAGGCAAAAATTCACTCTGACTTATAATAACCTTTCCACTTCCTTCTAACCCCGCTCCTTTAGCTCCAAAAAGATAGTTTGCAAAAAGTTTAAGCTCTATATTTTCGCCTAAAAAATAACTTTGAGAACTAAATTTAATACCTGTTTTAATACGTTGTGGGATAAAACTCTCAACATGAAAAGTTTGACTATTTAAAATTTCATCTTCATATATAGCTCTAAATTCATAGCTTCCAGTTAAATCAAAGCTTAAATTTTCATCAAATTTTACACTTCCAAACTCATCAGTTTTAAAACTGTTTTTGTAGACAATCTTACCAAGCCAATCAAGAATTTCAACTCTTAAAGGTAGCTGTGCTATGGGTTTAAAATCATCTTTAAGAATGATAACGCCTGTCAATTCACTTCCTGGGCGAATAATTGAGCTTGTAAAATATATAAAAGCATTTTTATCGCCAAAGCTGTTTGCTTTAAACATATCATCAAATATTAAGAAATTTCTCTCATCTTTAAATTTAGCAACAACTGACTTTGGATTTTTACTTAAAAAATCCTTTTCTTTATAGGTGAAAATTCCGTTCTTATCGCTTACTCCGCTTGCTAAAATTTGGTTTTTATCTGAATAGATAGTAATATCTGCTCCTTTTAAAATTTCACTCTTTTCTAAACGATTTACAAAGACAAAAGCCCCCTCATCAGATATCTTAGCACTTATAGCTAAGTCGCTAAAATACACTGGTTTTTGAACTTTTACGGTTTTATTTAAACTATCTTTATATGAGATTTCAAGCAGATATATACCATCTTTTTTACCGTCAAAATCAAGACTAAATGTAGAAAAAACTCGCTCATTTGGAACATAATTTATATCAAATTTATGATTTGTTACTGGCGTCGCGCTTTTAAAAATATCAGAGTTAAAATTTATAAAATACCTAAAATTTTCCTCTTCTACTTTAGATAAACTCACATCTATGCTTTTGACATTTGTGCTATTTATCGCTATTTTACCAACACTTGATATATATGGTAGTTGGTCTTTAAATTCTACAAAAGATGCATAATCGCTAGTTTTCAAGCTAAATTTAACATCCTCTTTTAAGTAATATCCACTTCCACCAAAGCCCTTTTTAAAAGTAATATCATAAATTTCATTAGGTTTAAAATCATCTGTATAAAATTCTAAATAATACCCCTCATCATATGAAGTACATCTTTGACTTACCACATCAACATCTATAAAATCAAAATTTTGCACACAAAAATAGTTATCAAAACCGATCCTAAATCCTAACTTATCACCACTTTTAGCAATTGGTAAAATTTCACCAACAACATTTAACGCAGAAGATCTATCTGCTCTAGCATTTATAGCCTCTTTGCTACTAAAGATATACTCTTTGCTTAAAGCTTTGCCATTTTTACTCTTAAAACTACCGTCTAAAGATGCTGTAAATTCATTTTTGTTGTTTATAACTATGATATATCTATAATCACTTTGTTTTAAAATTTCATACTCTAAATTTTCATCACTACTTTTAAATTTAATAGCTTTTCTTAAAGCGTTATAATCAACTTTATCATTAAACTCCAACATATATTTATCATTAAAATCATCCAAAGCCTCTAAGGCAAAAGCCTTAAATTCATCAGTTTTAAAACTAAATTCATTTTTTCCTATTTTGCAAAGATAGTTAGTAGAAGACTCAAAAAGCTCATTTGAAATAAAGTTGATGTTTTTACCATTTTTAGCTATAAATGTACGTCCTTTAAGTGCTGGTACGCAGGTTATAAGCTTTTGATTTGTCTCTTTTCCATATGTTATGGTTGCGTTTTCTTCTAAATTTTCTACTTTAAGTTTTATAATTTTTTCATAAGTTTGTATATCACTTACATCAAAAGCTGATAAACCAACAACTAAAAATATGGTGGCAAGCAAGCATTTTTTAAACATTATATATCCTTTATAATAATCTTTGAACTAACTAAATTCGAGTTTTCATCAAGACAGTTTATAGTATGAAAGCCAAGATCTAAAAATAACGAAATTTCCTCACCACTATTAGCTTTAAAATACTCTTGCTTATCTACATTTAGATAAATTTCACCACCTATAAAACTAAAACATTTTACCATAATTTTACTTTTTTTAATAGCAGGGTTTATAAATAAGATAGAACCATCTAAAGGAGTAGCAAGAAGTGGCTTTCTATCTTTAAATTTATTAAAACATTTTGAACTTTTAAGCTCATCTGTGCTTATGTAACCATTCGTAAGTAAAAAATTTATATTTTCATTTGACAAAATCTCACACTTTGAGGCTAGTTTTATTCCTTCTATGACAAAATCAACACTTTGTTTTTTACATATATTTGAAGGAAGGATATCAAGACAAATTTTATCTTTTTTAACACCTTCAACAGGTTCAAAAAAGCTTAAACTCTCCTTTTTACTCAAATAACTAAATATATCAAAAGCTAACAAAGATGCGGTTCTTGCTCCTGTTGTATCACCACTGCTTTTGCCATTGAAATTTCCAAGCCAAACACCAACTGTGTACTCTTTGTTGTAAGCGATAGTTAAAAGATCTATACTTTTCGCGCTTGTGCCTGTTTTAAAGGCGATGCGAGGCGCATTTTGTGTGTTTTGCCAAACTGAATTAAGATATATACGGTTTGAGTTTGATAAAATTTCATTTACTAGATAGACACTTTGTGGAGTCAAAAGCTTCTCATTTTTATCTATAACCTTTCCAGCAACTTCAAGTGGCTTAAGTTTGCCATCATTTGCAAAAATAGTAAAAAGATGAGTTAAATCAAGAAGCGATAAAGATATACCACCAAGCGCGATACTTGCTCCGTAAAAGCTCTTTTTTTCTTTAGCTAAACCTGCTTTTAATAAAATTTCATATAATGAGTCATCCTTAAGCAATGTATTTAAAAAAACAGCTGTTGTATTAAGTGAAAATATAAGAGCATCACCAGCTTCTACAACTCCTAAAAATTCATTTGAAAAGTTAGTAGGAGTGTATCCGCTAAGATAAATTTGAGTATCAAATAATCTAGTTTTAGGAGTTATAAGCCCTTTTTGAAAAGCTAAAGCATATATAAATGGTTTAAGTGTTGAGCCGACATTTCTTGAAGCTAAAATTCCATCATTAAAACCATCATCTGCATTTAAATCATGACTTCCAACATACGCTATAACGTTCATTAAGCGGTTGTCTATGACTATAACGCTTGCATTGTTTATATCTTTAAATTTGAAAACTAACTCTTTGGCTAAATTTGTGATGAAATTTTGAAGATTTAGATCTAAATTTGAGTTTGTCATGTTGTTTTCAAGGGTTAAATTTGAGTAGTGATAAGCATTTTTAACACTTGTTGCTCTAAAATTTTTGAAGCTCTCTTTACTTGCTCTTTTATGCATACTTTCATCTATTACACTAATTTTTAAAAGCTCGTCAAGAACGCTATTTTTAACACTATCAATGTTAGAAATTCTATCAAGTCTATTTACGTTTGGATTTTTAGGTATTACGCTTAAAAGCGCCATTTGACTAAGGCTAAGCTTGCTCGGCTCTTTGCCAAAATAAAACCACGAAGCAGCTTTTATACCTTCGATATTGCCACCATATGGTGCTAAATTAAAATAAAGAGTTAAAATTTCATCCTTGTTAAGATAAAATTCTAGCTGAAGTGCGTTAAAAATTTCTATAACTTTATTTTTATAAGATCGCTCTTTTGGATTTATCATACGAGCTACTTGCATAGTTATAGTTGACGCACCTATGCGGTTTTGACTAGTTAGATTGTGATAAAATGACCTTAAAATAGAAAATGGATTGATCCCAAAATGGTAATAAAAATATCTATCTTCAAAAGCTAAAGTACTTTTTTTAAGAAGAGGTGGAATTTCATCTTCTTTAACGTCAAAACGCCAAATTTCATCACTAGCCATTTGCATATATAAAATTTCACCATTTTTATCATATAAAATTTGAGATTGAGGTCTGTTAAGTAGCTCTAAATTTAGCGGAAAAGCCCTATCTAAAAGCAAACATAGAGCAGATAAGACCACTATTAAAATAGCTATAAAATATCCAAATTTAAAAATGCTTTTCATAGATAAATTATAGCTAAAAAATATATTGTTTTATAACCCTTTGTCTATTTTGCTTTTTCTATCTCTTCTAACCACTTTGGTGAATGTTCTTTAGCACTTTTTCTGCTTATACTTCCATCACCAAACCTAAACATAGCTTTGAGATCTTCTTTGTTTAAAAAAGCTGCTGGTACATGAACTAAAATCACTACTATTGTTGTTATAAATGCACTGTATGCGTGGATATTTTTTATAGGCCTCATAATCTCTCTTGGAATCAACCCTTTATTCATCATCGCAAAAAAGATAAAAATTCCAGTTATCCCAAGAACTATAAACATTATCACAAAAAATGTATATATAAGCTTTTGTCCACCGTTAAATCTACCTTGTGGTGCTAGCTCTTTTGGGCCAAAATTTATACCAAATTTACGTGGATAACCACCTAAATTTCTAAACCAAGCCTTAGTATCGCTATCCCAAGTGGTAAGATTTTTCCAAAATTTCTTAAAACTATCACTTCCAAATAGAACAAATATAGCTAAATTTATTATAAATACAAATCCTAGTACCGAGTGCATATTGAAAAATAAATTTTTCTGCCCTTTGCCAATCCACCCAAAATATAACGTACAACCCGTTAACAATAACGCTACCCAAAAAACCATATTTAAGTTGTGTACCACCTTTTCTGCCTTGGTTAATCTAATAACCCTATCTTTTATCATTTTTACTCCTTAGCTGATATGGCTTGATTTTAATAACAATAAATAAAGTAAATGTTAAATTTCAAGCAAAAGAGTTAAAAGCTTAGTTTTAGGTCGTTTTGATATAATCCATTTTTTCAAAAGGAGTAAAATGCCACTATCAAAACTAAACCAAGATCAGCATCTTGCAGCTACTGCACCACTTGGGCGCAATTTAGTTATAGCAAGTGCTGGAACAGGCAAAACTAGTACGATAGTTGCAAGGATAGCTCACCTTTTAACAAATAGTGTTAAACCTAGTGAAATTTTACTTCTTACATTTACAAACAAAGCAGCTCGTGAAATGATAAGCAGATTAGAGCGATATTTTGATACTAATATCATCAATGATATAACTGCTGGAACATTTCATTCAGTATCTTATAAACTCCTTAAAAAACTAGACAAAAAAGTTACGCTAAAGCAACCAAGTGAGCTTAAAATCCTACTTCGTTCTATCGTTGAAAGGCGTAAATTTTATCATATAAGTGATATTAAGCCTTACGGTGGGGCGTATTTATATGATATATACTCTCTTTATTGCAATAAAGAAATAAACTTAAGCTTTTTTGAATGGTTTTGTCAAAATTACGATGAACAGGCTGTTTACGGCGAAATTTATGAAGATATCATCAAAGAATTTGAGAGTCAAAAGAGCAAATTTGGATATGTTGATTTTAATGACTTACTCATTAAGATGCGTCTTGAACTTAAAAAAGGTACTTCTCTTTACTATACTGAAATTTTGGTTGATGAGTATCAAGATACAAACTCCTTACAAGGGAGTTTAATAGATGCTTTTGACACTAAAAGTCTTTTTTGTGTAGGGGATTTTGACCAAAGTATTTATGCATTTAACGGTGCCAATATTGAGATAATAGCCTCTTTTAAAGACCGCTATACAGGAGCTAAAATTTACGCTCTTAACACAAATTATAGATCAAGCTCAAGCATTTTAGCACTAGCAAATAAAGTTATATCAAACAATCCACGCTTGTATGATAAAAAGTTAGTTGTTAACAGAGATGGAAATTTCAAAGCACCACGTCTGCTTGTTTTTGATGAGCTTTATTCACAATATCAAAACATCGCAAACATAATCAAAGATAGCAGTTACAAAAATGACAATATAGCAGTAATTTTCCGCAACAACTCAAGTGCAGATGGGATAGAAGCAGCTTTAAAACAGCAAGGTATAAATTCCAAAAGAAGAGGTTCGGGAAGTTTTTTTGAAAGCAAAGAGATAAAAGCTCTAATAAATTTAATGGGAATTTTACTAAACCCAAAAGATCTGATGGCTTTTATGCAGGTTTTTGAGTATGCAAAAGGCGTAGGAAGTGCAGTTGCAAAAGAGATTTATGAGGCGCTAAATTTGCTCGGTCATGGAGATACATTAAAAGGACTTTTAAAACCAGATAGTAGTGTTTGTATATATAAACCAAAACGTAAAAACTACCAACTAGGGCTTTTTGATGAGTTTGATCTCTTAGGTGATACATCAAAATTTAACACCAAAGTAAGTACTAAATTCAACTCTCATCCAGCCCTTAAATATGAAAAACTCAGTGATGGCGGAGCAGAACTGCTTGATAAACTATACGAACTATACAGCAATATAAATATTCAAAAAAGCTCAACCCAAATACTACGTGAAATTTCACGCTCACGTGCGTATGCTACTATTGTAAACGAAATAGCATCTAAAAGAGCAACTATGAAAAACCAGAAAATAGATCAAGAAATTTTAAAAGATGCAAGAGTTGAAATTTACCAAAAAGCTGAAATTTTACTAAATATGGCTAAAGAGTATAGCTCTTTAGATAGTTTTTATAACTTTTTAACCCTTGGAAGTAGCGAAATAAGCGAAGGTGAGGGTGTAAATTTACTAAGTGTACATGCTAGTAAAGGTCTTGAGTTTAGCCTTGTTTTCATAGTCGATCTTGCACAAAACCGTTTTCCAAACACAAAACTAATGTCAATGGGTGGAAGTATAGAAGAAGAAAGAAGACTTTTTTATGTAGCAGTTACTAGAGCTAAAGATGAGCTTGTTTTAAGTTACGCAAATTATGACAAAATACGTAAAATTTCTTATCATGCAAGTCAGTTTTTAATCGAAGCTGGTATGTCAAAGTAACAAAAACCATATCTTAACTTAAAATTTAAGAATTAACTATAATATAAAAAAAATTTTTAAAAAGGACATAATGTGGATTATCGTATAGAAAAAGATACTATGGGCGAGATCAAAGTTCCTAATGAACGCTATTGGGGGGCACAAACTCAAAGAAGTTTCGAAAATTTCAAAATCGGCAAAAGCTTAATGCCTAAAAGCCTTATCCGTGCTTATGCTACACTAAAAAGCTCTGCTGCTAAAGTAAATGCCGAACTTGGCAAACTTGATAAACAAAAAGCCGATGCTATTATGCAAGCTTGTAAAGAGATAGAAAGTGGAAAATTTGACTCTGAGTTCCCACTTGTCATCTACCAAACAGGAAGTGGTACGCAGACAAATATGAACTTAAATGAAGTCATAGCAAACCGTGCTACTGAAATTTTAGGAACAGACTTTAGAGAAAAAAGGTTAGTTCATCCAAACGATGATGTTAACAAAGCTCAAAGCTCAAACGATACATTTCCATCAGCTATGCATGTAGCAGCTTGTTATGAAATAAATACTTTTCTTATCCCATCTCTTAAAAAACTTACCGATAGTTTTCGCAAAAAAGAAGAAGAATTTAAAGACATCGTAAAAATAGGTAGAACTCATCTTCAAGATGCCACACCTCTTACTTTAGGTCAAGAATTTAGTGGATACAGATCCATGCTTGAACATAACCTAGAAAACCTTACAAACAGCCTTACCACACTAAATGAATTAGCTATCGGCGGAACTGCTGTTGGTACTGGTCTTAACTCTCATCCTAAATTTGGAGAAATGGTAAGTAATGAGATAAGCAAATATCTAGGTATAAAATTCGTAAGTTCACCTAACAAATTTCATGCCTTAACAAGTCATGATGCTTTTGTCGTTGCAAGTGGAGCTTTAAAAGCTTTAAGTGCAAATCTACTTAAAATAGCAAATGATATCAGATGGCTAGCAAGTGGTCCAAGATCAGGCCTTGGAGAGATAAATTTACCTGCAAATGAACCTGGAAGTTCTATCATGCCAGGCAAAGTAAACCCAACTCAGTGTGAGGCGGTAAGTATGGTAGTAGCACAAGTTTACGGCAATGATACAACTATAAGCTTTGCTGCAAGTCAAGGAAATTTTGAATTAAATGTTTATAAACCTGTCATTATTCATAACTTTCTTGAGTCAGTAGAAATTTTAAGCGATGCAATGGATAGCTTTAGAAAAAATTGCATAGATGGCATCACTCCAAATTTAAGCCGTATCAAAAGCAATTTAGACAATTCACTTATGCTTGTAACTGCACTAAATCCATATATAGGCTACGAAAAAGCTGCACTTATCGCTAAAACAGCTTATCAAAATGGCACAAGTCTAAAAGAGGAGGCTATAAATTTAGAATTTTTAACTGCTGAGGAGTTTGACAAATACGTCGTGCCTCGCGAAATGACTCATCCTAAAGCGTAAATTTCATTTTTTTATACCCCAATGCTTTTAAATTTAGAGCATTGGGAAGTTAAACTTTACTTTTTTTGGCTAGAATGGAGTGAAATATCTTTAAGGAGTTAAAATGGTAAATACAAAAAGATTTGAAAGTGAATTTAGACAGATATCTAAATTTGGAGCTTTGCAAGGTGGTGGTATAACTCGCCTAGCTTATAGTAAAGAGGATAAAGAAGCTAGAGAATATCTTTTTTCACTTCTTAAAGATTGTGAGACAAAAGTTGATGAAGTTGGCAATATTTTTGCTAAATTTAGCAAAGGTGCAAGCAATCCAAATTTACCCTCAGTAAGTGTTGGCTCACACATTGACAGCGTTCCAAACGGCGGTCCATATGACGGCACTTTGGGTGTTATGGCGGGTTTAGAGGCGATACGCTGTATTTACGAAAGTGGTGCAAGTTTTAAAAGACCACTTGAGCTTATTGTCTTTGCTTGCGAGGAGTCAAGTCGGTTTAAAATGGCTACTGTTGGCAGTAAAATAGTAAGCGGAAAACTCGGTCTTGAAGGTATAAAAAAACTAAAAGACGATAATGATATAAGCCTTTATGACGCGATGCAAAATTTCGGACTTAACCCACAAAATATTCAAAACTCAGTCCTTAAAGATACTCATTTTCATAGTTATTTAGAGCTTCATATCGAGCAAGGCAGAGTTTTGGAAGAAAGCGAAATTCCCGTTGGCATAGTAACTGGTATAGCTGCACCGATTCGCTTTGAATTAACAATAAACGGGCGAGCTGATCACAGTGGAGCAACTCCTATGAATATGAGAAAAGACGCTCTTGTTGCAGCAAGCAAAGTAATTTTACAAACTGAAAGTTTAGCAAGCAAAAGAGCTACAGCTGTAGCTACAGTTGGTTATGCTAAAGCGATTCCAGGAGTTTTAAATGTGATACCTGGAAGTGTTACTCTTGGCGTTGATCTACGCGATATAGATAAAGACGATCTTAACTCACTAAATTTAGAACTTCGCGATTACGCTTTAAATTTAGCAACAGATGAAGGTCTAACTTATGATATAAAAGAGCTTACAAACGATACTCCTGTAAAACTTGACTCTGATACTATAAATTTACTTGAGAAAAATGCTGATAAACTAAACATACAAACTCTTAAAATGCCAAGCGGAGCAGGGCATGATGCTATGCATATGGAAGGGGTTGCATCTAAAGTAGGTATGCTTTTTATCCCGTGTAAAGATGGGATCAGTCACAACATAGAAGAGAGTATTAGTTTTAGTGATGCAGTAAAAGCGACTGAAATTTTAGCAAAAACAATGCTTGATTTAGCAAATGAGTAGCTTATTTAACAAATTTAAGCCCTTTTTAAGGGGCTTAAATCTTCTTAATAGTTATTAAATATCTCCTGGATTATGGCTCTATCGAGGCTTTTAGTTAAAGCTAACATCAGTAAACTCTATCTTTTTGAGGATTTAACATATCAGCAATAACAAACCCATGTTTTTCATCATAGACTACTGCATTTATACTAATAGATCCACTTCCTACTCTACTACTTCTTGCTATTATCACACCATTTTTGCTAACCTTCACCACAGTATCTAGCATTGGATCTGAAGAATTTCCGTTACCAAAACTATCCCTTTAGCTCCACTATCTACCACAGCCTTAACTCATCATCGCCAACATAAGAGTAAATCACATCAACTCCAGACAAGCTTTCAAGCCTTAATAAGCTAAATTTACTCTTAGATGTATGGGTTTATAGCAAATTATACCGTAATTAACACTTCCTATCTTGCCAAAATTTGGTAAGTTAAACGCTGTGACATTGCTAGTTTTGGTTTTCATCACCTCTCTTGTAGAGTCAATTCATCGTTTAAAGCTACTAAAAACCTCTATTTTGCCTATCTTAGCCAACAGCTACATACAGCGTTATATAAATTCATAGGCCTATCATCACTCATTGATGAAGCTAAACGCATCACACCAACAAGAACTACAGGTTTTTCGCTATTTAACTACTAAATTTATAAAATAAGCACTCTTCTCCATAGTATCTGTTTATGAGTGATAACTATACCATCTATACCATCTATACCATCACTTGATAAAAGCTCATTAACTCACTGAGAAAGTTTTATCCAAATATTTGTTGATGCGATATTTGAAAACTGATCATCCTTAATATCTGCAAGATCTCTCATTTGAGGAACTACATCTATAAGCGTATCAACCGCAAGCAAGCCTGCTTTATAAACTCCTGATATTTCGCTTTTTACCAACTCTTACAACGGTTCCGCTAGTTTATAAAATATACACTGTTGGCTTAGTAAAAGCTAAAGCAAGACTTAGCGATAAAAGTAGCACAATTTTACGTATAAAAACTCTTTTTAAAAATTAAATTTATTATAAAATAAACTATTTATAAAGTAAACTTAATTTTACCTAATTAAGTAAAATTAAGTTTAGTTTAGTTATAATAGGATAAATTCATTTAACAAAGGAGAAAGAATGGATGATATAGCAAAAAAAGTTCAATCTTTAAAGGATAAAATGATAAAAACTAGGCGTTTTTTTCACTCACACCCTGAAACTGGATGGTTTACATTCTTTACAACAGCGGTTATCGCTGATAAGATGTCAAAACTTGGCTACACGCTTAAAATGGGTCGTGAAGTTGTAAAACCAGATGCTAGACAAGGGCTTGGTACAAAAGAAGCTTGCGAAGAGGCTATTAAAAGAGCTAAAACTTTACTAAATAGCGAACAACAAAAATACCTTGATGTTATGGAAGATGGGCTAACAGGGCTTGTTGCTGAAATAAATACGGGTAGGCCTGGAAAGTTAGTAGCTTTTAGATTTGATATAGACGGCCTTGATGTTACGGAGTCAAAAGATAATTCTCACAGACCAGTAAGAGAGGGTTTTCGTGCCGATATAGACGGGATAACTCACGCTTGTGGTCATGACTCACATATCACAATGGGACTAAATGTAGCTAAGATTATATCTGAAAATTTAGATAAATTTAATGGAAAATTCCGCTTTATCTTCCAAACTGCAGAAGAGGGTACAAGAGGTGCTGTCGGTATGGAGGCAGCAGGGGTTTGTGATGGCATAGACTATCTTCTTGGCGGACATATTGGTTTTCAAGCTACTGATATGGGCGGTATGATATGTGGCACAAACAAGCTTTTAGCTACTAGCAAATTTGATGTTAAGCTAAAAGGAGAAACAGCTCACGCAGCAGGAGCACCACAAGAAGGTAGAAACGCTCTTCTAGCAGGAGCTCAAATGGCTCTAAATATGCACGGCATCACTAGACATGCAGGCGGTGTTACTAGAGTAAATGTTGGCGTTTTAAGAGCAGGTGAGGGTAGAAATGTTATCGCTCCAAACGCTCATTTGCTTTGTGAAACAAGAGGTGAAACAACAGAACTAAATGAATTTATGCTAGCAAGATGTATAGATATAGTTGAAGGCGTTAGTAAAGCTTACGGCGTTGAGTATAAAATAGAAAAAACAGGAGGCACAGCTGGTGGAGATAGCGACATAGAAGTAACTGAAATTTACTATCAAGCTGCAAAAGAGTCACCTTTTATAGATGATAGTAAAATAGTCAAAGAGTTAGATTTTGGTGCGTGTGAGGATTTCTCTCACTTCATGCACTCGGTTAAAAATAGCGGCGGTAAAAGTGGCTATCTAATGGTAGGAACTACTCTTAGTGCAGGTCACCACAACTCAAAATTTGATATAGATGAAAATTCTATGCTAGCAGGAGTCGATGTGTTTGTACGCTCAGCTTATGCTATAAATGGAAATAAATAAAGGAAAAAAAATGCAGACTTTATATTTGATATTAGCACTAGTTGGTATTATAGCAGTAATTGTATTATTAGTTAAAAAGTACGAAACTAGGACGGTTTTGTTAGGTGCTGGCTTTATACTTTGCTTATTAGCTCTTCAACCTATGCTTGCTCTAACTGAGTTTACTAACGCAATGACAAAAGCTGGCCTTATAAAAGCAATCTGTGCGAGCATGGGTTTTGCTTGGGTTATGAAATTTACAGGCTGTGATCAACATCTAGTAAATGCTCTTACTAAGCCACTTGGAAATTTAGGAATACTACTTGTCCCTATTACAGTACTACTTACTTCTCTTATAAATATCGCTATACCATCAGCAGCAGGTTGTTCTGCAGCAGTTGGCGCTACTCTTATCCCGCTTTTAATGGCAGCTGGAATCAGACCGGCTATGGCAGCTGCAGCAGTATTTGCTGGAACTTTTGGCGCTACACTAAGCCCTGGAAGTGCACACAACGTATACGTAACTGATATAGTAAAAGCTACTGATCCAGCTTACACAGTCCAACAAGTTATAGCTGTTCAAATTCCAAACACAGTGTCTGCTGTTATTATAATGATGGTATGCCTTACTGTTGTAGCTATTGTACTTAAAGACTACAACAAAGGCACAAACTATCTACTTAACAGTGACGGTACTACAAGCGGAAATGTGGGTGGTGCATCAAATGAAAATAAAGAAGATTTTAAAGTAAATTATCTATATGCTATTATGCCTGTGGTTCCTCTTGTTGTTCTTATAATCGGCGGTACCTCTCTTGGTAATTTACCCGGACTTACATGGACAAAAATGGGAGTAGCTGAAGCTATGATACATGGTGCTATTGTCTCGCTTTTTGTTACTGTGACAAATCCTCAAAACATAACAAAAGAGTTTTTTAACGGCATGGGTTCAGCGTACGCAAATATTATCGGTATCATCATAGCAGCGACAGTTTTTGTTGCAGGTCTTAAAGCTTGTGGTGCGATAGATTGGATTATAGAGATTCTTAAAAATGAGCAAGAATATGTGAAATTTGGCGGAACTTTTATACCATTTTTAATGGGTATAATCACAGGTTCTGGAGATGCGGCAACTTTTGCATTTAATGAGGCTATTACAATTAAAGCGCATGAGCTTGGTTTTGATCAAGCAACTCTTGGTATGTTAGCTGCTATATCAGGAGCACTTGGTAGAACAGCTTCACCTATTGCGGGTGCTTGTATAGTTTGTGCTGGTCTTGCTGGAGCAAATCCGTTTCATATAGCAAAAAGAACAGTTCTTGGTTCTGTAATTGGAGTACTATTTATAGCATTCTTTTTACTATAATTTTATAGGTTGTACTGCAAAAAGTACAACCTAATCTTATCTAAATAGCGTTTAGCTTTATTATCTCTTTTACTACATCACTAGCTGCTTTTAAGGATTTAATAGGCATATACTCATAAATAGAGTGAAAATTATGAGCACCTGTAAATATATTTGGGCACGCTATACCTTTTTCTGAAATCACCGCACCATCATAACCACCACGCATCGACCTAGCTTTCATCTCTATGCCTAAATTTTGATATGCACTACTAGCTAAAGTGATCGCTCTATGAGTAGGATTTAAGTAGTTTGCTACATTTTTATATCTATCTGAAAGCTCTATTTCTACACTTCTTTTTCCCCATATAGCCTGGCAAGAGTTAGTAAGAGCGGTTAAAAACTCCATACGCTCATGATACTTTTTCTCATCAAATTCTCTTATATCTAGTTTTAGTACTGTTTTAGCACTATTTCCACTTAACTCTTTAACCCAGTAATATCCCTCCTTACCTTCTGTATATTCAGGTGCTTCGCCTGCAGGAAGCATAGAGATAAATTTATGAGCTAAAAGAAGTGAGTTTACTAAATTTCCTTTTGCATTCATAGGATGAGCTGATACTCCGTGAAATGTTACGATAACATTTCCTGCATTCCAATTTTCATAGACAAACTCTCCTATCTCACAACAATCCAAACAGTAACCAAAATCAGCATCTATCTCATTTATATCTAGAGCTTTTGCACCTCTTAGTCCTTGCTCTTCATCTGGGAGCAAGCATATAGTTACTTTACCGTGCTCAATCTCAGGGTTTTTGGTAAAGTACTCTAAAGCGTTTACTATAGCAGCGATAGCAGCTTTATCATCAGCGCCCAAAAGACTCGTTCCATCAGTTGTAATGATCTCATCGCCTATATAATTTCTAAGCTCTGGGTATTCACCCTCTTTTAGATAAATATCAGCACCTAAATGTATATCTCCACCACTATATTTGGTGATTTTAGCTTTTGTATCTCTTTTTTGTTCAGCACTTGTATCAAGGTGAGCAAAAAACACTATGCTTGGTAAATTCTTGCTAGAGTTTGATTCTAAAACCGCTGTAGTTATAGCTGTGTTTCTAACTTTAACATCTTTTAAACCTATCTCTTTTAACTCTTTAGCAACTAAATTTGCTAGATCAAGCTCAGTAGGGTTTGACGGTATTATACCTTCAGCTCCCTTTTTAGCATCAGTTGTTGTATTGATTTTAGTGTAATTTATAAATCTATCTACTATATCCATAATATCTCCTTTTAAATTTCAAAACTCTTGTCAACCTCTATCACGCTAGGTTCTTTGTCATACTCAAAAACTAAAGCATTAGCGTGACCTACTAGTTTACATTTAGTGCCTGAAATTTTAAGTGCAGTTCCCTCAGGTAGAGCGTATATCTTTTCAGTTTTATTAACCAAAAGAAACTCTTTAAATCTCTCTTCTCTGCTTTCGCCATTATGTCCTGGTATCTTGCCACTTATAAAGTGAGGATTTATATGGTGAGGGAAAATAGCTAACGCATCAAAGCTTTTTGGCATTATGATAGGCATATCATTTGTTGTCATCATAGTTTTGCCCGCGATATTTGCACCAGCTGACCAGCCAAAATAGGGCGTCCCACCAAACACAGCATCTTTAAGAGCGTTCATTAGTTCAAGCCTGTAAAGCTCATGTAAAAGCATGAAGGTATTACCACCTCCAACAAAGATAGCTTTTGCGTTTTTAATAGCTGATATTTTATCATCAAATTTATGAAGTCCTATAAAATTTAGCCCCAAACAGCCCTTTACTTTATCCACATACTCATCATTTGTTCGGCTCACACCAGCATACGGAATAAATAGTATTTCATCATTATCTTTAAGTCCATATCCTCTAAGCAAGTCTAAAATCCACTCCTTAGAGTGAACCAAATACCCACTATCTTTATAACTAGAACTACTCATTAAAAAAGCTTTTGTTTTATTACTTTTCATCTTTTCTCCTTTTGGTAAAATTTTAATTACCATTATATCAAATTTAAGTATACAGATATACAAAATTTTATAAACAGATACAATTAATATCTTTCATAGTATTTATTTGATAAAATGTTTAAGTTTAAAGGACAAAATAAAGATGCTAGACAAAAAGCAGGGTGCTTAAAAATAAACTATAAAAAACTGGAGGGAATTTTAAGTTGAAAATAATATATTTTATAAGACATGCAAAAGCTAAAAAAGATGTTCCGAGTGATTTTTTAAGGCCACTTAACAAAAAAGGAATAGTTGATGCTAAAGCGCTTGGTGAAATTTTAAATTCTTTAAAAATATCACCTGATGCGATCTATACAAGTAGTGCAATTAGAGCATTAAGCACAGCAAAAATTATAGCTGAGAAGTTAAATTTAGATATAAATCTTGTTGAAAGTGATGAACTTTATGAATTTGATGGTCAAAAATTACTAAATTTTATTTTGAATTTAAAAGAGGGCGGTCAAGAAATCTTTATAATAGGACACAACCCAGCAATAACTGAAGTTTGTGAAATTTTAAGTGACTCAGTTATAGGGAATTTGCCAACTTGTGCGCTATTTGCAATAGAATTTAATACAAATTCTTTCAACAACATCACTCAAAGAAGCGGAAAAGTTAAACTATACAACTATCCACAAATGAATGATTGATAAAACATCAGCACTTTTAAACGCTTTATTATCATAAATCAACTATTAAATAACATAGCTAACAAAAAACACTTATATTTAAAATATGAATTATTTTACTGCAATAAGAGATTTAAACTTTCATTTTGTTGTTTTGATACTAATTTTTAATTATTACTAAATTTTATGTATTTTAATATGCAAGGAAATATGATTAAAAGTCAAAGTTCTACTTTTTTATATAATTTGTATTGAAAACTGTAATTTTCAAACTATTATAAACACTCTATTTTTAGCAGAAATAAATATCTTTAAATTAAGATATATAGTTATTTGCTACCTTTACCTTTTGATAATTTTAAACTTATCCATAAAAAATTTCATATTAAAATATGTATTTTGGAAGTTTTTGTAAATTTCTATGTATCAGTATATGTAAATCTATTTTATAAGTTTTATTTAATTTTTAATAATTTTAAAGTAAATTGATAAAGCTCTAAATTAAGCTTTAAGAGCTTTTATTAAAGTAATCCCGCCCTGCTTTATATACAAAATAGCTTCTAGGGCATTTTAAGTCGTTTTAAGATATAACCATGCTCATTAGATACATATCCTCACCATCTATTACTTCTAAATTTTGTGACTTACAGTTTGGACATATAAACTCAAATTTCTTAAGCTCACTTTTTGTCACGCACTCTTTACAAACTACGATAACTTCTTGTTCATGTATAGTTAATGTCGCATTTTCACAAACTGTGCCTGTTTTATAAACTGAGTATGCACTTCTTAGATAGTGACTTTCTACACCACTTAAACGCCCTATTTTAATGATAATCTCCTCTATTTTTGAGGCATTTTTATGTGAATTTAAGTTTTTTTCACAAAGATCAACTAGATCGATAACGATAGATAACTCATGCATACAACCATTCCTTAACAAATTCTTGGCAAAAGTTCACCTTTTGGTGGCTCTAAAAAACGCGTTACACCGTAAATATTCTCAAGTATAACTCTACCTTTTAATCTGTTTGTAATCTCGCCTATTTGACCAGCATTACTATCAAAACTCTTTAAGATTTCACACGCTTTTTCTTCATCTTGGGGTTTTACAGCTAATACAAAAGTACCTTCATTAGCCAGATCATAAGGCTCAAAACCTAAAAGTTCACAAATTCCTGCAACTTCATTACTTATCTTTATATCACGCTCTTTAACCAAAATTTCCACACCATTAAAGCTAGCCCACTCATTTAACACCGCACTTACTCCTCCACGAGTCGCATCACGCATCGCAAGCGGGATAACACCCTCATCAAGAAGAGCTTTTACAACTGGTTTTAAGCTTTTAGAATCACTTTTAAGATTACTTGACATATTTATCTCATCTCTTGCTGCCATAATAACACTTCCATGTCTTGCTATGTCACCACTTAGTAAGACTTTAGCTCCAACTTCTAAATTTTCAGTTTTTATAGGACTTTTATAAATTTCACCTATCCCGCTTGTATTTATAAAAAGTCCATCACATTTACCTTTTGGAACGACTTTTGTATCACCACAAACTATCTTAACACAGTTCTCTCTACAAACTTGTGCCATAGAATTTAAGATAATCTTTAAATAACTAATCAAAAAACCCTCTTCTATAATAAGCGAACAACTAAGATACTTAGCCATTGCTCCAACCATAGCAAGATCATTTATAGTCCCACAAGCTGCTATTTTACCAATATCTCCACCACTAAAAAAAAGTGGTGTAACAACGTAAGAATCAGTAGTAAAAGCTAAATTTTCAAGGATCGCCGCATCATTTCTTTGCTCTAAAATTTCACTATCAAAAGCTTTAAATATCATATTATCTATAAGCTCTGACATCTCTTCACCACCACCACCGTGGCTTAAAAGCACCCTATCTTCTTTCATAACTCTCCTTTTGCATATTTATAGTAGGCTGCACAAGCTCCCTCACTACTAACCATGCATGAGCCTAATGGATTTAAAGGCGTGCAAACTTTAGCAAAAACCTTACAATCTTTTGGCTTTTTGTGACCTTTTAATATATCCCCACATATACAAACTCTATTTTCAGGCTTGCTCTGTACCGAACAATCAAAAACTTTCCTTGCATCAATATGCGAAAACTCACTCTTTAACTCATATCCACTTTGTTCTATCTTGCCAAGTCCTCGCCATTCAAAGCTACAAGGAGTGAAGTATTTAGCTATCAAATTTAAAGCTTTTTGGTTGCCACATTCTTTGACAACTCTTGAATATTGATTGTAAATTTTGAAACTTTTATCTTTGTGTTGACGAACTAAATTTAACACTGAGTCCATTATATCAACTGGCTCAAAACCGCTTATAGCTATGGGTTTTTTATACTTTTGGGATATCTCAGTATAAGCTTTAGTTCCTATGATAACACTAACATGACTTGGTCCAAGAAGAGCGTCTATTTTATTTTTTGGGTCACTAAGTAGTAAACTTACAGGTGCTGGAACTGTTACATGATTGATGTGAAAATAGAGATTTTTAACTCCCAAATTTATCGCTTTATCTACTAAAATTGCACTCATTGGCGTTGTAGTTTCAAACCCAATAGCAAAGAAAATCACTTTTTTATCTGGATTTTCTTTGGCGATATCAAGTGCATCAAGAGGCGAATAAAGAGCTCTTATATCTGCCCCTTTTGCTCGTTCAATTTGCAAACTACTATCACTTCCTGGCACTCTCATCATATCAGCAAGAGTACAAAGGATAACTTCACTCATCCCAGATAGCTTAATAGCCTCATCTATACGTCTTCTTGGCATCACACACACAGGACAACCCGGACCATGGATAAAGTTTATCTTATCGCCTACAAGTTTATTTAGCCCAAATTTCATAATAGAGTGAGTATGCCCACCGCAAACCTCCATGATATTAAACTCTTTACTAAAATTTGCACTCTCACGGCGAACTAACTTTGATAAACTTAGAAGTATTTTTGGATCTCTAAAATCGTCTATGAGTTTCATTCAAATTTACCTGTATTTCCTTCATCTTCTAAAATAGTTCCATCTTCCATATCTTTGGCGATCTGACTATACATTTTAATTGAATCCTCAGCTATTTTTGTATCAATTTTCTCCATAGCAAAACCAACATGTATAAGCACATATTCGCCCACACTAACAGGCTCACCGATAAGATCTAAACTCACACCTCTTTTAACTCCTAGAGTTTCAACTATTGCAAAATTATTCTCATCTATTTCTATAACTTTTGAAGGTATACTCAAACACATTATCTTAACTCCAATTTAAATTTCAAGTAGTTTAACCACTTGTCTAAACCTTCCCCACTTAAACTATCAAGCTCGATGATATCAGATCTTGGATTAAGTTTGCGAAGTGCATTTATCGCCTCTTGCGAATCAAAATTAAACATCTCCCTAGCTGCACCTTTTGTAATAACTACAAGATCAGCAGTTCTAAACATAACTGGATATTTTGATATCTTATCGCTTCCTTCAGGCGTACTTAAAAGTACGACATTTAAATGAGCGCCAACATCATAACTAGCCGGACATACTAAATTCCCAACATTTTCTATAAAAACTAACTCTAAATCATCTAATGGCAAAGCATGAAGAGCTTTATGTACCATAAATGCATCTAAATGGCATGTTTGACCAGTTGTTATCTGATGAGCTGGAGCTCCAGCTGCTACTATACGATCTGCATCACGGTTAGTTTCAAGATCACCTTCTACAACACCTATCTTAAAAAGAGCTGACTTTATAGTAGCTTCTAAAAGCGTTGTTTTACCTGCTCCAGGACTACTCATAAGGTTTATACACAAGATATTTTTCTCATCTAAATGAGCTCTGTTGTGAGCTGCTTCATGGTCATTTTCACTCAAAATTTTAGTAACAACTTCAACTGTTTTACTCTCATTTAGCGTTGGATGATCATGACTATGAGCTTTTTCATGTTCACTTGCACCTATACTGCATCCACAATCTTTACACATTTTATCTCCTTTTAAGATTTCTTATATTTTAATTATATTCTCTTAATCTATTTATAAACTAAATTTCTAGACTCATTAAATAAAGTCTGAAATTACACTATCATATAAAATTTCATCAAATTTTCTAAAGATCCAGCCACTATCTATCATTTTAAACCTTTGTTTATTGTAGCTAAATTTGACAAATACCAAACTAACTGCCCCATTGCAACACCACTATCATTTGTTGGAATTTCACGATTAAAATAGTAAGGAATGTCACTATTTTTAAGCTTTTTTGATATAGCATTTGCTAATGCTTGATTTTGAAACACACCACCACTTAAAACAACATCTAAACGCTCTTTTAAAGCGATATTTAACACCAAATCAGCCAAACCATTTATAAATTTTGTGCAAGCACTAAATTTATCATCACTAAGTGCACCTAAAAATGCATCTTTATACTCTATAATACCATTTTGAAAAGTAAATTTATAGCTTTGTTTTATGTTTGAGTCGTAAAATTTCTCTATCATAGATCCGGCTTCTGCTTCATATGTAACGGTTTTAAGACCTAAAACAACAACACAAAATGCATCAAATATCCTCCCAAGTGAAGTTGTATAAAAAGAATTTATCTTTTTATCATACATTTGATCAAGCAAGCTATCAAAACTTAAATTTAAAGCCGAAATATCAAGAGAGTATTTTTTAAAAATTGCATAAGCAAGACGAGAGATATCTTTTATGCTTCTGTCTCCTCCAAGGAGTAAAAACTCATCAAAGTGATAAATTCGCTCGAAACCAGAAGTATTAAATCTCATCACTTCACCTCCCCAAATTTTAGCATCTCTTCCATATCCCGTTCCATCAAAACTAAAGCCCAAAAACTCACCTCCGATAAGCTTATTTTCATATAAATTTGATAGCAAATGAGCATAATGGTGCTGAACTTTATCAACTTTATATCCTAAATTTTCAAAATATTTAGTGTGGATAAAATCAGGATGCAAATCTCCTATAATCGCATCAAACTTTAAATCATAAGCTTTAACAAAAATATCTAAAACCGCTAAAAAACGTTCAAAATTTGCCACATTTTTAAGATCTCCAATATATGGCGAACTTATAATAAGCCCATCTTTATATATAACAAACTGAGACTTCATCTCAGCACCAAGAGCTAGAAAAACACCTTTTTGAGTAAATTTACTAAACTCTATTTTTGGCATTATTCCTCTACTAGTTCTTAAATATAGTGGTTTTTCATCTACTATAAAAGACAAAGAGTCGTCACTTGGAGTGATGATTTCTCGATCATTATCTAGATAGTAGTCAAAAACACCTTTTAGTTTTTTAACTAAAGTATCTTCGTTGCAAATGATAGGTTCACCACTTAAATTTGCACTTGTTGCGATAAGTGGGGAATTTATATACTCAAAAAGCAGAAGATGAAGAGATGTAGGCGCTAAAAATATACCAACTTTACCTAAATTTGGTGCTAAATTTATAGGAAGTTTATCTTTACTTTCAAGTAAAACTATCGGCGCAACTTTGCTCTCTAAAAGATCTTTTTCACTTTTAGAAATTTTAGCGTATATACTTGCCATAGCGCTATCTTTGCACATTAAGGCGAATGGTTTGGTTGGCCTATGCTTTCGCTTTCTAAGTTTAGAAATAGCTTCACTGTTTAGCGCATCACAAACTAAGTGGAAGCCACCAAGCCCTTTTATGGCTAAAATTTTACCACTCTTTAAAAGCTTGGAGGCAAGCTTTAACGTATCATTGCTCTTTGCTAATACTTTGCTATCAGCACTTTTAAGAACTAAATTTGGACCACATTTAAAGCAAGAAATTGGCTCAGCGTGAAAACGTCGATCTCCTTGGTTTGTGTATTCGTCATAACATTTATCACAAAGATCAAACTCGTTCATTGTAGTATTTGCTCTATCATAAGGTAAGCTTTTGATGATAGATAGTCTTGGTCCACAATTTGTACAACTCATAAAAGGATACATATATCGACGATTTTTTGGATCATAAAATTCATCTTTGCACTCTTTGCAAAGTGCAAAATCAGGCAAAATAGGACTAAATTTAGAACCTTCTTTTGACTTACTAATGCTAAATTTATCATAACTTTTAACATTAGTGCTGTTTTTAATCTCTTTAATTATGATTTTATCTACTCTAGCAAGTGATGGCAAGTCCTTCTTTAAGACGTTTAAAAACTTATCTATATCACCATTTAAATGAGAGTCATCAAGGATGATTTTTACCCCTTCACTATCGTTATAAACTTCGCCTTTAAGATTTAAAGCGTGCGCTACTTTATATATAAACGGACGAAAACCAACGCCTTGAACTGCTCCATAAATCGATATCTTAGTCATATAATGAAAATTTTGGATTTAAACTTTTACTAAGTAAAGTTTTAGCTAAATTTATACCGGCTTTAGTTCTAAAAATTTCATCTTTTATGACAATAGTTGTAAAATTTATCTCGCCTTGAAGTTCACACAGATAGTCATCTAGAAACTGAACTAAGCTTTCTAAATAACCAAAACTAAGCACTTCATCTTCTATTCCTGCAAGTTTAAAGCTCATACCTGAACGAATAAATTTTAATGTGTCAAATTTACCATCTTCTATCAAACAGTCAATACTTGGGCCTTTTTTACCTAAGAAACTATTTGCACACTCTATCAAATAAGTATAATCTTTACCAAAAAGAACCTTTGACACAATATCTAAAATAGCTACAAATGTATCGTTTAAAACGATTTCATCACTAGGAAACTTACTCTTTGCACTGAAATTTAAATACAATTTAGCGCCAATTTCATCACTTAAAATTTCATCTTTTATCTGCAAAAAACTATCAAATTCTCTAAATTTTAATAATTTTGCTCCATTTTTATGATAAATCCCATCTTTTATAACGATATCACCAGCTACTTCAACAAGATCAAATTCACCATTATTTAGTGTTAAAATTTCATCATCTAAAATTAAAACTTTAAATGGTTTAAAATTTGCACTAACACTTACAAAAAAGAGGTTGTTTTCATAAAGTTTAGCTAAAAGTTTAAAGATAAATAAATCACTCGCACCTTTAACGCTATGAAATTTAGGAGTATCTGGATGGTTATCTCTAAAAACTGAACTAATTTTTAAGTCTACGACTGGTTTTTCGAAACTAGCTAAAGTAATAAGTGTTTTTTCATCAGCAATAAAAGCTTTATTTAGCGATAAAAAACTAGTTGGCATGATAAAAGTACTGTTAAAATTTAGCCCACTTACCATCTCAAATTCTCCCAATGAGTTCCTAAATTTAAGAAGTTGATTATGAAATAAATTGCGATAGCAAAACTCAAGTAAATCATCAAAATTCTCACTATCAACTTTTATAAATTTACCATCTTTAAAAAGTGAAATTTCACTTAAAATTCCGTACTCATTTTGACAAAAATTTTTGATAGAAAATGGTGTTATAGCGCTAAATTTTTCTTTTGGTATTTCAAAGTTATTTTCAAGCATATCATCTAAAACCTCGACAGTACTTTGCTCCAAAAAGACAGAATTTGGCACAAGCACCATATTATCATCACTAAATTTAAGGAGCTCATCTTCATCTGCGTCCACACAAAGAGTTAACTCATTGCCACTAAAATTTATACTATATCTAAGATCTGAAAGCTTAGCATAATAGTCCAAAAAATACGCCAAATACCCACTAGTATGTGTATAGTTAAATTTATAAGCTAGTATCAAATTTCACCTTTTTCATGTTTATATGCTATATCTTGAAGGCTAAAATTTGATATTTTTTCGCCCTTAAATCCGAAAGTTTCTAAAAATTTAAGAGTAGTTTTTTCCATAATTGGAACTGCACTTAAAATTTCAGAACTTAACTCAAATGTCATCGGCTCGATACGTTTAGGAACTACACCTAAAATTTGAGTATCAGGCAAGTCGCCTAAAATTTCCATAGAATTCAAAGTTTGTAATGTCTCAACTTCATGTGCTGAACCATGCCAGCTAATGCGATTTGGCATATCTAGATAGTTGAAGTAGTATACATCTCCAACCTCTGCATTATCTGCATCTATACAGTCGATAACTAAAACCTTATCAAACTCAGCTATAATTGGAGTTAAAGACATAGCCAAAGTTCCACCATCTACAAACTCAAGGGAATTTTCTCCCCTGAGCTTATAGTTTAGTTTCATATAGTTCGTAAAGTGAACGCCCACGCCTTCATCGCCAAAAAGAACGTTACCTATACTAAGAACTAAAACCTTCATTCCTATTTTTTACCTCTATTTTTTAATGAATCTATATCCACTAAAAACCGTATCCATTCCGCCATCTTTACCTTTAATTGCGTTAAATACTGCCATATACACATGTGCTACTATGAAAACAAGTATAACATCCATACATATATGATGAATAGCTCTAACACTTGCAAGACCACCCATCCAAGCTTCAACTGCCCTCATTGGTCCATATAAAAGTCCACCTAAACCTTGGTGATAAACATGAACATACAAAACAGCACCTGTTAAGCAGATAAAAAATGCAGTTAAATAAAAAATTACATATGCAAAAAACTGTAAAGGGTTGTATGTTCCTTTGCAGTCAGGATGTTTGTCTGTTAAAAATAGATAATAAGCGATCTGCTGTATCCAAATTTTAGGATTTATAAAATCCTTCACAGCAACTCTTTCTATCCTACTCATTCTATCAAAAAAGAAAAGATAAGTTTTGAAAAAAAGTGCTCCTATCATTACAAAGCCAGCCACAATATGTGCAAAACGCCACTTTGCTTGTAAAAACAGTATCGGTTCACCACTTACACTAGGACTTTGAAAAGCATATGCTAGGTAAAGACCGCTCACGATAAGCACCATAATAGCAAAAAATCTTATCCAGTGAGTTAGTCTATATCCCTTACTAAACTCATAATGTGCTATTCGTTCCATATCATACTCCTATTTTATACTTGCTTAACTCATTGCCTTTAGTATCCATAACATGCACAGCACAAGCTATACATGGATCAAATGAGTGAATTTTACGTATAACTTCAAGTGGTTGAGTTAGGTCATTTATCTTAACACCTACAATACTAGCCTCATATGGCCCCATAACTCCATTTTTATCCTTAGGGCTTGCATTCCAAGTACTAGGAACTACTGCTTGCCAGTTCTCAACAACACCATCTTTTATCCTACACCAATGACTTAAAGTTCCTCTTGGAACATGTCCTATATATCGGCCCTTATACTCTTTCTTTTTATTGATACCATACTTAGCAGCAGTTTCTGTGTCGCCTCTTTTGATATTTTCAACTAAGTTATTAAACGCTATAAGTCCATTATCAGCAACAACTTTTACCTCTATCATACGGCAAGCTGTTCTTCCTAATGTTGAAAGAACTGCTGAAAGAGGAAGTCCTGTATCTTTTAAGAATTTATCAACTACTGGAACAACGTATTTATTTCCCTTAGCATAATTTACTACGATATTAGCAAGTGGTCCAACTTGAAGTGGCTTGTCGTCATATCTAGGAGCTTTTATCCAACTGTATTTACCTTTAGTATCTAAAACTTTAGTATCTACCATTTCGCCTTGTGCGTTTAATGTTTTTTCTACTTTAAATCCTGTATAATTTGGCTCTTCTCTACCTTGATAAGGATGAAGAGCTGAGTTATCTTTATACCATGAATGAGTTGCCTCTTCAGTTATTAGACTCTCATCAAGTTCAAGAACCTTACTAAGATCACCATTAAGTATAACACCGCTTTCAAATAACCACTCATTTTTACTAAGCTGAAATTCTTGATGTGTCCATAAATTAGGAGTTCCAATATCATTTAAAACGCTTGGCTCTTTTGAGTAAACTCTGCCCGCCATAACAAGATCTGCATAGTAAGCACGATTTATAAACTCGCTAATTTCCTTAAATTTACTCAAATACTCACCAAGTCTTGCAGGACTTAAGATATCCATTACACAAGTTACTCCACCTACACAAAGACTTTGCGGGTGAGGTTGTTTAGCTCCAAACACAGCCATCATCTGAGCTGCTATCCTTTGAACTCTTAAACATTCTAAATAATGACTTAGCGCTATTAAATTTTGCTCTGGAGTAAAATGATAAGTAGCGTGTCCATAGTATGCATTAGCAAATGGTCCTAAATTTCCTTTATCTACAAACTCTTTAACCCTTTTTTGTACCGCTATCAAATGATCAGCACCACAAGCATAAGGAAGATCTGTGTATTTAAACGCTTCATCTTGTGCCTTAAAAGGATCTGCACTTAAAGCACTTACGATATCTACAAAGTCAAGTGCATGAAGTTGATAAAAATGAACAGGATGGTCATGCATAAAAAGCGCACAACTCATAAGAGTTCTTGTAAGTACAGCATTAATTGGAGGTGTAATGCCTAGTGCATTTTCAACAGCTATGGTACTAGCTTTATAATGAGAATACGTACAAACTCCACAAATTCTCTGCATAAACAGACCGATATCTCTAGGATCTCGTCCTTTTGCAATTTGCTCTATACCTCTCCATAAAGTTGAACTTGTATAAGCATCGGTTACAACATTATCATCATCAACTACAACGTCAACCCTTAGGTGTCCTTCTATCCTTGTTATCGGATCTATTACTATTTTTTGTGACATGCTCTACTCCTTTTACTTTCTTGATCTCTTAGCACTACCAACGGCAGCATGAGCAGCGATAGCAACTCCAGTGATTCCTAGAACTCCAATAGCTATCTTATCAGCAGCCGCATCCGCTCCTAAACCACCAAACACACTTTTATAAAGTCTGTTAGTAAGTGGCTCATGAAATGGTCCCATCATGTCCCAAAAATCTGGCTCAGAACACCCTATACAGCCATGTCCTGCTTGTATAGGCCAACTAGTATGTGAATTAAATCTCTCTCTTGAACAATTGTTAAATGTATATGGACCCTTACAACCTACTTTACATAAGCAGTATCCATTTTTAGCTCCTTCATCACCAAAATTTTCTACAAACTCACCCGCATCAAAATGCCCTCTTCTCTCGCAAAGATCGTGAATTCTAATGCCATAAGACCATTTAGGACGGTTATAGTTATCAAGCGCTGGAAGAGTTCCAAAAAGTATGTAGTGTAAAACGTTTCCAACTATATTTTTCTCACTTGGAGGACAGCCTGGAACATTTATGACTGTTTTATTTGTAATTTTACTTAGTGGCTGAGAATTTGTAGGGTTTGGATATGCTGCTTGAATACCTCCAAAACTAGAACAAGATCCGATGGCAAATATCGCCGCTGCATCTTTACTAGCTATCCTACAATGCTCTGCTCCAGTAGTCCCATGTGCTCCAACAGTTAAATAAAACTCACTATTTCCAGCAGGAATTCCACCCTCAACCATTAAGATATACTGACCTTTATATTTGCTTATAGCATTTTCTAAATTTTCCTCAGCTTGCCAACCACTTGGCGTCATTATGGTTTCATGATACTCTAAACTTATATAGTCAAAAATCAAACTATCAACAGTTGGTGTATCGGTTCTTAGTAAGCTCTCACTACATCCTGTACATTCTGCCATATGAAGCCATATAACAGGCAATCTATCAGCAAGTTCGGCAGCTCGTGCAACACTTGGAATAAAAGCACTTGGCAATCCAATAGCTGCAGTCATAGCTCCAGCCCACTTCATAAAGTCACGTCTAGAAAAACCTTTTTCTATAAGAGCGTCTTTTATAGAACCCTCTTTTAGTTTAGGAAGTTTCTCAACAGCAGCAAGCCTTTGGGAAATACCCTCTCTAACATCTTTCATATAAACTCCTTTTTTAACCTTACGGTATGATAATATGACTATTGTTATATAGTATCAAATTTACTAGTAAAACTAACTTAAATTTAAATACTAATTTTATTTTATTATTTTTTTTAAATATACACTCTAAACTAAGCCTAGCGAGCATCACATAAAAATCACAGTAGTTAATAAAATTTATAAACTACACATCATATAGATATAAATAGATTACTTATAACATTTTTTATATCATATATTTATTAAATGAAAAATAGTCATTTTAATGCAACATTAAGATAAAATAAATATAATCATAAATAAGAATAAAAGAGAGCTGGCGGTAAAAAATATTTTATATATATATTAAAGAATATAAAATGTTGGGTGGTATTTTTTATTTAAGCACTTGCTTTTTAGTTTTTAGCCTTATAGTTGGCATAATAACAGTTGTAAAAGATGAAGAGTCTTTATAAATAGTTTAAAAGCTAAATAATACAATAT